>JAIERK010000007.1 GCA_019746975.1 Candidatus Obscuribacterales bacterium
CCAAAACACTGTCCGTGGGCTCTCTCTCAAAGATTTACAGTGATCGGAGCTGTACTATATGCATGAATAAATCAGGACCAAGGAGGAGAAAACAAAGAAACCATGCCGGTTTCCGTTTTCTCACTCGCGCACGCCAGGAATCTCGAATGCCCAGACACACTCCCAACAACTCGGGTGCGACCTGCCTTTGCGAGCCTGACGACCAAGACCGGCGAGGCTGAACGTTCAGTCTCTACCGAGGAAGTGGTATGGCTTGAGCAACCTGAAGACGATCTCGCAGCTTGCGACCTGGGCAATCAGCCCCAGGAGCCACGATCCGCCGTCGGGCTCGTGACCGCCGAAGATAGTTGTACCGATCACGAAGCCGAAGATCAGGGAGAGGAACTGGATCATAATCCGACGGTCCGACTCCATGCGTTCGCCTTCTTCACAGATGAAGCAGAACAAGCCGCCGATTGCACCGACGACTGCCCAGAAAATGTAGGGGCCCATAGGTTTCTCCTGTGCAGGACGGTAATTCAGATCTGACCTCGAGCATGCAATCCGACGGCGGTGTCACGGTCTCGGGCTGCACCGCCGAAGACAATCAGAAAAGTGATAGCCAAGCCACCGATGCCGGCAAGAGGAGGAGGAAGAATATCAACGCTGTTCGCAATGGTCATGAGCACTGCGATGACAGCGGCTGCAATCAACAACCCGAGACCAAACTTTCGTCTTTTGGTGAAGTTCGCCTCGGTAAGCACCAGTCCGCAGGTTTTGCAGCGTGCGAACTCACCCTTGCAGGCGTACTTCTTGCTAATGTCGTGCCATTCCATCTGTTTCCTTTACTTGCAATGTGGCTGCGAAGCGAAGCCGAGGACGAAGGAAGAAGAACGCTGTAATTGCGACATGCCGTCGAAGCGTTTCAACCTCGGCTCACTTCACAACACGGATGAAGCTGCTCAGCGCAGCCAAGACCGAAAGGACGCTTCGACAAGATAGAAACATGTCGACCTGTCGAAGCGTCCGCTGACAATGCCAACCCACACCGTGCACCATTGACGATACTATTCGGTCTGTTCGCCGAACCGCTCGAGAAGGGCACGATAGGTATCTTCACCAAGACGGTACGGATTGACGCCGTACTCCCGGGTGCGATCGAACGACTCAACGCCGCCGATGACTAGCATAGGCACTGGCATTGGCTCCATGAGCGTGATGAAGCCATCGTAGTGATTACTGACCGACGTTGATGGATACATGACGCTCAGCGGAGCGGACGACGCGTGCTCGCCTGTCTCAGCCATTGGAAGTCGTCTCCTTGTTGTCAGAGCCCACATCACCACCTTCGACCACAGCGCCGGAACCACGGAGCTGGCGCGCTGGGTAAGGCGGAATCTTGACGATTACCATCCGATCGCGATACGGCTTATTCCCGGGCGGGGTCCGGAATCGCTTCCAGTCCTCCTGGAACAACTCCATCTCAGGAAGCCTGGAGAAGTCCGTCGGAATGGTCTTCAGGAAAGCGTCCACGTCGAATCCTTCCGGAGCACGCTCGAGGAGAGCCTCTACGGCGCCGCACGCCTCGAAGGTCGGCAGTGACGCGTACACACGGGCCCGGATGTCTTTCATCCAAGAAAGCACACAGAAAATCGTGCCGAATTCGACCGTCGTGGTGAATCGTTCCACAGTTCGATAGAACTCGTCGATGAAGTCGCGATGCGCCTGGGGCGGGCGCGGTTTCAGGGTCGCTTTCTCGGCGAGCTCCAACAGTAGCCGCAGGTTCTCGCTGGGCAATCTGAAAAACTCGGTGAACTCCATCATGGATCCGGATCCAGATCCAGGTCTCAACTCAGCCGGCATGGGCATGCCGCCCAAGACGCCGAAGTTGACCTGTTCCCCGGTGGGGTCAGGTATGTCAGCCATTTATCACCTCGTCGGAAGGAACACAGCGACAAGCAATAGCATTGCACATCGCCGACACTCAATTACAACTCTCTGGATTCACTCACTACAGCGTCTTGCTGCACAAACTGGTTTTTCAAATGCTCGAGGTATCCGTCCTGTGTTTAAATCATGAGTTCCAGAGATCAAATAAACTTGCGCCATACTCTATGAGCTTGAGCATATCAAAAGCAAATATGATCACGTTAAGGTCTCTCCCGTCAGCCCCAGCCACACTTGATGCCCGCCTCTCTTAAAAACAATCAATACAGAACCGAGTAGAGATGAATGCTCATTGTTTCGATATTGACTGGACCGACGCTTTTACGTACGCACTTTGGCTAGATAACTTTGGCTAGGTTACTTTCGCGAATTCACAGCAGCGCGTTTTCGCCCTATGATGAAACTGTAGCGATATCGCCATCAAGCTTTCTCAACTACCCCCCAACCCTGATCAAACGCCGATAGCGGCTATAACTCGCCTTTGGAAGCACTTCACGTGTAGCCTCCAAATGCAGTGGCATACCACGCTCGATTGCTCTATCTCGACCAACCCGCTTATTTACTAGCCTTGCCTTAAGTGCAGCGAAGGAGTGACATGATTGGCTCATTTCCACCGGACCCGTCCGGCAACTGTGACACGACACCAGGTGCTAACAATACACAAGATCCGCTTTCAGAGCTTCACAAAATGCCTGACCCACTGGCACAAGAATCCTTCTTCGTACAGACAAAGAAACGCTCCTGGTGCGTCGGCTCTTCGAACCTGGAGAAGGCCGGGTTAGCCGCTGAAGAGCCTGCACAAGAGAATCTCACTTCCCGAGCGATAGAGCTGTTCAAAAAATACATGGACGAGCTTGGCAGTATTGCAATCATAAATTACGCGGAGATGCTTGAAGACATCAGCGATATGCGCGATCTCTCAGAAGCAGATCAGGTCTATATTTACTCATTAGTTCAAACTTTCGAAGCGGATTATGACACCTTCTGCCAGCTGGATGCCAGTCGCAATAACGGTCCAGACGAAAGCCACTTGGATTCCGATGCAACAATCGAGCTCAGCGCAGAGCCGCCAATAGAGCTCAATTTCCGACCATACACGACTGCAGTGCCGACCAGTCTCTCGATTGATGACCCTAGCGTGCGCCTGTCATGTGTCTATATGCCTTCGCAAGACGAAACTCAACGTCTTTCTCGCACGACACGAAGAATTGATGTCGCATCAATCATCGATCACGCCCTCCTGGAGCGCCGCCTGGCGCGCTTGACCGATGTAATGAACAATTTGGAAACGACCGAAGACTTCTGGCGTAGAGTGGATCTGCTGCTACAAGCCTCATGGTTGCTCGGTTACAAGGGAACATTCCTGGAGCAAAAGCGAGATATCAGAGCGGCAATCGAGACTTACAAGCACGCCGTAAAGCTCTACGCCATCGCAGCAAGAATCGATCATCAACTCGCTAAATCGGATCGTCATGTCATGGCATTCTATTTTCTGTTGAAACGCTTTTCAAAACTGCTTAGCGACAAGAGTCATCCAGACGTGATCGAGAATCTTAAGGGAGCAAAGATGGTTCAAATGCAGATGGATGCAATTCGACTGTCGCGCCAGAACAACGGCATGAAGGACCCAGAGCTTGATGAGGAGCCGTTCCTCTATCCCGACACGATTCTCAAGGTTCTCTACTAGTCCACGACAAACAATCAGAAAGCGCCAGAGTTGGCATTCTGGGCGCTTTCCTCTAGAGCCTGACCCTCTCGTTTTCATCCAACCGAGATAACGACAGAATGGTGCAATTGCACATATCATGAGAATCTTACGAAATTTGAATGTTTGGCTCGCCTTTCGATATTGATGAAAACGAGCTGTAAATTACTGGAGTTCCAGAAAGTCCTCATGCAGCTTTTCGCACATTAGGCATAATTCAAATCGACACAGTTGATGTACAGCCTCTACAGTCATTAGGTTTTCCAGGTACCCGTTTTCTCGACCGCTCGCAGACTTCTACTCGAACCAATGTGCAACTGCTACTGTTTTTCTGATCCGCCAATGGCGGACAGATTCGCACAGTGCGTCAGGTGTTAGCCCTCACCTCGACGTTTCGAATCCTGCAGCATCGATAACGGCGGGAACGGTCTTGTCGGTTTCCATGCCTACATACTGGGCAGATCGGCACGACGACACAACCTGGAGCAACAACAACGTCTAAGCCAGTTGGCGAGACGTTGCGCTTCAGCCATTTCGCGCAACGGCATACCTGCCTGGGGATATGTGCCGGCGCGATTACCACTTCCAGGCAAGGATACTCACTAATGACAACGACTAACCGTCGCACCGCCACCAGCACCAAGCCCACACTCATCCTGAGCGCCCGCCCGCCGTACTTCATCAAGAACGTGCCCGGTCAGGAAGAGCTCGCGAAGGTCTACGAGCAGCTCACCGCCGACCGGGACTCCTGCAAGGAGGCACGGACCGAGGTGGGAACCGCACGTGGAGCGCTGGAGGAGGCGGACAAGCACAAGCGCTCGGGTCCGCGACCGACTACTTCCTGCGTCAGCGAGCAACGCGCTTTCCGGCGCGCAGCCTTCCAGGCCGCGAAGTCCAAGTTCATCCTGCACCTGTGGCACCTGCAGCGTAGCTGGAGCTTCACGTTCCGCCATCTCGACATGGAGCAGCCCAAGACCGCGGATGTCGGGCTAGACTACAAGCTCAACGTCGTCCGCGTCACGCAACTTCTGATCGAAGTGCGCGACGCGATCAAAGACCACGAGCGCTACTTGAAGCAAGAGCTCCCGGACCACAAGGACGCGCTGCATCGGCAGATGGAAGAGACGACAACGCTTCACGACCTCGCCCACAGCGATGTCTCCAAATCGCTCATGGTGCTGGGGATGCTGGTCAGCCAGAAGGTCCAGACGCTGCCGACCCTCTTCTACTCGCTGCACCCGGCGGAGACCGCAGGGCTGGCACCGCTGAGCGGTTACATCCGTGACTTGCTGACGGCCACCCGAGCGTTCACCGAAGTCGAGAATATGCTGTGGAGCCGACTCGGACACAGCACGGTCAATCACGAAACGAAGCAGCTCCAGTTCCCGACCGACACTCAGGATCTGTGCGCTTTCGAGACCATCCGTCAGCGCTTCATCCAGTGCGCAAGCAACCTGGAGAAAGCGCGGCACCTCGCTGCGGCGCGCCGCAGTCAGTTCCTGACCGATACCCGAGAGAACTACGTGTACCTCCAGACGGAAGCGACCGCGGATGAGATCGCAGAAGACGGCCCGCTCTGCGACGCCTTCATGCACAGCATCTCCTGGCTCAATAATGCTCTCGTGCGCGCGACCTACCTGGTCCAACGCTTCGAGGCTTACAAGGAAGCCATCACGGAGCACTCCAAGAGCGCGGATGGGACATATGAGCGAGCGCTCCGGCTGCTCAAGGGGATGAAGCCCAAGAAGTAACGGGTCGTCTGACCAGCAGGTTCGCCTAACCCGGTGGTCGGCACACGGAAGAGCAAGTATGGATGCTTGCTCTTCCGGCTGTCCTAGGTTTCAGAAAGCTCGGCGCGATTGAAAGTCCGACATGGATGAACGACGATTCGGACAGTGCAGAAGACGAACTCACCGCTTCGATTCCTCAGCGAATCGGCAAGCGAGCGAGACGCGCTTCTGCACTGCTCCGGATGCGTTTTCCAACTTTAGCCCGCAGATTGAAACAGAGAAAACACTCCATAAAACAGCCGCGCAAGCCCGACTTACCATCTTCTCGAAATCGCTTGTAGCTGCCCGTCTTAATACTATATTCCTCCGTAACCTTCCAACCAACCTTTAACTTTTTCCAGATATCAAAAGAGATTCGATGCTAAACTAAGCCCCGTCCCATATCCCACTCACTTCTCAGGACGTTTGTCATGATTCAAACACTGCAACGAGAGAGCAGAACTCTGGCTGAACCAGCCGTGAACTTCGAAGTACTCCGCCGAGACCGGCTCGCCAACGTACAGCGCGAAATGGCTCGTCGCGATATGGGCGGCTTGCTTTTGCTCAATCCAGTCAACATCCGCTATGCAACCGGGATCTCCGTGATGCATTCCTGGACCTCAGTTAACATGGCGCGCTATGCCTTCGTGCCAGTCTCCGGCGATCCGACTTTGTTCGAATACGGACACGCCTTGTTCCGCGCACAACGAGTGTGGCCCAACGCTCGCGTAGCGAAAACATGGCAATACCGATTCTCGCAGCACGAAGCGGTGAACAGAGCCAACGACTGGGCATCAGATCTTCGTGAGCTCTTGAAGGACTGCAGCGGCACACAACTCTCGCCGCGCCTCGGTATCGACACGATTGATTTCTATGGGTTTCGCGCACTAGAGGAAGCGGGCATCGCAGTTTGCGATGCCGACGAAATAATGCAGCAGGCTCGTTTGATAAAAACCCAAGAAGAGATCACGCTATTGCGCGAGTCTTACAGGGTCGCGCATCTGGCAGTTGCTGACATGGAACGCGCAATCAAACCCGGCGTAACCGAAAATGAATTGCTCGCTGTGTTTTACTCGACCATGCTCGCGCATGGAGCAGAGCACTCCAGCACACGATTGCTTGCCACCGGCAGTAATACCAACCCCTGGTTCAACGAAGCCGGTTACAGACAGGTAGAACCAGGCGACGTGGTCGGCATCGATACCGACATGATTGGACCGGAAGGATACCTCTGCGACTTTTCGAGAACTTTTGTTTGTGGTGACAAGACCAATCACGAACAGCGAGAGAATTACAAAGTAGCTTACGACTTCATTCACTCTACGATCGACATGCTCAAGCCCGGCGTCGCTTATCGCGACATCTGCTTGAAGTCGCCGAATTTCTCGCCGGATTACGAGCAACTCGCTTATTCCTGCATGCTCCATGGCATCGGCATGGATGACGAACCACCATTCCTCCCCTATCGTCACGCTCTGAATCACGTTGGCGAATCGGTTATTCCAGAAGGCGTTCTCGAGCCTGGCATGATGCTCTGCGTAGAATTTTACGCAGGGAAACGTGGTGGCAGGGATGGTGTCAAACTGGAAGAGCAGGTTTTAATTACAGAAACAGGCAGTGAGTTGATTTCCACCTACGAACTCGATTCCCGCTTCCTGCGCGGCTCGATCGCATAGCCCGATCCCAATTCGGTGACACCGAGAGTTTCACCATAGCCTAGTCCATCGCGGTGAAGAGTCGACACAGAGTGCCGGATCAACCATCTCCAACTGTAACGTATTCGAACACGCTCGGTGCCGACGAGACGCCGGCGGTCCCAGTAGCTCTTGGACTTGGCCACTCAGATAGCGGGTCGGTTGCTGAAGCTCTGTTCTTTCGCCACTAAGGCAAGTGGATCCAGTAACCGATTTCTTTAGCTCTGTACTTCGGGCTTGTCGCTCGAACAGACTCGCAGATCGATTTCTGGAACTCTGTTTTTTGAGCAGTGTCAAGCGTGAGCCTCGGCGCTGAATGCCGAGCCACACGACATGCAGAAGCTGAATGCCGAGAATGTCGTATTATTACAACTACCGCACGTTTGAGGGACAAAAAGATCAACCTCACCCTTTAGCTCCGGCGACTGCGCAACGCGGACTGAATGCATATCAGGCTCGACGCGGACGGACCGTATCTGTTTTACCGCACTGGGCAAAGCAGTGGTCGATCTAGATTTCGGCTGGGTGGTTTTTCCATTGAGCAGCTCAACCGCAAGACCAAAGCCGAGAGCGATAATGAGAGTCTCTTCCGCTAAGATCAAGCCCATAATCCGTATCAGGGAAACGAAACCGAGAACAAGCACGAAGCACAAGGTCAAAGTCATGAGCTGGGGACGACCGAGAAAGAAATCGTCTATCTGCTTCCAAAATATGTTCAAGATCACATGTGCCACCATCATCGCAACAAGAACCATTGGAAGATTGTTGGCCACAGCCAGAGAGGCGACTACCGAATCGATGGACAGCAGCGCATCATAGATAATTATCTCACCGAGAGACGGCATGTTATTCGTAAGGCGAGCCGTCGATACCGGATTGCTAGACTTGTCTAGCTAGATGTTGGCGTAAGTCGCCTGTAGCCTTCATTACGAGAAAGGCCCCTCCTAACGCAAGCAACGCAATGCGACCGGAACCGAAAATGGTGCTAGCAAAAAGCGGATCTAACAGGAGATCGAACCTTGTCTTCCGAAAACGAATCCGGCGAAGGTGATCTGTTCGCATCACTCTCCTACACGCTCACGTTCATCCTCTGAATGATCAACTTCTATCCCTACGAAGGCAGCGTCCTGCTATTCTTCGTCTACGCCGTTGGTTCGGCAATCCTGTCGATGTTCACCTACTGGCTCGTCGCAATCGGTCTGTATATTCTCTCAGCACCGTTTGAAGCTGCGGCCGAATTTTTTCGCGAACTGCGAAAACGCTTTTGAACGGTTCAATGCCGAAGCTCGGCATAAAGCATCTCGCTGAATGAACTCAAGGCCACTATCAAGTATTTTCTGCAGATAACTCCGGACGCGTGGGGTGACAAACGCCCGTAGGCGACTCAGCCCAATGGATGCCGAACTCCGCCGAACCTCGCTCATGGCGTGAGAAGTAGCACGATTCACTTTGACAAACTTCGGTCAGCGTTCAGACAACCGAAAGCCGCAGCAGGAGACGTTTTCTTGCCTAGCGCTCATCTTCACTATATTCCATAGTTTTCTTTTTCTAAACAAAAGCAGGCTGTCATCAGGCTATTTAAGCCATTCTTCGCGAAGTGTTGAGGGTCATAGCCTCAACACCCCCCGAAGATTTTTTGCAGGCTGTTTTTGTCCGCGCGTCGATTCAACGCATCGAAGTTTTCTCTGAATCAATTCTCGAAAGGTAGTCCCCTACTTGGAATTCGAGGCACAGGCGGCAATCTCGCCGCCTGTCCCAAGGTCGCCGTCGACATCTGACAGGAGGGGTTTCCATCAGAGTCGCAGCGCTATCGTCGGCTGGTCGGTCACTTGTCGAACTTGTCGGTGTCGTCGATACCGTACATATTGACGTGGAAGCCGTGCAGGATGCGCGGATCCAGCGGCTCGACGAACTGGTCTGTCCCGGCAGGGAAGTTCGTCAGCTTGACCTTGCTCGCGTCTTCCGGCCAGTAGAGCAACTCCGTCTCCCGACAGTTGGGCGACCCGTATTGGCGAATCAGGACCGACCCGTCGTCGTTGAACTCCGCCGACGACTGGACACTGCGCAACGTATTGCTGATGTCGAGCAGCACCAGCTTCTTGACGCGTCCTTTCTCGTCGAGGATTTCTACCCGTTCGAGAACTTCACGAGTCCCACCGATCGCCTTGTCCCATACGACAAACCAGGTCTGGACATAATCGTCCGTGCCGTCGGCCCGCTTGTACGTGTCCTGGAAGTAAGCGAACGGCTTCGTATCCGGGCCGGCACTGTACCCGTCGAGCAGATGCTTCCGAACGAACTTCTTCTCGTAGGGATTGCCGTCCAAGTCGAAGTGGACCGTGATCTGCCGATCGTTCTCGTAGAGACAAACCCACCATGGCGTCTTACCGTCGAGGCGGAAGTAGGTGAGCCGGCAGGTCTTGTCGACGTAATCCTGGACCGATCGCAAGGTCACACCGTCGGCCCGCAAGTGCGTGAGGACATTGCCCTTGCTGATCGAACCCACCGTCCCGTCGGCGCGGATTTGCCGACGCTCCGTCTCCTTGCCCTGCTCGTCGAAGAAGTGTACCGACTTCTCGCTGATGACGCTCGAGGCCAGTTGCGGTTCCGGGAAGTACAGCTCATCGCGCTCCTTCGTCCCGTCCGGGCGGAAGAACTCGTAGAGCCGGAAGTTGCCGCTCGGATGCAGGTGCGGCATCTTGTTGCGGTTGAAGACAGTCTTGGCGATCTTCTTGGAGCCGGTGGTCGGGTCCTTGACGGTCTGCTTCAAGACCCAGTCGTCGGTCTTCGTGCCGAACGCGACATCGTCGATGACCGCGCCGAGAATCGGGTCGGCCTGGTTGTACTGGGCGATCTGGGCGTCGATGTCCGCCTTGACAGCCTTCTCTCTCAAATAGTCCTGGACCTCCGCGTTGATCAGTACCGCACCGCCGATAAAGACGATGAACCCCACCACGGCAAGACCAACTAATCCGATGCGTCGAAACATGAGCTGAACCTCGTGTAGGAGCGCTGCGGCACCGAGCCGGCAGCGCCATGGATGCGACCGAGACGTGCCCTGACCATCAGGGTGACTCTAGCCGCCTGCTGGAAGGGCCTCTCAGTAGAGGCCCTCATTTCACATCAACTGCCACTGCCACTACAAACGGTGACCGGCACCAACTCATCAGCAAACCCTCCCTGCCTAGCTCGACAAGCTGCCCTTGAAGGTGGGCAGGACATTCCCGAAGGCGCGCTCCGGCGACAACAAGCTCCGCACGAGCGCGGTCACGGTCTGGCAGACGCGGGTGACCACATCCCGGTACGGGTCGATGCCGAACAACATGCGGTTGGCCATGTGGATGCAGCCCTCGAATGCGGCCACGGCGTCCTCGATGCCGCCCTTGGCGTTGGTGGCGGGCGGACCGCCGTTGGTCGAGATGCTGCGCAGCACGTTGACCGGAATCAGGTACTTCAACTTCTCAAACACCGCCATGATGTCGTGACGGAAGGCCTGCGCCCGACCGTTGGCGGCGATCAGTATGTGCAGCGAGTCGATGAACGCCTCAGCGTACGCTTCCTTCGTTTTGGCGACGAACACGGGGCTGTCGTCGTCCTCGACGTAAAACATGAACTTCGGGCAACTGTGTCCGAGGTGCGGGCGATTGAGTTCGCGCGCCACCGTCAGCAGCGCACGGTCCACACCCACGTTCGAAGCACCGTCGGCGAACCGGATGTCCACGCCGGTAAAGGTGTCCGTCAACGCCCCGTACAACGACTTGAGGATGCCCATGCATGCCGCCTCGTAAGCGCCCTCGCGGACGCCCCAGGCGAGACATTGCTCCGAGCTGAGCGCGCTGTACCCGTTCATTCCGAGGACGACGACGTCCGTCCCCGTGAGAACCTCCTGCACCGCCTGCTTGTACTGCCGGTCGGTGTAGATGCGCTTGCGCTTGAAGTACTTCGCAAAAACCTGCTTCTTCTCCGGCTCGGTGGGATTCTCGCACACGACACCCGGCAGCTTGGCCAGATGAGGCATCCCCTGTGCTCTCACGACGAAACAACCGGTTTCGCGAGAAAGGATGCCGTTGACTTCGATTTGCTTCACTTGTTCTCCCCTGTGTACAGTAGGTTGAAATAGTTTCCGGGCTTCCCTTCTTCCGCACGCGAGCGCGGAATCAAGTATTCGAGTTAAGTCAGTTCTTTCTGTAGGCTGAACTTGATATAGAAGAAGAAGCAAAATAGGTATCTCACCTTACTTTCGAAATTTAGATCAATGCAATTTAAAATCTCGAGCTTCGCAAAGTCGCTCTACACTCCACAAAGGCTCATCAGCTGCCAACTCTCAGCGTTCTTCCGCCCGCAGTTTCAATCCGCCCCCCGCCAAACCTGCCTAGCGGCAATATTTGACTTGATATTTCGAAAGCTCAGACCCGGCGCAACAATTCCTACTCGGCGTACGAGGAGTCGCTATCCAGGTACGGCGAAGCGCTGGGCGCGTTAATCGACGCCACCATCGCGGAAAAGTAAGCTGCGACACTGCAGCTTGCTCCAGATTCGAAGAGGATAGTCGAATAAGGGGAGATAACGCAAACCGTCTGTGGTCTTCGACCATTCGTTTCAACAGACGGTAAAAGGAAATGGTCAGTGCTGGACATATCTAACCGGCTCCTGGAGCCTGCTGGCAAACCATTCTTGAGAAGGAGTAAAAAGCATCGTCGACATATTCGAAAAAACTAGCTCATCATTCTCTTGGACAAATATCGCCGTCCGTCAATCTTCAGCGCTGTTCGTCAGCACCATGAAACGTCCTGAAGTGAGCGTTCACGATAGATCTTGGAACAAATTCAAAGCAAGTGTCCCAAACAATTAGCTGTGAAACAGCGAGAGCAACGCCATGCGTCGCTCTTCAAAGGTTGATTTCGCACATAGTCGTAGCCAGCGGAATCGTCGAAGCGGGCCTATCGTAACCTGGGACTAGCAGCCGCAGTTACACAACGAAAGAAGGCCCTTGTCTCTCCGACCATGAGAGGCTACACACGCTTACTTAGCGTGTGAGGTACTGGTAGTCTCTGCGTATCGATGCAAGCAGTTGGCCGTACGTTCCCCCACAGGAGGAAACGTTTTGACCATTGTGCGCATAGATCCATCGACCGCCATCATCGCTCAAGCGGAAAGTGTGCTTCTTCGTCCACAACCGGCAAAAACCCCGTCCCTCGAATGAGAACTCGAATTTCCCAGACTCGGCGGCGGTAAAGGTGACGAACGAAGAGGACGTCGCCCTCTTCAAATGACTGACGGTTTCCTCAACCGTCGGAGAACGTTGAGGGGCGCTGTTTTCTAGCGCCGCGAGCATATCCGGGTCCAGCGGAAACGGATACAACAACATCCCGTTGTTGTGAGCAACGTAGATTCGGATGTTCGCGGACTGAGCCTCTTCGAGGCACAGCCGCCGATTCATCTGGTCGAGACCCAGACATTCCAAATTGCCCACCAGCAAGTCGCTGTCGGGCGACAGCAATTCCGTGATCGGCAGCTTTGGCTGATCGTCGACAGACAAACCAATCATGCCACCCTTTTTCCACGTAGTGACACACCAGGCACTCGCCCATTCCTGCTCAAATCGGTAGTTCGACTCCCACTCCAGACCCTGAAAAGTTCCGACATTGACGATGCCAAAGCACTTCACCAAAAAAGGCACTTGCGACATGTTAGTTTCCTTTCGCGTTTTTTCATGTGCGGACTTCCACCCACACACACTTTCACTTCGAGCAACAACACTCGACACAGGCGCGGACCCGATCTAGGAGAGCTGCAACACGAGCTTCACACCGGAGAACAAGGTTGCACTGAGAGCTGCCATTGCAATGTATGCAACGACAAATTGGTGCACACAGCCCAGCATGGCTAATGCCACCAGAGCCGACACAACATAGGCACCCAAGAAGGTGACGAGCAGCCTACCGGAAGCGGGCAAGAGCAGACCCAAAGCGATGCCAGCCAAAAGAGCGTAAATCATCGCATCCCCTTTCGAGACTTTGAAATTGACCAATTGCGACTCGGTTGAACGCGTTCAAGGCGTAGCGCGGCGGTCTCCTTTCACTTCTAAAAACATACATGAGTCGACCGTAACTTCTTTTGGCACCTAGAGCTAGCTCAAAGAGCGAGCTTTCTCGATTCGGAAAGCGCTACGTCTCGAATTCGGGTATTCAGAGTAGGAAACTTATGACTCTCTGACTCATTTCTAAGCATTCATCTAAAACGCCTGCTGCCTCACTGTGCGGCTCTTGATCGATCGTCTATAAAGGTGGTGCCTGCCAGGTTACAGATAATCTCACCACGAAGGAGCTGTTGATTTGATAAAACAATCGTTAACGGGAAACATACGCCCATCTCTAACCATTTGCCGGTGGCAAGTGGCGGGCGGCAGCAAATTTGCTACTACCGCTTTTAATTGTTCAATCAAAGGCAAAAGCACCCAAAGAAGCTCCGTAAGAGAGCTTCTCCGATTGCTTTCGCCACGAGCATCATTGCTCTTGCTCGCCTCACGCCGCTTTCGCCAGCAGCGCTTCAGCTCGTTCGATCAGGACGGCTGCGCGCTTGCCGGGCTTGGTCTGCCGGTAGCAGCTTCCGCGCCCCTTCTCGTAGGGAACCGGTGTCTTGAACTGCCCCGCGGTCAGGTCGATTGGAGGCGCTTTGCCGTCCTTTTCCTGACGCTTCTTCAGGAAGTAGTGCTTCGTGCCTTCATGCATTACGCTCGCCGGCATGTATCCGCTATCGCGGCCGCCGAGCATGTAGTACATCGCTTCGGTCGCCGCATAGCAATGACCGCCGAGCGGGCTCTTCTCCTGAAGGAAGCGGAACTCGGGGAGGACAAGATCCGGCGTCAGACTCGCCACGATTGCAGCAGCGACTGTATCAGCGCCGTGTTTTTTTGCTTTTGCCATGATGAACACCTTGGACTTTCTGTTTGGAAAGAAGGATTCCCGGAACAAAAGCGTTCGGGAACAGTTGAGACAGCGTCTTACGAATGACGAGACCGTCATTGCGCAGCTTCAAAACTACGATGTCGAGTCCGAATTCAGCGATCACCTGGCGGCACAGACCGCAACCACAGCTAATCGCCCTTTTCGGTGCATCCGGCGCATAAATCGCAATCATCTTCGGTCGATACCCTTCGGAAACCGCCTTGAATACCGCGACGCGCTCTGCGCACATAGCAGCTCCAAAAGAGCAGTTCTCTACGTTACAGCCGGGGAAGATTTTTCCACCGACAGTCAGAACTGCCGCCCCGACTGCGAAGTTCGAATATGGACAATACGCATTCAGCACAGCACGTCGAGCGGCATTGACCAGTCGCTTCTCTGTGCGGCTGAGTTGCGACAAGGCAATCAGAGACTTTTGAGCCATGATGTTCCTTTTAAATTCACGAGTTCCGAATCCAATATCGCAATTGCTTGCATGAAAACACTTTGCGAAGGGCTGATGGAATCGAGATCTCGCTGGGATATTGGCACTCTCTAATGTTGGTGAAGGTCAAGCTCTGCCACCCTACGAAGTTGGACATATAGATATCAAGTGACACTTTTCTTATATTGAAACCCAAGATCACAAGCCAATCTTCGCATTGTCTGTACGAAGATAAAATCGTGGGGAAACAACAGCCTGCACAATTCTCTGCGACGAAATCTTCGCGGATTCGCCTACGATCTATGAGCCAACCGGGCCGGGCAGGTCATGCCTCTCCCAAAATTCTCTCGTCCTCGCTTAGCAATCAGCGTTGCACTCCAGGCATACCGTACAAGTCACGCAATGACGTTCTAAGCCCGTCTCGCCGAGAATGAGTGACGAACAATGCGGCACAATATGTTTCAAAACTAGCTCCCGATGCTATTCGTCAGGGTAACACGCACCCAACAAAATTCAAACCGCCTCTACCACTGATTTTAGTACTAGCGGCGAGCGTCGAGCGTCGAGCGTCGAGCGTCATACCTATCGGCATGTCACAGGTAGGTTAAAAATGTCCGTGGGCAGCAGGACTGCGGACATTTTGCACCCACGT
>JAIERK010000051.1 GCA_019746975.1 Candidatus Obscuribacterales bacterium
GCAGAGTAGTCCCAATAGTACAGCCCGAGCCAATCACCGTCGACGAGATTTTGCTCGTGCACACACCTGCATATCTGGAATCACTAAAACAGACATCAACCTGGTTGGAAATTTTCGAGTTTTCCGAAGAAGAATACAATCCGAATTCGGCTGTAAAACCGTTGCCCGAACTTTTAGACGATATTCGCATCAAATGCGGTGGCACTAAGCTTGCTTGCCGTCTAGCCCTGGACCTGGGTCTTACAGCCAATCTTGGCGGTGGCTATCATCATGCCTTTCCTGACAGAGGACGCGGGTTTTGCGTGATTCATGACATCGCAATCGCGGTGCGCACTCTACTCAAACAACAGCTTATCGAAAGAGCGTTAATCCTCGATCTCGATTTTCACCAGGGCGATGGAAGTGCTGTAGTGTTCCAACAAGACCCTGCTGTCTTCACACTCTCCGTTCACTCGAAGGAAGGATGGCCTGAGGAAAAACAGAAGAGCACACTGGATGTCGAAATCAGTCAAAGCGAAACTGCTGACTACCTACAACGTACAAAAGATGCCATTCTTTACGCACTGGGGGAGTTTCGTCCAGATCTCGTCGTCTATGTGGCTGGAAGTGATCCTTACGAGAAAGACGTCCTGCCTGGCACTCGGTTCATCAAGCTTTCTCTCGAGACAATGCTGCAACGAGATAAATTCGTAATCGACACCTTTGCCGATCGCCAAATACCACTTGCCATGGTATTCGCCGGAGGATATGGCCCTGATGTCTGGGAAGTGCACTATGGTGCTGTCAAACACCTCCTGACAAAAAGTGGCGACATGCTGATGACGAGCGGTCCTACGTCAACATGATTGATACATGAGCAAAGCGGTTTTCGAAGATCGCCACCATTAGCCATGGTTCATAAAGGACACATTCGATATTGTTGTTTATTGTCAAGAACACATAAAACCTTAGCCATAAAGCATAATGCCCGTTGTAAGGGGTTTTGGGCTTTTGATACCGTCAGCTATACGTGTTTGCAAAACCAAACAACCCTTACCGAATGAAACATTGATTCAAACCAGTTCAACAGACCGTGATGGCGAGACCTACGTCGTCAGGGTTCTGTCGGACTGGTTGTTCCATGTTTTATCCACTCATCGAAGAGACAGTCTCGACCAACTACAGGACGTCATGTAGACGTTCTGGGAGTCGCGAACCTCTCTTCCGGGCCAGAGTGCATGTCGATCCAGTGTCAAACGAACATCGCGCAAGCTGATGCTTTCGCAATGATTCAACGCACAAGCTCGTCATCGACGAGCAGCTGCCTCAGCAGCGATCGCCCAGGACGCATTCGACGTCCGTTTGACTTCCGTGCGAGGGGTCGAATCGCTCTTGCTTTTTCCTCAACAACACATGCCGGATACGACGAAAGTCTCGAATATTCACCGGCAGGAAGGTACCAATGTCACGCAACCGCAAGCGGTCTGCCTCAGCACAACCGCCCTCCCAGACTCCGCCTCATCCGCGCAAACAGCAACGCAACAAGACCCACCAGCAGGGCAAGCCGCCAGCGCCCACCGTCACAGTCAAACCCCAGCCCCAGCCCCTCTCGGTCCAACCTGGGCAGGGACAACGGTCGAAGGGCGAACAGACGAAGGGTCAGCTGCCGAAAGGTAAGCGACCGAAGTGGCGACGCAAGCATGGGGACCAGGTCGTGCTGCCTCCACCCGCCACCGCCCCAACCCAACGACGTCAGCCTCAGGCGCAGGGGGTGTTCCAGCCTCAAGTCCCCAACAAGGACGGGAATCAGCGGCAGGACACTCGACGCCCGGCGGAGACAATTCAGGTTGACCAGCAAACGCGGGTCAAGCTACACTTCCTCGGCTCTGCCGGCGAAGTCTCTGGCTCGCTCATCATGCTCGAGGTCGTTCGCCCGAACAAGACCACCCGCGTTCTCCTGGAAGCTGGTCTCCACCAGGAAAACGACAACATCAACCACAGCCGTCGGCTGCCCAACGGACTGTTGCCGAAGGACGTCGACGCCATCGTCATCAGCCACGCTCACATCGACCACTCGGGCTACTTGCCCGTCCTGGTCGAACAGGGCTACAAGGGCCCTGTCTACACGCACGCTGCCACGCGCGACTTGATGCGCTTCCTTCTGCCCGACTCCGGCAACTTGCAAGAGCGCGCGGCCGCCCGGGAGAATGAGCGCAATGGTCACGGTCGCCGCGGCAAGGCCACGGCCGCAAAGGTTTACCCGCTCTACACCGCGACCCAAGCCCGTCGCTGTCTCAACCACATCAAGACGGTCGAATACGACCGGACGTACCAGATCACGGACGTAGTCGCGATCCGTTTCACGGATGCCGCTCACATTCTGGGCGCTGCCGTCGTCACCGTGGTCGTTGGCAAGGGCAAGAACAGCAAAACCATCTGTTTCACCGGCAACGTCGGTCGAAACGATATGCCGTTCTTGCGCAACCTCACGCCGGTGCTCGACGCTGACTACATCATCAGCGAATCGACCTACGGCAACAAGCTGCACCAGAAGCGCGACCGGCTCAAGATGCTGGAAGGCATCATCACGGACGGCTTCAACCGGGCTCGCCATCACGACCCGAAGGAAGGCTGCGGTGTCATCATCATCCCGGCCTTCGCGGTCGGTCGTGTCCAAACGGTGCTCTACGACCTGCGGACGCTGATGATGCAGAAGCGGATCCCCAATCTGCAAACCTTCCTCGACAGCCCGATGGCAGTCGAGTCCACCAAGGTCCACCGCAAGTACACCAACCTGTACAACCAGGAGGCGCGTCAACTGGCCGATTGCGGCATCGATCCGTTCCGCACTCCGCGGTACATGGAATGCCGCGGATGGACGCATTCGCGCATGCTCGACAAACCGGTCAACGAACCGATCATCATCATCGGCTCGAGCGGTATGGCTGCAGGTGGCCGCATCCTCGCCCACATCGAGAAGCGTCTGCACCGGTCCGAAAACACGGTGGTCTTCGTCGGATACCAGGGCACAGGCGCTCTCGGCTACACGCTGGTCAACGAAAAGCCTACGGAAGTGGTGATTCACGACGAGCGCGTACCCGTCAAGGCACGTATCGCTTACATGTCCGACTACTCCGGACATGCCGACTACTCGGAGATGATCGGCTGGTTCAAGATGTTCCGCCGGAAGCCCAAGAAGCTCTTCCTGGTCCACGGTGACCCGGAAGCGCTCACGGCTTTCAAAGGACACATCGAAGAATCACTGGGCTGGAAGGGTGTCGTCGTAATCCCCGGTCCGCGCAGTTGCTTCGAACTGAACTGACAACCCATACAGTGGCGCACCAGAAGTGGTGCGCCACCACACTTTGATCGAGGAGAACCTGCTTGCGCAGGTAAACCCGCAAATCCCTACTCATCTGGAGCCTACTCTTATGAGTAAATCCCGATCCGCAACAACGCGGACCAGAGCTCTCAGGCGTCTCGAGTGTCGCCTCAAAAGAGACCTCGAGACGCTAGCTTATCCTGCCAGACCCTGGGTGCACTCTCGCGCCCTTCCAGGTGGGGGAAATGTGCTCGACGCACTGATCGTCGGCGGTGGTCAATCCGGTCTAGCGATTGCATTCGGCCTGATGCGCGAGAAGGTTACCAATCTTCTCGTCGTCGACCGCAATGCAATCGGCCGGGAGGGTCCATGGCGAAAGTTCGCACGGATGGCGACTCTTCGAACGCCCAAGCACATGATCGGCCCCGACCAGGGCATCATCAGTCTCACGTTTCGAGCATGGTACCAGGCGCTTCATGGTGAGAGCGGCTGGAAACAACTCGGAAACATTCCGACTGAGGTCTGGGCGGATTATCTGAGCTGGTATCGCGATGTTCTGGCACTGCCGGTTCAAAACGATACCGAGCTTGGTGCCATCACCTTCGACGACAAGTCGCAGTGCTTCGCGGTCCCCGCCAGGGGCAAGGATGGCGGCACGATGCTGCACGCCCGCAAGATCGTTCTCGCTACTGGCATCGACGGCAGTGGTCGCTGGGAGACGCCGGAATACATCCGCACTCTTCCCCGCAACCTCTGGGCGCATACATCCGAAGACATTGACTTTGCAAGCCTCAAAGGCAAACGGGTCGGTGTCCTTGGAGCTGGCGCTTCAGCATTCGATAATGCGATCTGTGCATTGAAAGCCGGCGCTACCAACGTCGACCTTTGCTTCCGCAGACCGAAGCTACCGAATGTCAATCCGTTCCGCTGCCAGGAGTACGTCGGCTTCCTCAAGCACCACGCCGACCTGACCGACGAGCTGAAGTGGCAGTTCGTACTGCAGATCATGCGAATGGGACAGGTACCACCGAAGTCCACCTACCTCGCAGCCACCGCATTCGACAACTTCCACCTTCACCCCGAGACGACCTGGGTGGCGGCTGAAGCAAAAGGCGAAGTCATCGTCGTCGACACCGTCAAAGGCAAGCGCGAATACGACTTCCTCATCATCGGCACCGGCTTCATCACCGATCTCTCCAAGCGGACCGAACTGGCGTCAATAGCACACAATATCGCCCTCTGGAAAGACCGATACTCACCGAAAGCCGGCGACGAGCATGAAGACTTGTCCCGACACCCTTATCTCGGCGAGAACTTCGAGTTCACAGAAAGGGTGCCCGGCCAGGCACCTTATCTCAACTCGATCTTCAGCTTCACGCTCGCTTGTTTCCCAAGCCTGGGATTCGGAGGCGCAAGCATTGCCGGGATGAAGTACAGCCTGCCTCGAGTGATCGCCGGAGTAACGAAACAACTATATCTGGAAGACGCAACGCGCTACCTCGGTACGTTGCGCTGCTTCAACCAGGAAGAGTACTGAGAATGATGTTCGACACTCCTGCAAGCGGCTTGCACCAACTCGCGGCAATGCCATAGCCATGACCGACCTCCGCCTCACCACGGGGTCGGTCATGCATGGCAATTGCCACAACGGCCACAACAACGGAAACCGCGTACTCTCGGTTTCTTTGTTGTCGTCGGCCACTCTACTATCTCTTGTCATTTTACTAAGGTAAATGGTACATCAGCTAACGGCTTGTTGCCAAGCCGACTCGCTGCGACATGTTTCTCACAAAGTCTCAGAAAAAAACTCGCGCATAATTCGAAGTCAGGCAAACGACTTCAGGAGATTGTTATTAGAAAATCGATGGAGAAATATCTCGCATTGCTAATACCTCTCGAGACTATTAGCAGTTGCGAATAAAAAACCCGATGAAAATATACCTGATGACTAATATCGCAGAAAGAACTTGGGCAGCTGCTTTCGAACCCGTCCAATAAATCGCCAGGTCAAGACTCGAAACGTCCGCGAGTGAACATCTACCAGATAAGCGTCGACCCGACTAGAACTGTGCTGTTCTGAACTTCTCCCAAACGGTGTCAGGAAGCTCCTCACGACCAAATCCACCGCATTCGATATTATCGAAGCAGATACTGGAAAGCAGTTCCATGACATGGTTTCCGGTTACATGGATCACAAGATCTCAAGTTTGGATTAAACAAGCGATTGTGGTATTTCAGAGCCCCGGCACATCAGAACAGTCACACACTGTGGGTTTGCACAGCCAGGCAAAACCCAGTACCAGTAAGAAACAAGCGATAACCTGAGCGAGGCTTAATTATGCAGATCATGTCCAAATTACTTGTCAAGATGAAAGATGTTCTGGCAAGTTAAGGTATCAATGACGCGGCGTCATTTTAGGGGTTCCATAAAGCGGCAATTCGGTCATCTCACCCCGTTCAACCAACATAGTCAAACACCCACGCCTGGGCCGACATCGTACATCCGTTCACCCCCTGCCGAATTGCCGCTGACCCGCTTCGAATCAGAAGGCAAAGCCATGCTTCTGGAAAAGCCAAAGAAGTCAGACTTCTGGATCTTCATCGGGAAGGTCCTCTTCCTCAAGGCGTTGATCGTACTCTCCTGCTACTTCATGAGTCAGATGGGAGGCGCAGACAAGGTCATCAGCGGATGCCGCAGTATCTCCGACGCCATCACCTCTCAGTAGCTGCCACCTCACGCGAAGTCACATCTGTCCGAATTCGAATTCACCTGGACTCCGGTCTCCATAGGAAAGCTGTGAGACTCGACGTCCTCAGACGCGCCAATGCGGGCGTTCAAATAGTTGATTTCGGAAAAATCCTTCATCAGCGGAGATACCTCTGGTAACCGCATGTCACAAACACGGGACGAACTCCGGCAAAACCGACGTTCGTTACTTCGTCGGAAGGCGATTCCGCAAGGTGGCAGAACTGCCTCCAGACGGACGCCTGGACCCTATCTTTGTCTAGTTCGCCGATAGCGTGAAAGACGAAGATTCGGTCATCATCCCAGGACCTGGGAAAAGCCGTGCAAAGTCTTCTTTCAAGACGTAGGGCGCACAACGAGAGCACTGTTGAGCTACTCGATGTGCGTGTCTGCACGGTTCGATTGGAAAAGGCGTCCACGTTGGTCGCCCACACGTTGTTGTCTCATTTCGATAAGGACCCACGAATGAATACCAAATTGAGCCATGCCATCTCTTCCATCAACGCACTCCATGTCATCGCACGGACCCTTTCGCTAGCGCCGGTCACCGACGAGACTCGCCGCGTCGCAGTCATCGAGGACAATCAGAAATTCCTTGGGGCTCACCAGGCTGCCTGCGAAGCCGTCGAGGCCGCTCTCGACGAAGCTGAAGGCGCCGCCTACACTGCTCTCCACGAGGTTGACGCTGCTCTTCGGCGGGCTCGCCAAGAATACTTCGAGCCGAACGACGATAACCGCAGCGAAGCGGCTCACAATGTGGCATCGGCACTCCAAAAGTCCGTCACAGCGAGCGCCCGGCGGTAGGAGGTGCCGGTACCCGAAGTCTGTCGACACGATTGGGATCGATTACGGTTCTCTTACTTCCACGGTGCATTATGGCAATTGCTTTTGCGGCACTACTCGGAACGTTCCTCGGATTCGTCGCAGCGTCAACACCTTCTCGCCAAGACGGAATGGTGACGCTGGCCAACATCGTTTTCGCATTCTTCGTCGCGGGAGTTAGCGGCGCGCTGACTCCATTCGTTCCAGCCGCGATCTCCATATGGCTGACTCGACTCGACGTCTTCTGCATCCTCTTCATCATCGGAGTTCTTCTGCATCCTCTTCATCATCGGAGTCTGCGCAGGCAGAGAACCCTGAGGTCTCCAATCACTGTCGTTCTGTTGTTCTTCCCTAAAACGATTTCGTTCAAGGATCAATCGCAATGATGAATCTCGCCTTCCTCGACAACCTGCCACTCTCCAAGGCACAAAGGGAGAAGCTGCGCGGGAAACGACGGTACGAAACCGCGGCTGCCTTCTACAGGTTGTGCCGCATCCTGCCAGGGGTCGTGATCGAGCAGCTCGACATGAACCCGGGCAACCTCGACGGACTGATCAGGGCTCTCGAAGTATTTGTGCCGCATAAGGAGCGCCAGGCCGTGCAGTCCGAACTTGCAGCGATGGGCAGCTAGCGTCTGGCTTGGTGTTTCTGGGACTCACCCTGCTTGTCGATCAGCACCAGGCGGAGGCGCACAACCTCCTGCCTGGCTGATCTGCAAGCGTTTTCTCAAAACTAATTTTACTATCTTCCATCGTATCAGCAAATGGAGCTTGGAATTCGTAGATGGTTAGTGGCGGACATCTCTTATCGACTTTAGTATTACTGCATATAATTGCTAAACTAGACAGCTAATCGAATCCTGGAGTTCCAGGACCATTAGCTCGTGATGACCGCTCTAGCACCGATATCAGTCAGTGTTGTGCTACTCTACTTTTGGCTTGGCTACTCGAAGAACGAGGAGTGCAGACCAGGTAACGAGAACGAACGGAGCAGTCAAAGCAGTCACGCCTGCTTTCATGAATGCGAAGGTCACCGCGACGGTCGCGGCTGCGGCCAAGATCGGGTAACCAATCGGCTTTTTCGAAAGAGCGATTGCGCAAAGCGCACTGTTGTATCCGAACAAACCGCACATCACCGACTTCGGGTCGAGCCCAACCACTAGCGCGAGCATCATGCCAATGCCTGAGCCAATCACGGCGAAGACCGCGCCTCGTCGTGAGCTAATGCACAAGCCCAGGAGGAATGCGGCTCCAGACCAGGTGTTGCCTTGGAACATCACCTGCCCGAGTCCTTGCATCAGTCCGCTGAAGTGATTGGGCAAGCCATCCGCCGCTGCGACGGTCGGAATCGCCGCTTGCAACAACGGGCTAACGAGCAACACCGCCCAGGTCACTACGATGAACGGAGCGGTGTATGCCGGTCGACCAGCTCTGAGGAACGCATGCATCATGGCCGTGGATAGTGCCGAACCACCAGCCGCGAGCAGTACAGTGACCACAGACATCGGCAGGAAGAAAAACGCGGCGATGCCGACGAGCGCCCCGTTGAATCCGTAGAGCCCATCGTCGATGTTGTTCTTATCCGCCTTGAGCAGTAGCGCCGTAGCCGTCGCCACAGCCAGTCCTAGAAGCGCCCCGGCCAGCATGCCAATGCTGTTGAGCCCGACTCCGACGAGGAAGAGCAGTCCTGTCCAGGCGTTGCGCTGCAGCATGATTTGACCCATGCCGATAGCCATCGCCCTGACAAATCGAGTTATCGTTTCCACCATTTGTGCCTCCGATGAAATCTTACGACACGGAGCGTGTTTGAGAAGCCCGATGCTTCCGACTCATTGTAGTAACCGCACGGAGAGTTCGAAATCACAGGAGCGCCAAGGTCGGATTTAGCCGACCTTGACGCCTAGTGATTATCGACCGCCCTCATGCGAACTCCAGTCTTTTGGTCCACCCCTGCACCGGACCGGTGGTCCTTATCGGGATGACGGACTTGCCGCCGGTCAAGCGCAGGACGTCGAGGGCTTCCTCCGGCAGGTGGTTGACCAGACCGGTTTCGACTATGAAGTTCAGTCCGAGCGCCGGCTTAGCACCAGCCATGAGCGACTGGCATTCCTTGACAAGCCATTCGGCTTTGATGTCCCGAACGAGGTGCGCGAGACGTTGCGTCGCCCGCCAGATCGGCGCGTCGATCCGGTAGCTGAGTTTCGACGCGAATCGGGGGGCCCGAATCATTCGCCGAGTATCGTCCACCATGTGTTCTTCGACATCGCCAACCCCTCGCAGCAGTCCTTCCGCCATGTCTTTGCGCCCGTTCAGGAGGTCGATGTACCCACCGGCGATGGGATCCTCGAACATGGCGTTCATGGTGAAGTCTCGCCGCATCGTGTCGTCGAGCAACGAGCCATTTTTCATGCTCGTCACATCGATCTTGTAGCCGCCGATCTTGAACTTTCGCACCGGGTAATTCGACCCGCATTCGGGCGGACCTTCCGAAATCGGGCAGAGCACTTCTTCTACCACCGTGAGCGGCGCATCAGTCGCCACATCATGGTCACCTGGTTCTTGGCCCAGGATTTTGTCACGAACGCAGCCGCCCACGAAGTAGGCTCGGAAGCCGCGTTCCCGCAACCGACTCGCTACGTCAGTCGCAATCACACGTTCTGATAACACGGTTATCTCCCAACATGATGTTGTTTCGCACCTCCAGGTTCAAGTCGGAGACCGACGCGGTCTCCTCGATCATGATCAAGACCGTCTCAGCACAAGATCACCTTCGGTGACTGTTTTACTCTGACAGGCTATAGATAAAGCTTCGAGTAAGTGCTGAGATGGTGCCTTGTTTCTTGAAACGGTTACTGTGGAAAAGTTACTTCCACCCTATGACAGACCGCTCCGAAAACACCATCTCTTTGCACGTAAGATCATTACTTCCGCGCGTGTAATAACCAGATCAAAACTATCAGAGGAAACACAATGGATATTCTGACCGGAATTCATACTCATGAAGATTCGTTCTGGCACGTAGATTGTCTTGGAAAGGACATCCCAGCTGCCGTCGGCATTGACGACCAGAGTCAAGTTGGCTTGTCCTATCTCTTCGCTCTGCTTTCCGAATAGTGCCCAGATTTTGGCGGATACGCCAGAGCACCAGGATTTCCAAAGCTTGGTGTCCACTGCGCTTGCTGGTGCTGAGCCTTGCGACCGTATAGTATGCAGTTCGTTGCCGAGGATAAACCCTCGCACTGTCTTTTCGCCGGAGTTGAAGAACATGCTGCTGCCAGTGTTACTCACGATATCCTCCACGGATGCGCTGGTATTCAATTTCTTGGTCTGCCTCAAAAGCGGTGGTCCCGACTGCTCTTTGGAGAGAGCCAGTATCTCTCCAGGACTTGGAAAAGCATGGCATGGGCTTCCGAGAGCTGCCAGGCATATAGATAAACAAAGTAGATTTTTGGCGACCATAAAAGTGCCTCAGAGTTTAAAACACGGTACTGGTTTACTCGCAGACGCTCAAACGCTTTCCATCTAAGCGTTTAACGAAACACCACACACACTGAAGCAGGTTCGCAGGCAGGCTCAGGGAGCCATTGGACACGTCCGCGACTAACCATCTACCTTTTTTGATTGACAAACATGACAAGGCATAGTAGAAGAGGGCGCTATTCTTGGTCTCAGTGATGGACAGTCTAATCGAGTCGGAAAAGGTGCTTGAAGGTAGAAAAGTGACTCAAGGCCTGTTTGCCCTGAGTCACTCTCTACCGCGAAGCCGTCACAGGGAGTACCGTTTGCACGATGCTTCGTCGGACTGGCTCGGCGACGACGCAAACCGGCATATCGCTCAATGCCGCCGCCGCGATGGTCAGCAACGAAGCCACGGCTTTCAACCGAGGTGTACCTGTTGCATTAACTCTTTCCTGAGGACAGTTTTGTTTTTACTGGATTGGAAACGAGTTGCTAGCGGCGCAACAGCCATTCAACGGAATGGCGTTCGAGCAGTTCGTACTCACCAGCTCGGATTGGGTAAGTTCGAAAGCACAGAGAGCTATACAAGGTGCGCCAGTCAACAAGATCCAAGCGTCTCACCAGTTTGGCGGAATCGGAATGCATGGCGAAGACGCCATGAGGCGCATTGCTATCGACATCTCAAATCTCTCGAGTGCGTTTATCGCGGCGTCAACTTCTTGCTGAGCAAAGCGGACATTATCGTCTGCCTCTCGGAGTGCTTCTTTCGATCTGAGCATCTGGGGACGAATTCTCGAGTACGCAAGTCCACGATCAACAAAAAGTTCACTGCTTTTCGTCATGGCGCTCTCGTCGCCAGCGACGACAGCATTGGTTAGCTGATTCCAGGCTCCATCCTGCTCCTTGAAAATCTCCCCTAATAGCTCTTCCAATCTCTTCGTCTCAGCGCGCAGGTCATCTCTGGTAGCCGTGACCAGTCGAAGCGTAGTTGTCGCCATCTCTAAGACCTGAAGTTTGTTGGTTCTCTGTGGTGCATGGGCTTGCATTGAATCTTCCATTGCTCGAATTCTTTCTAACAGGTCGACGTTTTCGTCTAAGAAGAATAGTTGGGAAGTTGAATCACACATCGTTATCTCCTTCAGGTAATCGAATCCCGCGAATTGACGCCATACAGCATCTCAGCGATTTGTACGCCATCGACGGAAACAAAGGCGGAAATTCCAAGGAAGCACAATCTCCTCGCCGATTTGATTCTGTGCTGGAAGCACGGAAACGGTAGAGAGCAGATTCTGCGGCAACAACGTCCAACTCACCCATTCCAGTTGTGAGACGTTGGTGCGATGTATTGGCAGCGTCTAATGCCGCAAGTTTTCAGTAATCAGTCGCTCGGTGGTCGGTATCGAGATGTTCGCTGCTGGAATTTCTCTTAGCAGTTCTCTGACGATGCCTGAGATTAGACGAGCATTGGAACTACACATGATTTTGTCTTTCCAACAATGGTGTTTCGATTGAAGTATGCTGCTCAACACAATGTCGATCTAATAGCAACTTCGAGAGTATCAAAAACTGGCTTTCTTAGAGAGACAGCAGTGCCTCTGTAACAGACTGAGCAAAGCGACTGTTTGGGTGAATACTCCTTGAATGAATTCAATGGAAAGCAACTCAGGTAAACCCTAACCCTTCGTGACCTTCTGCGGCTAGTTAGACGTTGGCTCTCTTTTGTTGCCTGATCAATGCTTCAGCACCTATCTGTACAGGCTTTTGGGCGGGTGTATGGCTCTTGTGCAACCATATCAAAATGGTGATTTTTACACTGAAACTCACAGTTAATAGCTTGCGCTCATCTCAGTGGACTCCGTCAGATTGATGTGTTGGAGTGGTTATTTTAACTGTCCGATTGCCATTCGTCATTCGCCTCGTGACCTAAGCCGGGTATGTGTTTTAGATCATCAAGAGCAATCAGTATATTGATGCGTATTCCGGATGAAAAAAGCCCGCGATTCCGGTTCAAAGTGGCCCCCGATTCCGGAGCAAAATGGCCCCCTGCTCCGGGAGTTTTTGGTATCGGAAATTGCATATCGAATTGATATGCATTGAGATGAATTGACGCTGGACAACCGCCATCGATACTCGATTTTGAAAGAAAGCGAGGTACCGATGGCTAATCGGAGGTTGTCCATGAGAATGATAACGGAAGTGCTGAGACTGCACCACAGCGGTTTGAGCATAAAACAAATTAGCAAATCACTCGGGTGTTCCCGAGGCGCAGTGTCGGAGTACATCAGTCGAGCCAAGGCTGCTGGATTGCCTTGGCCGCTTCCGATAGAACATGATGACGCGTGGCTCGAGAATCGGTTGTTTCCGCCGATGCCACCAGCGCGACGCCGGCCACAACCGGATTTCGTTTACATGCACGCCGAATTGAAAAAGAAAGGCGTGACGCTCATGCAGCTTTGGTCAGAATACCGTGAAGCGCATCCTGATGGATACGGTTTGACGCAGTTCTGTGATTTGTACGCTCGATTCGCGAAGGACTTGAACCTGGTGATGAGGCAAGACCACAAGGCAGGCGACAAGGCATTCTCTGACTTCGCAGGTAAAACAATTCCGATCGTCATCGATCGGAAAACAGGAGAAGTGCGCATGGCACATCTCTTTGTTTGCACGCTTGGTGCCAGCAGTTTCACATTTGCCGAACTCTTCTGGGATGAAAGCGTCGAATCCTGGAGCAACGGTCACGCAGCCGCATTCAGCTACTTCGATGGATGTCCGCGCATTGTGGTGCCGGACAATCCAAAGCCAGTGGTGACAAAGGCATGTCCCTACGAGCCGGATGTAAATCCAAGCTTTGCGCAAATGGCGGCACACTACAACATCGCCATCATGCCAGCTCGTGTGCGCAAACCGAAGGACAAAGCGAAAGTTGAAGCAGCGGTTGGCTTGGCCACTCGCTGGATAATCGCGGTGCTTCGCAACCGCACATTCTTTAGTCTCGCTGAGGCTAGAGTTGCTGTCCGAGACCTCTTGGAGAAGCTTAACGATAGACCGTTTCAAAAGATTCCAGGTTCTAGGCGCTCGCTCTACGAGATTGTCGACAGACCTTTTTTGAAGCCACTGCCCACAGTGCCATATGAATTCGCGCAATTCAAGAAGGCCTCTGTACATATCGACTACCACGTTGAATACGACAAAAACTTCTACAGCGTTCCATACCAATTCAGAGGTGAAGTGGTTGAGGTCAGGGCGACTTCGACAACCATCGAGATCTTCAGAAAAGGCAATAGAATCGCTATCCATCCAAGAAGTATCGCTCAGCATAAGGCGTTTACTGTTAGGGAGCACAGACCGAAGAGTCATCAACAGTTCGGAGACTGGACGCCAGAAAGAATACTAGAGTGGGCAGGCAAGATAGGACCTTCTGCGGCGCGTGTCGTCGAGTCGATCATGAGCAAACATGAGTTTCCGGAACAGGGTTACCGATCATGTATGGGTATTCTCAGACTCGGCAAAAAATTTGGCGACGCACGGTTAGAAGCCGCCTGCGCGCGCGCTCTCGTGATACGAGGATTCTCATACAAAAGCATTAAGTCAATCTTGGACTCAAATCTGGATCAACGACCACTGCCCGAGAAACCTCATCAGCTCTCAATCGTACATACAAACATAAGAGGCGCAAGCGCCTTTGTCGCAAACGAGGAAAAAAACAATGCTAATACATCCGACGATAGAAACGATGAAAACACTGAAGCTCTTCGGAATGGCGAAGGCCCTGGAGCTGCAAATGGAACTGAAGGAGGTTCGTGAACTGTCATTCGAAGAAAGGCTCACAATGCTGATTGAAGCTGAAGCTCTGGACAAAGAAGATAAGCGAACAAACAGCCGTCTCAAGAGCGCCAGGCTTCGCCTGGCGGCCTGCCTCGAAGACGTTAAGGTAAAGCAAGGTCGAGGCATTGATCGAGCCCTCATTGCCTCTCTTGCAACATGCGAGTGGATTCGTGATAAGCGAAACATGTCGATCACTGCACCAACAGGCGGAGGAAAAACATTCCTCACTTGTGCGCTGGCCCACACTGCATGCCGACAAGGCTTTACTGCGGCGTACTATCGAGCGCATGTTCTTTTCGACGAACTCGCAATCGCAAAGGGCGATGGAAGTTACAACACAATAATGTGCAACCTCGAATCGAGAAAGCTTCTGATACTCGATGATTTCGGACTCGAAAAACTTGTACCGGAAAATAGGAGAGATCTTTTTGAAATCATGGAGCGACGATATGACCGTGGCTCAACACTGATCGCGAGCCAATTCGAAGTAGAACATTGGCACGACATCATTGGAGATCCGACGCTCGCTGATGCAATTCTCGACCGATTCGTCCACAACTCACACGCGATAAAACTAAAAGGAGAAACAATGCGCGATCCAAAAAATCAAAAAGGGTAAGTAGAAAATATGCCAGCGTCGCTTCGCTCCGATTACGCCATAAAAAGCTCGTTAACGCACGGGCCGTTTTGGCCCGAATTGGGGGCCACTTTCACCGGAATACGCATATTGAGCCTGCAGGACTAGAATCCTGCTTAAAGGCTCTCAGAAAGGGCGATCCACTCTTGGTTTGGAAACTCGATCGTCTAGCCAGAGATCTAACTCATTTGGTGAAGCTGATCGATGAACTGCACGAACGAGACGTGCCCCTCAAAGTGAAAGGGCAATGGACCAGCATTGACACGACCACTGCCGAAGGAAAACTAGTGTTTGGCTCATACCTATCGGCATGTCACAGGTAGGTTAAAAATGTCCGTGGGCAGCAGGACTGCGGACATTTTGCACCCACG
>JAIERK010000072.1 GCA_019746975.1 Candidatus Obscuribacterales bacterium
CAGGTTTCCGCTGATCCTAGTGCTCCCGTCGTCTCGACTGGTACTACCGCAACGACTACCTCGCAGACCGGCACTACAACCGGAACCACAACGACGCCTCAGGTCTCCACGGATCCGAACGCTCCTTCCACGACAACTCCGACTGGCACGACCACGACTACGACGCCAAACAACAATTCGGGCACCACTGCGCTTCCTCAGGTTTCCGCTGATCCTAGTGCTCCCGTCGTCTCGACTGGTACTACCGCAACGACTACCTCGCAGACCGGCACTACTACAGCAACGACAACGCCGCCTCAGACCTCCACGGATCCGAACGCTCCTGCCACGACAACCCCGAATGGCACTACCACGACTACGACCACGACTGCGACACCGAACAGCAACACGGGCACCACGACACTTCCTCAAGTTTCCGCAGATCCTAATGCTCCCGTCGTCTCGACTGGTACGACCACGACCACTACCTCGCAGACCGGCACTACAACAGGAACGACAACGACGCCTCAGGTCTCCACGGATCCGAATGCTCCTGCCACGACAACTCCGACTGGCACGACTACGACTACGACTACGACTACGACTACGACGCCAAACAACAGTACTGGCACCACAGCCCCTCCTCAAGTTTCCACAGATCCCAACGCTCCTGTTTCGGCTACACCAAGTACAGCGAAACAACCGAGCATGGGCTCGACGACACTGCCTCAATCTCAGACGGATCCCAATGCGGCGGTCGGTCCCGTTGCGCAAACGTCTGCGCAGACTACCACTTCAAGCATCGATCCGAATGGCGCGACGGCATCACAAATTGTTCCTACACAACCGGCGGCTCACACTCAAACTTCCACCGATCCTAATGTTGTTTCCAAATCAAACACAGTTGATCCAGGTGCGACTTCATCGCTCGGATCCGTTGATCCGACCTTACTGCAACAAATCACAGCGATGGTTGCATCGGCAAACCAACCGTCGACCACGCCTCTGACCATAAACATAGATCCCGCTCAGATAGCCGCAACTGCTGTGGTAGCGGTTGTTCTGTCGTCTCTTGTGGCTGGTAGTCAATCGCAAAATTCGAACAACGAAGCCAAGTCTCAACCTAGCCAACAACCGACAACAACAACCACGCCCGAGGCGCCTGCGCCGCAACCGACACAGAGTTCTGCCCCGACCTATTCGTCATCGACTTCTGCGACAAGCAGCTCCAACTCGGTTAGTTCGGATCCAGAGCCCAGTCCGAGCGGGACGTTGACGGTCTCCGCCGCGACGACGACTGACCCTCAGTCAGTCCAACCCGCCGTCGTCAGTGTGACATCGTCGGTGCCTGCCATGCAGCCAGCAATCGCGCCGACCACCCAGCCCGTTGCGCAGCTTCAGCCGATAGTACAAGGAGTACTCCAGGCTCTGACTTCAGAGCCCAGCCAGCAGAATTCGCCGACTTCCGCCCACAACACATCACAGACACCCGTGGCACAAACACAGCCAGCACCGGCAGTAGCTGCAGGTCAGTCCGCAAGCACCAGCTCGACGGTGACTCACAACCAGAATGCCGCCACTCAGACGACGGACCCGTCAGCGACTTCAACGACAAACGCAGTACCTCAAGCGTCCACAGCGAATTCGACTCAATCGACGAATACACAATCTTCTTCGACAACTGCTGCTTCGACGATTACCTCTCCTTCTACGGCTACCGGTTCAGGAAAAGACGACGAAGATCAAAATGCTGGAGTTCAAATCGCACTTGGAACCAGCACAAGCAGCGAAGGGACAACGGCACCATCGAACTCCACGCAAAATTCGACGGTCACTTCAAGCCAATCGACGACAGCAGCACAAGCTAATCACGCCAGCACCACCCTCCCTGCACAACGCCAGGCAGGTCCAACAGGAGCCGGCGCGCAGCAAGCTGGCACCATCGCTGCGGCACCACTCCCAACCCAGGGCACTGGTCAGATCAGCGGGACTGGTACGACGCAGCAGAGCATTCAGTCATCCAGCGATCCGGATCCCAATGCCACTGCCGCCGCCAATGCGCAGGGTCAAGGTGCACAGCCAGATCCGACTCAATCGCTGCCGAACGTTCAAATCGTAGGGACGCAAGATCCCCAACAAGATCCGACTGCACAAACAACGCAAGATCCTACGGCACAACCGGCGCAGGATCCTCAAACTCAGGATCCATCAACTACCACCCAACCAAGCCAACCTGCCGGAGAAAAACCACTCGTCAGCACATCGCCTGATGGAACTCTGCTCGTCTCTTATGGAGGCGGCGTCTCAGCATGGCAGTCTCCAGACGGCAAGGTTTCAATCCTAACAGCTGATGGTGATCTGACTCAGTTCGTCGGCGAGATCGTTGTCGATGAACTCGGTAACGTAAACATCTTCGACGCCAATAACAACGTCATCGATCCGAAAGCAGACAACGACAATGCGCACGCGGGTCCCAAAGCCAACATCCAACCTGACGGCGCGAATTCAGACCCCGCAAATGGTATCACGACGAGTCCGGGGCTCGGTGTTGGCCTGCCTATGCTCAACAATCCAGTCGGGTCCACTCCAATCGTGGGACCTGGTAACACCAGCGGCTCCGGTGACAATGGTAGCAGCTTGGGAAGCCCGATCGCACTCAACCCGGTAGGTTCCGTCAACCCAATCACGGGTTCAACCAATCCTCTCGGTTCCATCGGCTCCGCGATTGACGGAGCAAATCCTCTCGGTTCTGTCGCCTCATCGACATCGACCGATGGTACTATTGATCTCGTCAATCCACTCGGTCCCGTCGGACTCAGTCCTACCAACGGCGCCGGCTCTATGAGCGAAGCACTTGGTTCTCCGACCAGCAATCCAGTCAGCAGCAATTCCGGAAGTACCATCGACATCGGAAATCTCGGATCCGGCAGTCTAAGCATTCCGGTCGGTAGCAACCTCGATCCTGGCAACGGTTCTGTGCCAATCCCATCAGGAGGTTTACTCACAACAGATCCGTTCTCGTCCGGCGTCAACGCGGGCACCAACTCGCCTCACGTGGGTAGCGGTGCTCTCAACGGTGGACTTCCCGGTCTAGGGTCAGGCAATATTGGCGATACATTGACTGGTGCTGCAGGTGGTGCTCTGGGCAACCTCATGAATGGTGGCTCCGCTCCAACAACAACAACAACAACAACAACAACAACAACAACAACAACAACAACAACAACAAGTTTCGATATAACAACACCGATCTCCTACAACACGCCAATCGATCGGAACCCAGTTCCTGCACCGATAACATCGACACCGAGCGTGACACCTGTCACACCGGCCGACGCCTTCTCGACTCCGATAACCACGCCGACTACCCCTGTTGACGAATCATCTCCAATCGCGTTCATCACGCCTCCAGTAGCAGCACCTCTGCCGGATATGATCGACCCGCCAATGACGGTTCCACCCGGGTCAATTGATAACGACACAGCTACGCCGATGCCACTGCCGACGCTGCCAGCACCGACGAACGACGTCACTCCTCAACCGCCGGTCGCGGACCCATCTGCGAATCCAATTCCGGCTCCAGAGCCACAGCCTGCCCCAATCGACAACAATCCGCTCCCAGCGGATCCAGCCGTCCCAACAGCGCCTCCGGCAGACCCGACACACAACGATCCTCAACCAAGCGATCCGACGGTTCCGAATCCGCAGCCGATACCTACGCCAGATCCGGTCTCTGGGCAGCCTGTAGACCCGCGCACGGGTCTTCCGTACGACCCGGAAAGCAATGACCTTCTCGACCCGATTACCGGTCGTCCTATCGGCGATTACAACCCGACGCCTGTTCAGCAACCTGCTGTTGCTCCAGACATGTCTGACGATCAGATTGCACTGGTCGCCCCGCCAATCGAACACTCAGACAAACAGATCGTTGAAAAAGATGAAAGTGGCGAGTTCGATCTAAAACAACATGTGCCGGTTGACGAATCCGTTTACGACGAACCAAGAGTAGACGCCACGGAGTTCGAAGGCGTGGCCAGCTCAGTGGATGGAGGCAGACGAAGCCTCGTAGATCAACTGACCAATGAGTTGACTCGTATTCACGACAACATCGAAACCAGACTCGAAGAGCTGATGAATAGTGGACACCACCACGATCAGCAGTCCGGCGACAGGAAGACGGGAGGCAATCGCGACGATTTCGATACTCGAAATGACGAAGACGCTGTCAAAGAAGCCGTTGAGGAAGAAAGAGTCGAGGAAGCTCTCGAAAATAGACGTAGATTGAAGGCCGATGAAGAGCGCCGTCGAGAGGAAGAAGAGGAACGCCTGCGCAAACGCAAGGAAGAAATCAAGAAAGTTTCGGACGCTATGAACGCAGTCATTGCAACCAGCCGCCGCAACGAATTGGAACGCGTTCGCAAACTGCTGGAACAGCAGAGGAAGATAGAAGAGTTTATCTCTCAAGACACCAGGCAAACCAAGTACACGGTCAAGTACGGCGAGACGCTCGAAGTCATCGCGAAGAAATTCTTCAAGGATGTGCGCGTCGCACTATTGATCTACGATATCAACCGCTCCAAAGTGGCGATGAGCAAGATTGATGGGAAGGTAATCTATACCGTCAAAGCAGGCACGACCTTGATGCTGCCAAGCCCTCGACAGGCTCGCGAATGGGCGATGCGCAACAAATACATGCCGGTTTCGGAGCCGGAGTCGGCACCACCGGTAATGTCAGCCGCCGACAAAGCTGCTCTCGACGAACGTGTCAAAAACATCGAAAAAGTGCTCGGTGCTCTCGACGTAGTTGGTCCTGCGTCATCCGACACCGACATTCACTACAATGTAAGACTGGGCGACACGCTCAGATCCATAGCTATGAAACATCCTCTTCTCAACGATGTCGCCTTGTGGCGCTTGCTTGCAGATAAGAATGGTATTGATCTAGCAACTGACGAGCGCGGTATTCCGAAGGCGCAGTTGAAGCGCGGCACGAGATTAGTTATGCCGACCAGAGATGAGATTGTCGAATTCCGAAAGACAATCGGCGTGCTAACACACCCAGCCTCGACCTGGGTCAACGGAGCAGATTCGTCCTGGTCAACCAAGAAGTGTTCTTGCAAGCAGACTCTCCCATTAGGTGTGAGTATTTGCCCATCCTGTGGACACATCTTCGAGAATGAAACCGATACCACTGCTCGAAAGACAGTCTTGACCGTTGTGAAGTCCAAGAAATCGAAAGGTGTGCAAACCAAGGACGAACCTAGCACTGTCGAGCCAAAAGAGAAGAAGCCAGGAATCGTCACCAAAGACGATCAGTCTGTAATCACAGGCGAAGAGCCGACAGTAGTCACAACTGGAAATCGCGGCGGCGTCTCTACATCGGATGAAGAGCGCCTGAACTCACGAATCGAAGAAAGCAAAGGCATGGTCAATACCGGCGGCAACAAGCCGTACGTCTCGACAGGGCAAGATCTCGGTATTCATAGCAACGACGACAGTACCGTTGTCGTAAAAGGACAACCGGGGCAGCCTGCCGTAGCTGCCAGCGCAACAGATCCGGATCTCGATTCAGAAATCACACGTAGCCTCAGTCCCATTACGACACCGAAAGGCCGAGCCGAAGAAATCACTGCAAAACTCGAAGACCCAGATCTGCACGCAGATACAGTAGTAGTCGATGGCAACTCCAAACCACCGATCAGCGACAACTCGAGTGCATCGGAAAGCCTTATGCAATCGATATCCTATTTGCATGGACGGGATAGTAAATCCCTCTCAGGCAGTCCCATCAGCGAATCAGTCGTTACAGGTGATCCAATCACAGATGGTGGCATTCCTACTGGTGATCCACAAGACATTTCAGGTGCACAGATGAAGGTGCAAAGGACGATTGTTCCGTTCAGCCCGACTTGCCGACTCCTGCAACTCGACTCGCAAAGAGGAGACAAGCGCAATATTCGCCTGCAACTCGAAGTGCAAAAAGACGACAAGTGGGTCGCAGTTCTCGCCTACGAAATTGGAGAGAAATCCGTCAGGCATGAATACAGTCTCACAGGCAAGACGAAATCCCTGAGAGTCGATCTGCCAAGCGCAGCCCTCGAAGCCATGGTCCAGAATGACATCTCACGCAACTGGGAGTCATACTGCGAAAACTTCCTGAACGGCAAGAAAGTATCTGCATAGTTTGCACCGCCTGTAGTGGCAACATAAACGCTGACAAACCGGCATCAGGATTGATTCGATGTCGAAATAGACCCTGTACGAAAACGGAGCTCATTCATCAAGAAGCGATCGTCCGTTATTCCGGAGTAAGTTCCTTGAATCTGGTTAGCTCGCCATCATGCGTCATGTTACGGAGCTTATAAACGATGTCAACTGTGATGCGTTCACCTTCGACGGTCAAGTAATGGTGATTACCCTCTTCGTCGAAAAACACGGCGTAATGCTTATATGTCCCGGGCTTCTGTTCCCAGAAACAAAACAATTGCCTGCCCTCGAATTTAGCACCAGGAATATTCTTTCGAACACCAAAGCTATCAACGAGCACGCCGGTTTCATCCATCATCACGACGATCTCTTCGGCAGGACCTTCATCTGCGTCTTGGAAGGGTTTGTCTGGTGGATGCAGTACGAGGAATTCCGAAGTGAACTCAGCTACTGGTGCATTGCGACCTGCAGCAGAGAAAACCTTTCCACGACTATCGCGTAGCGGCTGACGTAAGTCTTTCACGCCCAACTCGTCTGCGAAACTGATCGATTCGGTGAAATGCTCCTCATCACTGGTAGTACCGTACGAAGCGCTTCCCGACGATTCCTGATCGGTATCGTCCTGATTTGGATCGTTTGAATTGGCTTGATTTCCCTGAGAGTTCATGATTCTGTCGGTAGGTCTTGAGGGTCAACCAATAGCTCCGGAGATTAACCCGGAACTCCACCGCCTTCCCCTTCACCACCGTCTTCAGACTCCTTCTGGAAGTTCTCCAGCGCGGTTCTGACTTTGTGGAGAAGAACCAACTGAGCATCCGTCGACAATTGTTGATCTTTGATGAGGTGTGCGGCTAGACAGTAGGCGAGATCTACGTCTCCCTGACTGACGAGTCGCTCTGTCAACAGTCGACAGAACCAGGCGGCTGAATCCGATGCAGGCGTGTCTTTTCTGTTAATGGACGAGTTGAAGTCAAACTTGATTTTCGGATCGCGCACCACCTCCGATACCTCGAATCGATAGAGGCATTTGGAGGTACACGGACCACAAGTAGGAAGCGGTCCCTGGTCGCGCTTGTGCAATTCTATGAAATCATCACGCCACTGTCTCAGCACGTTGATATCGAGCTTTCTGTTGACTTCGGTGGGTTGGAATGCAGGACGCAACAGGTTGAGCCAGCGCATGTGCTGCTCTCTTACCTGATCGTAGAACCAGTAGTTCTCTTCTCCTTTCCGTTCAAAATATCTTTCGGTCGCCTGAGTCAGAACACACCAGGTGATACCGGTGATGTTGCCTGTCCTGGCGCGACCACCGATTACGCGCTGAATCTCGTGAATAATTTGAGCACGGAAGTGCACGAGCTGCGTAAGATCCTTCAATGTCGAAAGAATGTATCTGTTGTACACCTGGCGAAACAGCGTATCATCCGCGACAGGTGTCGCGGTATCGAGAATGGTCGAGTCACACCGGTGCAGACAGAATCGGCAACCGAGGTGTCGATCGAATTTTCCGACAATGTCCAGGCTCTTCATCGCCTGCCTGACCACTTCGTCCGATTCCTCTGGTGTCCTCGGTGGTGGCACTTCTTTTGTCTTATCAAACATAATCTGTACGGGGAACGGTTGCTCCATCTTCTCAGCATAAACAATTGCACGACCTTGACCAAGCGCGGTAACGTGCCGCTTCTGGATGTCGTCGAGATTCATCGCACCACCCATGGAGTCACGGTCGTCAACGGCGACGATTCTATGCATAACCTTGAGGTTGGTGTTTTTCAGCGCTTCCGGTGCGAGTTTGTTGGGAATCTGGTCAGCGATAATGAATCCCTGACCGTAGCTTCGAATTTCTGCAAGCATGTTGGTGAAAAATTCTACAGCCTTACCTGCCGGGTTGGCAGATTCACCACTCTGAGCAGTCGGGACGTTCTTCAGCAAGCGGTGAGCCTCTTCGATAAGCATCACGTGCTGAAGATTGTCGTGTGGACCAAGAGCTTCACGATACTCGTACAGGAAGACGAGCAGCATTCCCATCAAGAATGATTTTTCGCTGTCTTCAGAGACCATCTTAAGTTCAATCACAGTAGGTCTCTTGAAGAGCGCCTCGGGCGGAATCGAGCGCCGAGTGTTGAGCATCTGCCCTTTACCACCAATGAGCAAAGAGCCGATACGAGCTTTCAAAGCCGCTTGCACGTCTGGTCCGATTCTCTCTGAATATCCGAATCCTTCCACAATTGGATCTATGATCTCGAACAGATCCTTCATCGTAGGATAGATTTCCGGAGGACAATCTGGATCGCCCGTCTCTACGCCCGGAGGAAGGCGTCGGTTGCGATTGTTGACGAGGTCCCAACCTCTCACGTTGTAGATCTCGTTGAGCGCCCGTTCCAGCACCTGCGGCATCGGCGAATACATTTCAAAACTAGCGTTAAATACTGATTTCAATGCATCGAGATGAGTCTGAACCTTTACTCCCTTCATGATCTCGAAAGGATTCAGGCGGAACGGCGACACCGTCTCATCACCTAGCGAAAAGGCCTGCCCTATCCCTTTGAACGTCTCGGACATCAGCATCATGTGCCGATATTCCGATTTAGCCGGCTCGATAACCATGAACGGAATCTTGTAATTCCATAGCTGTCCCAGGAGGTAAAAGCAAGTATTCGTCTTACCTCCGCCTGTGACACCACATACGATGGTATGCTTCTGCATCGCATCGACGTCAAGATAATAGAGGTTGCCCGTGTCCATCCCACGGTCGAGAATGTTGCCAATCGCTATTGTCCGTGTTGGGTCTTTCGGAGGAATAGGTGCAAGCGAGAATTCCGCCGACCTCCTGATTCGGAATCCAGGCATCTCCCGCTTGGGCAAGTGTACAAATGCAGAAACCATGCGTGAGTTGAGTGGCGTCAGGAATTTATACTCCAGAAGCTCCTGAAAGATTTCGTCGTTGCGCTTGTTGCGCAACAGACCGAAGCTCTGCACATGAGGCTGCAAGCCCTTGAGCTCGTGGGTGCGCAACGGAGTAGGTCGACTGGTTTCATCAACATATGTCGCTCGTATCAACGACTGCAACCTGACGAATACCGATCGATCCGGTGCAAAGAAATAGACTGCAGTAAGCCAATGACCCACCGCAATACCGAGCTGAACATGTTTCAAATATGAGTCTTGCAGCTCGAGATAATACTTGATTCTGCGTTTTTTCTCAGGGTCTTCGTTCTCCTGAGCGCGCTGGATCTGGTCAACCACGATCATCTCTTCTCGGTTGACTTTCGGATTTGGTATCGGAATAGACAATACGAGAAATCCGAAATCATGCCCTTGCAGTCCGTTGGCGAGACGTTCGATCTGCTCCGACTCCATAGTATCACCGGCGGTGGACTTCAACGCCGGAATGCCGGTGACAACCCCCGTATGCACGGCGAGTGGATCAACCATGCGCTTCATCTGATCGGACGTAAACGGCTTTTCATATATATCAACGCCGTTATACACGCTGTGCAGAATCGAACGCAAACTTGTATACGAAACCATGTTCGCTTCGTTAGCATTGTCTCCATTATTGCTATCGCCTGGTAGCGATACGCCCATGTAGTAATTGACGCCTTGCTTGTTGCCCAAGACGACAAAAGATAGATTGGCTTTCTGGCTGTGCAGACCGGTGAGAGCATCTTCCATTAGATACATGCGCTTCGGCGGCTTTGTTGGATCCTGGTCTTGCTGCGGTTGTTGCTGCTGTTGATTCCTCTCGCGTTCGATGTCCCACGATCGAAGAACACCATCAATTCTTACGAATGTCAGATCTGGAATCGCCCAGCTATGAAGCTGAGCACCATCAAATGGCTTGAGATCAAGATCGTCCAGATCGTATCGCCGAAGATCGGCAATTTTTTCTTCCCAGATGTTGCGATTACTTGGCGTAGTCACCATGAGGTTTCCTGTTTTGCCTCGCTGTTAAGCGGACAGAGATGTGGGCGCCGAGACGGCTCTACTCTAACTATACACGTGCGCGACGTAAAACAGTCCTGTCGGTTATATGCCCTCGCCAAAGTCGAATTCAATCCAGGCAAGTTTGTGCTCACGATTCATCACTGGCGGCTGATAATCGATTTGAATCAGTACGATCTTCACTCCTATTCCGGTCGGTTGGAGCCAATTGCTCAATTCCGTCCACTATTGGCAGCCACCCCGATTGCAATTTCGAAGCGTCCCAGGTCCCTTCTATTCTTTCGGAGTTGCTGCGGCGCCAGACGAATGTTCCGGTCGCAAAGCTGCCGTTTTGGCCTTTCTCCATGCGACCGCTAAACATAATCGGCCATTCGTAACCCTGGTCATATTGCTTCTGCAGAGACAGTTTTACACCCTCCACGACTTCACCTGAGATAGTGTAGGAGCCCAACTGGTCGGTACCTTTACCGGATATGACAGCCTCGGAATCATTAGCAACGGCGACATCAAATTCCTGGAAGATCGCCTGATAAGGTTCTGAAATCAATAGCCTCATATGCCAATTAAGCGGAATGCCGCCCGGAGACTGTGCGCTGTCGGTTGAAGAAGCGAATTTGCTTATGAGGATAAACCCAATGACAGCCACGACGCCAAGAATCCCAATCGTCGCCCCAACCATGGCAAGTGGATTTTTCCTTTTCGGCGCTTCCGATGCACGCGAGTCGACTTTGTCCGGTCCCATGCGACCCTTTTGACTTTTCTTTGTTTGTTTGGATTCTTCCTTTTGCTTATCGGCTTCAGCGGTCACGGCCTCAACTGTCTTTTCGGCAGTTGCAGCATTTTCCTCGGCTGAGCTATTGGGCTTGCGGGTAAACTTGCGCCGAAACTCTTCTCTGTTCTCTGGGTCTTCAAAGCCAACTACTCCACTCTTGGTGAGCGCGCCCTGCAGTCTGATTGCCGCCACGCGACCGAGACCATCTTCGAATGCGAGTCGGCTGTCAATATTGACTGATTGATCCGGGGCGGCGCTCGGTTGGACGTGATCATCAGCATCAATAAATGCTGTAGAACCGGAAAGCGATACGGTATGGTCAGGCTGTGGCTGGACAGAACAGATGCTGGGGTCGCTGGAACCTTGCAATAGGCCGAAGACTGGCGGTAACTCCGTGCCTTCGATCGTATGATTGACACTGAGCGTCTTGCCATCACTCTCCTGCACCACCAGATACAACCAATCAGCCACCATAAATGATGGCAAAGGTGCATTGCGGAGCAGTTTTGTTTTGTCCATTACGGAGCCCTCCGGGGCCTTGGCAGATTCCGATTTTTGTTCGCTCAATCCTGTCGATGACTGAAGAGATGGTTGACTTGTTGGTGCTGATTTTGGTTGGGTCGCTATAGTGTCGGCAAAGAAATCCTCGTTTGCCGGGTCGCGCAGCCTTCCCACAACCGATTCGGAACGGAGTGCCGGCGGGCTCCTTTCGCCGCTGTTGACAGGATTTCCAGAACCCGGGATTGAAGCGAGTTCCGGCGTGCTTGGTGCCGGCGGGACGCCCGCGCTCCGTTCGCCACTGTCGGCAGGACTTCCACAACCCGGAGTTGAAGCACTTTCCGGCGCGCTCGGTGCCGGCGGGACGCCGACGCTCCGTTCGCCGCTATCGACGAAGCTTCCAGAACCCGGAGTTGAAGCGCCTTCCGGTGTGCTCGGTGCACCACCTTCTTGACCGCCCTCAGGTTCCAGGAAAGCTCTGCTCCCATGAAAGCGCAGCGGCTTGGCCGACATTGCCTCGTTGAACTTACACCTGGTGACGACTCGTTCTACAAGAAGCGTATCGTGCTCCGGCTTCAGCGCTTGAGGAGTGTTGGTAGTGCTCCGTCCAGCAAGCAAGACCGGCATCAGCGTTGGAGAATGGCGAGATAGTGGGCTACCACAATCACGGCAGGCGCGGACGCGTTGTCTGAGGACGACACCACACTGTTGGCAAATCAGCAGCCCCACTTTGGAAGTCACCTCGACAGACTAATATCACTCTTCGGCGTCGCCATCTTTGTCTTTCTTTCCCTTCTTTTTGTCATCAAAGCTATCCGAGATGGCGTGCATCTTCTCAACCAATTTCTTGTTGATCTTTCTTTCCGGAATGTCTTTGAAATCGAAGGCTTTCAATTTAAAGACACCAGCAACAGTACCAACACGATACAGGAAATATGTTTGAACTTCCTGACCGACGATACGGTCGATGTTCAATTTTTCCTCGTCCATGATCAGCTCGAACTGTGGAGAGGTATTGACTTTGTTGAAGAAGTTCTGAATCGTCTGGTGCTTGATTTTCCTACCATCCACGCGGAACATCTGTGGACCGAGCATGTCTCCGTCTTTCTTGGAAAGTGCGAAGATTGCCATTGTACCCATGTTGATAACTAGCTGGTTACGATAGTCTTCGGGCAGATGCTGAAGCGTTTTTATACAGCCAATGAAAGCAATCTGGTATCGCTTCGTCTCGGAGCTGATATTTTCGATAGTCTCTTTCTCTACGAAGCTGTCCATTTCATCAAGATACAGTGAGACTGGTCGTTCGACATGTTTACCTTTGCCAAGCGACATAGCAGCCTGCTGTAGACCTGTGACAAGAAGGCTTCCCAACAGGTTGGCGTTCTGATCCAATTCACCCTGCGGAACCTTAACTATAAGGATTCGCTTCTTCAAGATAATTTCTTTCAACTTGAGATCGCTCACTGGTTTTGTGAGGATTGGTCGAATACGTCCGTCCGAAAGCATTGGTCCAACTCGGTTGAGGATAGGCTCGACCCAGGTGATCCACTGATCTGTTCTAGCCAGCTTTTTGTACTGGTTCCACTGCTCGAGTATGGAATTGTACTCGGTCTTTTCGGACTTCTTGCGTTCGACCGTTTCCAACATGATGTCACGGAAATCGTTGTCCTGGAGGAGGTTGGGAAGATCTACAAGGGTTCTTCCATTCGCCATCAATAGCAAGGCGGCGTTACGCAATATGTTGGCTGTCTGAGGATTCCACTGACTCTGAGCGCCTGGGGGCTCAGTGTAGATAGCCTTGAAGCCGTGGACGATAGCAGAGGCAGCAGCCTGTAGGTCACCGTCATCCGGCATCTCAAGCGGGTTATACGCGAGTGAGCCAGCCTTGTAGGTCGGATCGACAACGACGACACGCTTGGCATACTTAGCACCATCCGGTTGAGAAGCGATCCATTCCGTGATCAGATCGCAAAGCTGACCGTCAGAATCGATCACTACTACGCCTCGGTCTTCGGACTTGATGTCGTACGTGATCATGGAAGCCATCAAGCGTGTCTTGCCCTTGTCACCACCGCCGATGAACAGGAAGTGCGGATTTTGTTTTCTAATTTCATTTGGCATCGACAAGAACTTCGGCTGCCAGAAAGTCCACCAGCGCCACTCTTCTCTTTGTCCGAGAGGAACGCCACCTGCTTTCAACGGACGACCCAACTCGCGAACCATCTTCATATGGTCGGGGCGGAACTGAGACGGGATGTACTTCTGCTTCTCCCAGATGTTCATCTTGCCGGATGGTCCGAACAGCTCCAAGGAGAACAGGATAATGATTACACAGATCGCTATCACTCCTAGCGCTATCAGCAGGAAGAAGTTGCGGACGGCATCCGGACCGCTCTTCGCCGTCGGTCCAGTCTCGAACGGTTTTGGTCCACCAAGACCAGGTATGGGGAAGCCTAATTGAGGAGGTGGTGCAACGGCGACTGGCGGCATGGGCAACTGTCCCTGTGCCTGCCCGGTACCTTGAGCCATAGCACCACCGCCCGACAGTCTGGCTCGCCATGGTCCGGTCAGCGTTATGATCTTCTGAGGTTTGAGCGTGCTGAATGAAGAACCGACCTTCTCCTGCGTTCGGAATGCACCGACCATGACGAGGTCTTTGCCCTCAGGCATCCATTTGCCTTGATATAGAATAAATTCGTTATGGGCATTGTTTTTGTGACGCGACTCCTGATCATACTTTTTGTAGAACTGGATCACATCGGGCGCTGACAGCGCTCCCGACTGGACGTCATAGGTGCCGAAACCATCCTGTCCTTGACCTGAGAATCCAACCCCTTGCTGATTCAAAATCAGCACGCTCGGTATGACCTGACCTTTCCATTTGGTTTCTATCATCCACTTTCCAGCTATGACTGGTATCCCATGGCTGAAAGTCGCTGGTTGTTGCCCTGGAGCGCCGGGATTCACACCAGGCTGCGATTGCATTCCAGGATTCGTGCCGGGTTGCATACCAGGAGGATTCATACCAGGTAGCATCCCGGGCGGTTGCATGCCTTGCGGGGACTGAGCTCCCGGCAAGCCAAATCCAGTGCCGCCACCAGTCGGAGCATGAGCCGTTTGAGTCGGACTGCCACCAGGACCAGCACCACCAGACACGACATTGGCGAAACTCATGAACCATCCCGGCACTTGCACCGCAATGAAAACGCCCAGTGTCACCAGCACCGCTGCTGTTTTACGTGAGACTGTCAGACCACAAAATCGAACGTCCTTTTCCAACCAATTTTCATCGCTAGATATCGTATCGTCGTCATCGTCGTCGTCGTCCGACTTGTTCTTCTTAGATTTCGCCGGAGTAGCCTTCGTGGCAGATCCTCCGTCACCACTGAAGGAGCGGCGCTTGGGTGGTTTGTATGTAGAATCTCCCTCTCCGTCCCCATCAGAATCGTCTTTTTGCGCGTCTATACTTTTTACGGATGGTTGCTCTTCGTCACCACTCTCATTCGGTGTTACTTTCAGCTTGGTTGCCGATTGCGTAATGCTCTTTGGTATCGCTACTCGCGGTCTCTCTTGAACACCACTCGACTCGATTGCGCGCCCGGGTTGCGGCTGCGCTTCAGCGATGGCCGCGTCCGATTGTACCGCGGCGGCAGACTGAGCTTCTTCTGATTTTTTTCTTTCTTCAAGCTCATCCAACACTTGAGCTCTACGAGCTGCCGGATTAGCTGGGCCGGAGAAGAAATCGAACTCGCCCTGTTCTTCACCAAAAAAGCCGGAAGAATCAGACTTTCCTGACTCTTGTGGTCCGAAAAAGTCCTCGAGTTGATCTTTGTGCGCCTGGAAAAGGGCTTCTGTTTCTCCACCGTCAGCGTCTGTCGCTTCGCCGATAGGGGGCTTAATGACGGTTGTCGGTGCGTCTTCT
>JAIERK010000227.1 GCA_019746975.1 Candidatus Obscuribacterales bacterium
CTGATGTCATGGTAAGATCTTGGATGAGTTAATGAGAGATGTCAGGGTAAGATTTCTCGGTGAGGCAATACGAACAGCCGGGCGAACACTGGTCAACTCGTCGAGGGATTACTTGAATTTGAATGTCGCGGTCGCGCTTAGTCGCCCACATGACACTCCGTGCCAACTGGGCGGTGAATTTTACCTGAATGTAACGGCACATGCAATCTCGAATCAGCAAGTGAGCACTAAATTTAGTATCGCCAGAATTTTCATCGCTCATTTGTTCAAAAACAACCTCAATATTCGAAAACCGTTGTGCGCCAATGTTTTTAGTTGAGGGCTCGAACAACCTCAAAAAGCCCTCAAAATTCGAACACCTCATCAGTTTCGCCCTCTGATCCGCATTATTTCCGGTGTACATCAGATATCCATTGTAAAAACTTTGGCTGCTCAAATTTCATTTGCCAGAGACAGGAGCCCCTTGAGCGAGCTCCATGGCAAGATCAAGCTCTTCTTGCGAGACGTGCCTAAGCCTCTTAGCTAAGGATTTGGCAACTGCTATTTTTTGACGTAGCCCTTCGATGAAGTCCTCGCTATATATAACCTCAGCGGACTCCCACGTCGGCAACTTATCAACTACGAATACGAGCATTTCAACTAAACCGGTCTGCTTTGCTGTGTTTGTGGATTCTTGAGTGTTTCTCTCTTCGAATTTATTCATGGCGTTTATGTGCCTCCAGCATTGCCCGCGGTGCTTTGCTCTGTTAATGCGCGAACGGCAGCTCGCCAGTCATAGAACACTCTTCGACCTCTTTTGGAAAAATGGTAGATACCAGTGCCTAAGTGACGTTGGGCTCGCAATTGTGCGACTTTGTCTCCAGTAATGGCGGAAAGTGCCTTCTCGTCTACTTCCAGTGGGGGGCGTTTCCATTCCGGTAGTCCTAGATGAGCGCGTAAAACCTCTTCCGCGTCCGCTAGCCTCCTCTCAAGAGCTTCTGCTGATGCGGACTTTTGAGGAGAGATCGGAATCATTTTACCTGTCTTTTTACCTGTCACTTGTCTTCTCCTTTTGCACGCACAGGCCGAGCCCCGCAGCCAAACCTGGCTAGTGGAATTGCAATGAACGCGAGCATTAATTACTTGATTACGGCAACAACAATCTGCTGCCACCAGAGAACATTAGTGGGAAATCGAGCTTCGCGCCACCGAAAAATGCTCCGCCCGTAATTTTCGGGACGCGTCGCGACATCGGATACCATCGTAGATAGGCTTCAGGATTTGATTAGAGCAATAACAGATATCCCGACTCCGAAAGGGTCCTGGCTCTGGACGCTCCTTTTTCCAACCTTTTGACAAGTCTGTCCATCTTGTCAAAGTAGTCATCATCCCGATCTGACATCGTTGGATCTAGTGTCTGAGCGAGCTTCCGCGCAATTTGCGGTATCTTTGTTTCGCCACTCCAGAATGCATCAAGTAGTTGTAGGTAGGTTGGAAACTTCTTTCCCTCGACTCTTATTGACCGTTGCGTCACAGTCGCGGGAAGCAAATCTTTCGCCCGGTGAATCGTGTGCCTTAGCTCATGTAGCTGCTGGTCAATGTCTCTATCAAGGTAGACTTTGAAGACAAGCTCATTATCACTTTTCGGATAAAGCGGAATGAAATTGCAATTTACGGTAACACCATCTGTAGAGCCTATCGCTCTTTGCTCTTCGCCCCTGAATCTCTGCACGCTGACGATATTCCGTTTCGTAAATGCTATCGACGTTTCATTGTGGAACGGCATAATAAACCATTCTAGGCCATAGTTTTGTAATTTGGAGCGAAGGTCCTCGTCTACGTCGGTATCGAATATGATGCCTATTCGAAGTGCAACCTCTTTTTGCTTATCCGAGACTGTTAAGAATGCTTTCTTGCAGTCGTTTTGATAATCAGCATTCCGACGCAAGAACTCCCACGCCCACCGTTCCGGGCCCAGATTCGCTTCGGCGTTCGGATAGTCATCACTTCGCGTCCAATCGGCAGGCCGCCAAGAGTTCCAAATGTCTGGTTCTGTCATCCTTAGAATGCCATCATTCGCGCTTTTTCGCACTCAATAATAACAGGTCAAAAATGGCGCAGGCTAGAGTGGCTGGTTGCGCTTGTGAGATGACAGAGACTCTCGATCGAGATTGTTATCTGTTTGCACTGTCGACCGACGGGATACGGTGATTCTATCGCCGAAATCAGAGATTGAAGGCAACGACGGTCGAATCTCCCAACCGATATGCGGGATAATCCTGGACTCCATATACATGTTCGATCATGTACTCGGCTAGGGCTCTCGCGAGCGCCATATCCTCGGCCAACATCAATTCATTGGACGGATCATCTGGATTCATCATTAATGCTTCATCAAATTCGAGTACCGCATCTGGTCGATACATTTGGCGTCAGCTCCCGCGAGGAAGAAAAATTTGGATAGTATGTTCATCTAAAGACCTGATCCTACCAGCTTCTACAAACACGATTCATGCTTGTACTGAAACTCTGAAGGTGACGAAAACGCTTTTGCCACCTAGTGCAATCGGGTTTTGAAAGATTCAGTGAGAAAAAGTATTCTTCGAGTGCCTCCTTCTCAGGATTTGGAAGTTGGACGTTTCAAAGTGATCCGAATTGACCACAATGTCACTGCTGGTAGTGGCAAGCTCTGACTCAGCCTCGAAAGTAGCAGTGTTCTCCATGGGTCGATCCACCGTGCGCTGTATCACCCAATCGTGTCTTCTCCCGGTCGTGGAATCAAGCGAGAATCTATAAGGTGCTTCAATATGGATCTTCGCATGGACTCGTACCTGCGTAATTCCTCTTGCCACTTCACATCGTCGAAATTCTCAGACTTGCGAAACCGTTCGACCAGACTAAGCAAGCAGTTGTGCAAAATAGAAAGATGCATCAGAAAGTACTTTCTAAGTTTCGGTATGTCGGAATCTCCGTTTACATCAAAAACCTGGAGTTCATGGCCGCCCGAAACAAAGATAGCTCGGGAGCTCATCGCCATTGCTGAAGGATGGACAAGCAAGCACAACAAGTCGTATTGAGACTTGAGTTCAGCAGTCAGGTTTTTCGATACCAGCTTGTACGCTGGAAATTCCTTGACATACGACTCGATGCCATCGTCTTCGACTACATTTTTCCAAACGGCGCTCTTCTCAGCGCCTTTCATCAAATGTACGATACTCGCCGTAGTTTCAATCACTCGTCGAAATTGAAAACTTGAATCAGTTATGTAGCCTTTGACCAGATTGACCATTCCCTTCAAAACATCCTGCCTTATAAGTTGGAGTGAATTGGATATGGCAATCACTTCATCGTTAGTCATCTCAGACAGTTGCTTCTGAATTAGCTGCCAAAAGCAATCAGATAGTTTCCACCAGGCATCAAGCAGCTCCCATGCGACGAGTTCTTCGGCATTGGCTTTAAAGTTATCTGTTTCGGCTTGTTCAAGATTGATAATCATATCCTTTGCTAAGTCACTCATCTGGGCTCTTCCTGTTATGGGTGATAATTCGTTCTGGTTGCGAGACGGCTAGGCTGCTGTCGATCAACAGGTTGTCAATGAGCTCGCTATGATACTGCTCGACGAAGGCGGTGCAAAAAAAGTTGTGGTAGTTCGCGAGCCAGAAATACTTCGACCAGATTCGCGGACTATTTCTGTATTCGACCAAACCGTTCTCAATCTGAGCTTTGTGAGCTTCAATGTCCGCCCAGTAGGCCCGTCTTCTGTTAAGATCGAGTGCTAGATACAGGTAGTTTACAAATATCTGTCCATCGGCATCCTTGAGGAGCATTCTATTCTGCGGAGCGGAGAAGTCATCTCCGTAGAAGCTCAAATGTTTTTGGAGAAGAATCACTGACTCCGGTGAAAGAATCACTCTTGGATCCCTAGCTACCTTAGATTCAAGATCGTGAGCGGTAATTAGCGCATCTCCGAACACTACGTCGTCGCCTAGATGGAGCTGTCCATAAGAAATCGAGCCGCGTACAGGAAACCCAGCTAGAACCATTGCGAGTTGGAAGGTTCCGACCATTTCTATTAGTCGACCAAGTTCGGATTCTCCAAAGGAAGTGTCGAGGCTCGTTGGATAGCCAATGACGACGTTATCAGTGAAGAATTTGTAGCTCCAAAAAGATTTAGTATCTTCAACCCATGAGAGTGGTACTGGCGCTTGTTTTATGTGGAGCGTTGCACGACTGAGTGCAGTTGAGAGAGAGGAGAAGAGAGACTCCTGCTGGTTGTTTGCAATTGCCTCGCGGGTTCGTTCAACAAATCCGAGTATATCGAGCATTCCACAAAACGAAGTACGAAGTAAGCTTTTGCCGTGCTCGCCCATATACGGTGATGTCGAGTCGTTCTCAATTTCTCCGGTCGGAACATACGAGTCGAAGATACTATCCTCAGGCTTTGCCTCTTTCCCTCCGTCTAGACTCAGACTCTCCAACGGTATTTTAGTGAGGACCTCATTGAAACGCTTTAGCAACGGTTCCAGAGTCTTTATGGGAATATTTTCGTCTCGGCTCAAGTACTGTCCAAGCGTTGAGGCGAGGAGCAGTGCCAGGTGAAAGCGGGGTCCACCCACATTTGAGTCTGACTCGATCCACTCTGTCAGTATCGTATAGGCGGTAGCGGGACCACGCATTGATATTCGACTTGCTTCCAGCTGTACGTCCTTGACTAACTCGATAACTAGCTCTCGATTCTCTTCAATAAACCTAACATCTTCGCTCGTAAGGGCGCCACCGTATTCGATGCCATCCTGAAATTCTTCGCTATAGAGCCAGCAGGATTCAGACTCTCGGCAGGTTGTTAGTATCATTGTGGCGAGCCGTGCCAGTGGTTCAAGAAACGAGATATTGTGGACAAGTCCTCGAAAGACGTCGTTCGGCTTTCTGAGTTGATAATTTTCATTACCGACAGAAATTGACATTTTGTATGAGTCTGTTTGATTCTTCATCGAGAATGCTTGAGTGTATCTACCGATCAACATCGCTGGCGACAAGTAAATCGCCACTATCATCTTCGGGGTATGTGAAGTTCTCGTCTTCTGGCTGAGCTTCTGTCCTGTCCGCAGTATCCTCTGCTGCAGGGTATATTTCCATTCGTCCAAGAACTTTCCAGAGGTCCTCTAGTGCATCGTCTGGATTAAAGTAGAAAGCACTTCCACGAACGCGCCAGAACTGCATCCCGCATCGTTCAAGATCCCGCTGCCGAGCCATGTCCGCATCATATTTGTCTGGACCATGCCACATATCACCGTCACATTCAACCGCGAGACGTCCTCGTATTCCTTCAACGATCAAATCAATTATGAAGCCGTTCGACTCGACCTGTGGCAAGACTCGATAACCTCGCTCGGCAATTCTGATGAAGACATCCACCTCAAACCAACTATCGAACGGCTTCGGTGGTGCAGTTTGTAATTCATAGCCGTCGCGCAGAAGGCGCCTTAGTTCCGCCAGATCGATACCATCAATTGCGGATGTCTCAACATGTGGATTCAGACAATATGAGAGTAAGCGATGCCTAATACACTTTGTATTTAGGTCACTCAAGTTGACCGAGTGAAATAGAAGAAGTTGATCGCGAGCTCTGCTGACTGCAACATTGAATCTTCTCTCGTCCTTGTCGGCAGTCATCGCGTAAACTCGTCCATCTTTTACTGGGGCAGACACCATCGAAAGAAGAATGATATCGCGCTCGTCACCCTGAAATTCGTAAGCGTCGCCAACTCTGATATGACGATCCTGATACTCCGCTTTTGAAACGTATTTGTCCGTGTTTCGGAGCTCATTGTCAATGTATTTCGCTTGACCAGATGTGTTCAGAAGGCTAATGACACCAATCGTTTTGCCACTATATGCAGGGTCACGGCAAATTCTGCCTATTTCGTTCAGAATTGCTTCAGCCTCCGGTATATTGACCGGCCTAGTCGACTTATCATCGACATAACCATTCGGTACGTAGGTCGTTTTTACTACCGGGGTTATTCGCCCGCCTCCATACTGCCTCAGTGGAATCAATGGATCGCTTGAATAACAAAGGTTGTTTGAGAACTGAATAATTTCCGGCATGCAACGAAAGTGTTCTTTGAGTCGAATTTTTCCTCGATAACGTATCTTTGCCTGGTCGAAAAAACTATGCTCAATACCAATCGCATCGCTATGCGGAATGTCCTTCAGAAACTGATCTCGTAAAGCATCGACATCTGATCGATCAAGACCGACAGTGTCTGGGCTAATCTGTTTGTCATCTCCCACGACCACAAGCTGCTTACCGAGATAAAGCAGAAAAAGCGCTTCGGGCCCTGATTGACTTGCTTCGTCCACAATAATCACGTCAAATGCATCCCGACCAGGGCGAACGGTTTCGACGACTTTATGGATTGGCATAATCCAAGCGGGAATTGCTCCTCTGCACTGATCCATATGGAAGCGAGCATCGCGTCTATGCTTCTCAGCATACTTCCCTTTTCCTTTTCCGACTCTCCTCACAGCCATCGACCAAGATACAAGGTGTTGCCGCTGGATTTCAGTCAACCTTTTGAAAGTATGGTCCCACGCCTTAGCGCCCGCCAGGTTACGCAACGTGTCCCGAATTTCCGATTGCGATTTCTCAAGATCCAATGAGTGCCTCTTAAATGTCTGAGGATTGCTAAGCTCACTAATCCATCTAATCGCCTGATTCCATCTCCAGGCTTCAACGAATTGCGTGCAGCGCTCATCCCACTTTGATTCGCTGAACGTCTTGGATACCTGGTTCGCCAGGACTGGACACGCATCTTTTAGCCTCCGAAACAAGTTCTCCCGATCCTTTAGTGCGTCCTTGCTGGCGAGAAGCTTTACGTTTTTTTCGTAGAGGGCGTGATACCGTTCTTCATCAAGATTGGTCAAAGATTCTAGGAGGTCTAGCGTGAATGGATGCGCTTTAGGGCCAGTGGAAACCGCCCGAAGTTTAGTCTCATACTCCTGAAGGAGCTGCTTGCAAGTGAGAATCTCCTCTTCTGCTGCTCCGGCCGCGATCACGTTTCTGAAAGTCTTGATTGATTCAATATCCTCCCACTTCGGCGCGATCAGTGAAGGAAACTGGCTTAGCTCTTCTCGCAAAGATATCATGCGATCATAGAGTCGCAGTGCGTCGTCAATCGGCTCGCAAAAATCCTGGAATGTCGCAATTGCGGCAATTGGGGAGGTCGGCACATTGTCGCAAATGCCTGCCCAATTTTTCTTTAGTGACTGTACAATCAATTCCAATTCCAGGTATTCAATCAGTTTCTCTAGAGCTGAGGTGGTATCACACAACTCTCCATTTATACGCACCTCGTTGATTAGGTATCGACCCTCCTTTACAATCTTCGCCCTAAATGGTCCAAATCCGGCTTTCCCGCCTCTCCAGAAGTGGTCGCGGAGATTACTCGCCTGGGTCTTCACGGTATGGAAGTCTCGCTTCTCAATACCGATTACGGTCTTCTGCGCGATCTCGCGATAACTGTCTTTCAGCCCGGCAAGAAGTTCTTTACTAATGCTCAAGAGTTCCCGCCACTTTCGATCATGATCGCCAATGACTTCACGAGCGGCTATTTTTGCGAACTCCTCTGGTCGCTTTGCAATCTGATAAAACAAAGCAAGTAGTTCGTCAAGAGAACGTACAAGCCGTGACCGGTCCTCACTGGATAACTTCGTAGCCGCATCGTAGCACTCATGATCTTTCATTGCCGCGACCTGTTGAGCCGAACTCGTGGCGGCCTTGATCCTCGCGCCAATCTCCGTAAGACCTTTGGGACTCAACAAATCCTGTTCGGAGAGCGTCTGCTTACTAATCTCGCGTTCTTTTTCATCGTCATAGGCTCGGAGCAGCCTCAATAGCCTTCCCGCCTCGTCATTTGTAAGCGGTGGTTCATCTGATTCACCAGGAGAAGCTTGAAGCCAACTCAAATACTGGGTCTGGCTCAACTGTTTAGCTATCGACTGAGCCGTTCCAGAATACTTTGAAAATTTAGCAATATGATTGTATGTATCCTTCTCTTTGATGCTTCTCAGAGCATTCAAGGTCCACTGCTCGCCCCGCCGCAGATTGTCCAGGTGTTCACGCAACTCATAAATCAGCGCCATGTTTTGACTCTGGTTCCAACCGTTATGCTTCGCTGTGATTCCAGCGACTGAATCTTCAAGCGCCTTTCTCGACTCGGAAGAATCATCTCCGACTACCGATACGCAAAGAGCTTGCATGTCAGCCGGAAACTTGTCCCTCAAAACGTTGAGCGCCCTTGGCGTATGGCTGGTTACGAGAATCCGTTTTCCTGATGCCAGAAGATGACACACCAAATTGACGATCGTGTGTGATTTACCGGTGCCGGGTGGACCTTGCACAAGAATACCTTGACGCGTCCTCAATCTCTGGGCTATTTCGCGCTGGTCGGGATTAGCTGGTAAAGGGAAATAAATCTCTTCATCCTCAAGCTCTTCATCTCGGTTTTCACCAGGTGTGGAAACAGTCGTTTCATCATCAAGAATGTTGACTAGTCTCTCGACGCCAAGCGGAATTTCTTGACCGTCTTCAATTTGACCGACTATTTCGTCAAACAAACGAACAAAATGTAAGTCGGTACGCTGTCGCAATATGATGGCAGGCGCAAAATTAATTACTGGTTCAATATCTGGCTGCGGAGGGCGCTTCAGCGAGTCTGAAAAGGCGCCCCTAGAAGAAATCGCGTGGGCGAACGATTCTAGCAACTCCGATGTCCTTGATTCGTTCCAAAAATCTTTTGTTAGCTCGGACAAGAGTCCATCTATTTCGCGTCGTTGCTGTGCCGGAGGACGTTCAGACAGTTCAAGCATGTCCTGTTCGAGTAAGAAACTCACCCCCTCGATTGGAGCGCCAACAGTGAAAACGCCTCTACTCGCGTCGAAGTGAATGCTTGCACGCGCAGTCAAGATGTGGCGAGTGACAGGTTGCTTTGAAGTTTTCCAAGAGAGGCATCCCACACCAAGCAACAGCTCGAAATTTTCCGCCAGTTTCTGAAGTGTGTGGTGAATCTCGAATAGCTGATCATATAGGCGTTGCGTTGGGGCAAAGGGCCTGGCTTTGTCAGCCCATGGCTTCCATTCGTTCTCCAAGTATCTAAGCCATAGCGACTCGATTCCAGGTGAATCAGTTAGTTTAATCACCTCTGTTTCCACGCGAACTCTGCCCCAAGCACCGCGCCCTTTCTTTTTCTGGCTCACGTCTGCTTCCATGACAGGCGAAGAAGTATCAGCACTGTTTGCACTCGATGACGAAAATCTCGGATTTACTCCGCTCGCGACGGGTTTTTCAATAACCGCTAGGTTCCTGAGACTTGGTGACTCTAGCGAAGCGTCGGCTAGTTGTTTGGGATCAATCCATGGGACGAGGGAACTCGGCAATCGCGGAGGTGGAGGCACTTGTGGTTGGTGGACCTCAAGCCAGACCTCGGATCGGTCCTCTGCCTCGGTGCGGTACACGCTAAAACAGTCCGCGTCATCCGGCACATCGTTAAACCACAGAACTTTCTCATACTTGTCCAACGTACGGACTGTTTGAGTCCGCAGTAAAGTCAATTCTCGAAGAAATTGAAACAGCCGAATTGCGCGATCGCTTGTAGCGTCTCTAGACATAAGACGTGCTCCCGCTTGGGAGGAGGAATAAGGACTCCGCGTTCAATCGAACGATTATACTGGATGCGTATCTATATAGAGTTCGCCCACTGACATTTGGAAACAAGATTAAACTGATCGGTGAAGAAACCGTTCAAAGCTGCAATATCGTCGGCATTCAAGCTAGGATTCGCAGGAGTTTTTAGACCACCTCCGTTATCTCATACCGCCAGTGCCACTCCTGCCGATATCGACGTATGATCCTGCGCTCGACCATCTCGCCGAGGATGCGCTCCATCTCTAAACTACTGACAGCAAAGCAAGCGCCAATTTTACGATAGAAGTCCTTCTTGGTGCCGGAACCTGATTTGATAAGGACTTGAATGATCTTCGCCTCGACAAGAATCTGTTGCGCGCCGACGAACTGCTGGCCAAGAGAAATGATAGGCTCAGTACACAGTTCACTACTGGTCGAAGGGACGGACTGTGAAGGAATTATAGAGCGCGCGATTGGAGACAGAGCAAGTAGTCGATGGTCGGATGGACCAATATCTTCCCCGAATAGTTTTGCTAGCGGTCCTATCAACTTACGGACCTTGCGGTCGATCGCATTCATGGCAGATCTTAGCTGATTTGGATTTCGAACCGCGTAGTGTTTTTCTGTGACATCCTGCGAGCTATGGTTCAAGAGCCTTTTTCGTATGATTGAATCAACTCCAGATTCTTCGGCTAAGAGATTGAATGTTCTGCGCAAATCGTGCGGAGCGAATTGAATGCCAGATCTCTCTATTATTCCCTCAATGCTCTTATAGGGCCATGTCAAACAATCACGGCCTCGTCGACCGGGAAACACGAAGGGACTAGACGAACTAACCTTCCTATTTCGAAGGATGCGTTCGAGCAACGTACTGACAGGTAGCGCATGGTCGGTACCATTTTTGGTATCACGAATTGTAATGACCTTCGATTCGAGGTCTACATCAGACCAACTTAGTCTTTGACCTTCCTTCAATCGAAGTCCAGTCAACATTAGGAGAAGCAGGAAGTCTCTCATCGTAGAATTGTTGAGCATTAGCACATGCCAGCACCATTCCTCTAAACGGTGCAGGGGAATGTGCCCCGACCGAGCCTTGTCCTTGTTCCATGCTCGCAGCGCAGATAAGCGTTTCACCGGGTTCCTCTTTAAGACTGGTGATTCATCTTCTTGCTCATACTTACAAATGCCGAAGTTGTAGAGAGTCCGGACAATTCGGAAAACGCTATTGGCCTGCGCAGGATTCTTGCTGAGCTCTCTGTGCCGGATTTCCACCATGTCTTTTGTTATGTCGTTCATATCGAGGTCCAACCAATCCCCTACGCACCTTTCGAGCATGGACCAATGAACATTGATTGTTTTCGGTTTTAGCCTCCGCACCAACAGATAGTCGCGCCAAACCTGGCGCAACGTGATTGCGTTCTTCGACGAATCTCCATGTTCGTCGTCTCCGACGACTAGCTTCATCGTTTTATTATTCATTCGAGCAGACCTGCGAGCTTCAGAACGTGGCTTGAAATCAGCTCCATTGGTCCTCTTAGACGCTCTGGATTCTTCACCGAATAGTGCCGTCCGGTCACATCTTGAAGTGAGTGGTTTAGGAGCCGTTTACGAGTGAACTCATCAATACCAGCGTCTTCAGCAATGATGTTAAACGTCCGGCGTAGATCATGAGGACTGAATTTGATGCCGGTTGATGCGATAACTCTGTCGATCGCCTTGTACGGCGACAGCATATGTCCTTTCGGCTTAAACGGCTTGCCTCCGGGAAATACGTACTCATTTGCTCGATTCGCGTACCTTTCTCGGAGCAGCTCTCGCAGGTAGATAGTCATTGGTAGCGTATGTGGTTCCCCGTTCTTGGTCTCAGGCAGATTTATATATCCACCCTCCCAGTCGATAAAATCCCACTTCAGCGTGACTGCTTCCGCATGGCGCATACCAGTGAAGAGAAGCACAATTAGATAGTCCCGCATGACCAAAGCGTCTAGCATCAGGACGCTCCCGAACCAGTCCTTCAATCTATGCAGTGGTACATGTCTAGTACGCGCTCGCTCCCTGTTCCATGCTTTTATCTGGGAGAGCCTCTTTACCGGATTCTGCTTGATCACCGGCTCTCCGTCGACTTCATATTTATAGATTGCAAAATTGTAGATGGTTCTGATTACCCGAAACGTGTAATTTGCTTGCATTGGCGCCCGGCGGCTCATCTCCCTGTGGCGTTGCTCCACCATATCCTTTGAAATTTGATTCATGTCGAGATCGAGCCAATCTTCCACGTTCTTGAGCTTGTTTACGTAATCAAGGTACGTCGCTCTCTTCAGATCGCGCGCATCGGAATAGTCGCGCCAAGCTTCGTTCAAAGTGATTGCTGTAATAGTCTTTTTCGCACCCTGAAAATCGTCGTCATCGAGTTTCTTTGCGGGGTTCACCGCATCGTTTGACAAGTAGTCCCACTCCTTAGCTAACTCGAACATCTTGTGGAGCTGATCGCGGACGCGCTTGGCCTCAGACGGACGAGATTTCCCAATGGTCGAGTATATTTCACAAATATGGGCATGTGTCACTTCATCCAAGGACAGTGCGCCAAGGATAGGTATGATGTACCGGCGGACTCGCCTCTCATCGGTATTCCAGCTCTTTTTGTTTAGCCTTGCGTAGTACTCAATATAGATGTCGCAGAGTTCGGCGACAGAAATTGATCCAACAACAAGCTTCATGACTCAGCCCTCCGCGAGAGAACGACGGCGTCGTCTCGTACGATTTCGATTTTCATGAAACCTCCTTGCTCGTATGAGCAATTATCTTGGCGCATCAAAACAACCGCCCAGGGCAAGTCGGCGATAGTCACTATCTGCGGTGCAGTCTTTAGAATCAGAGAGCCCTGGACAATTCACTTGTTAACTAGCGAGACAAGAAACGCTTATCCGAAATCATTTCCTCCTTTTAGCAAAACGCTCATGGATAGACTTTCTTACCTTTACGCTAACTAAATGCGATTCGCGAAACGCTAACAAGTTGGCTTTTCTGCCTTTGTTACCTTAGTTTCCTAATTACTTTCATAGAATTATTGCCGTCGGCAATGTAATGCATACCTATCAAATATTTTTGTCAGTTTTGTCGGTACCTAGACAGGGCAAATTCGTCAGAATTTGCTAACTCTCTTCCTCCTTTTCTCGATCCTTGAACGTCACTGGCACCTGTTTTGCAATCTGGAGTAGCTGTTTCCCATGATTGTCGAGAGCTTCTTTCACATGATCCTGAGCAAAGTGAGCATAGATGGCTGTTGTGCTCTGGCTTGAGTGATTCAAAACTCTTCCAATGAGATGCAGGCTATTACCAGATTGGGCGAGCCAAGAGCCTACAGTCCTTCTTAGGTCATGTAAGCGAACATCTTCAACCTTAGCTTCCTTTCGTACGCGGGTCCACATCTTTTGGATATTCACCAGATGCTGACCAGGCTTTGCACCAGGAATTACATATGGATTCCCGTCCTGTCGGGGAAGTTCATCCAGAAGCTTCACAGCAGGCGCACTCAAATGCACGTAGTGTGTCCTTTTCGTCTTGCTCTTTTCAGCCGGAATCTTGATTTCGTTTCGTGTCAGATCTACATGTTCCCATTCGAGCGTTAGAACTTCGGCTTTACGCAGACCAGTCAACAAGTACAGCCACATCGCTTGCGAACCATAGAAGTTCTCTTCATTATTGATTGCTTCAACCAGTCGAGGGATCTCTTCCGGGTTGACCCATCTATCTCTCTTCTCTTCCTGGAATGCCTTGATACCGCTAGCAGGATTGGTAGCCTTCTCGTCCAACAATCCCCAATCTTGAGCCAGCTTGAACATTTTTGATAGCTGCTCCACGCATCGATTAGCGGAATATGGGTACTGTTCCCCAAGTTGTCCATGGAACCTTGCAATGTCACTTCGAGTGATAGCGTCAACCCTAAACGAGCCGAACTCTGGCTTCAGGTACTTGTCTATCCGGCGCTGATCTTCGACCCAGGACCTCTTATGCTGCTTTGCATATCCACTAATGTATCGTTCACAGAATGCATCAAATCTGGTGCCTTGACGTGCCTTCTGTCGCTCCATCAGAGGATCTTTGTCATCAATCACGGACGCAAGATCCTTAGCTGCCCGTTCCCTGGCCTGGTCGAGTGTAAGTGGACCAAACTGACCAAGGACTTTCAAATGTTGACGACCCTTGACGCGATAAAACAGAACAAAAGATTTCTTCCCAGACGGATAGACACGAACACCGAAACCAGAAAGTGCATTGCCTGATCCACTACCATCTGTATCCCAAAGAATCTGCTTGCCAGACTTTCCTTCTATGAAGGTAAGCTTCTTTACGTCTTTGATGATGATCATTAGATGCTCCTGAGAGGTGCCGATGAAAGAACCCTTGGATTTCAATTAGTCAGCGCTGAGTCAGCACAACACTTGCTGACTTGAGTATACTATGAGATGCTATGAGCGGACAACTAATCTCCTGCTTGTGACTATACGAGGCTTTCAGACCTCTTGTGAGATTATTAGTTATTAGGAATACATGACTACGAACCATGAGGTCGTAAGTTCGAGTCTTACCGGGCAGGCTTATTAAACGGCTCAATCCAAGCGGTTCCGCAAAGAAGGAGCCGTTTTTTTATTGGGGTAGTTGAAATCGCTCGGGTCCATGCCGGGTATATGTGAGACTCGCATTAATTCGACCACATGGTGCCGAAATCAATCCACCATGAGGTCGATTTGAGTGTTGACAAGAATGGGCTCTGGCCTTGTCTTGATTGCTGTCAGTAGGTGGAACTGCTGACTTGACGCTGGGCTTGCGTCCGCTAGGCTTTTCGCCGGGCAGCCAGGGAAGCGCCGCTTAGCTAATCGCGATCTTTGACGCTTGCGGAAATTTGCGGCGCGCACACCTCTGCGGCGGCTGCCGAAATGGCGGACGCAAGGGGTCCCGGCGTCAAGTCAGACTATTCATTTTCAGTGAATTCGACGGCAAAAGCTTGAATTCCAGATCCGGACTTCAAAGCATATCTAGGCGAAAACGAATACATGTTCGTATGTGCTTGGGCTACTAAAACATAGCCTGGAGTGAGGGATTATGCCCAATACATGCAGATTGCATAGACAACGCACGACGCTGACTCCGCAGATCGATATGCATCGCATATGGTGGCACTTCATTAACCAAAGTTTCATTGCAAAACAAAGTGCATCCTGTCATTATTGAAGGATGTGTTGAAACTATTTTGCGCGAGAACCGCTTGGTTCCGTGCTTTTAACGATTGTTAGTAAGTCCCGATATCTTCGCTCAAAAAATTCAGATTCAGTTGATCATTCTTGCGACAACTTGAACACGAGATGAATGATAAAGGATGTGGCCATATCGGTCAAATGAGTAATTCGTACATCTACCTTGAAAGAGCGCATTAGAAGCAGATGACTAGTAGATCGGAGTTTTTTAACTTTGACTAGTTCGCGGACGAAATATGCAATGCATATCGTTTGTATTTGGTAATGGGTGAGGAAGTTCAGATGCCAAGAAAACCAGTAGTTCGAGTCGAATTTGACGTGACAGGTATAAGTAAATGCTCAGTGGTGGACGTGACCGGCGGCTCGCCGGTCAAAGATTGAGATTAGTTGGTAACCTCTAAGTCAG
>JAIERK010000224.1 GCA_019746975.1 Candidatus Obscuribacterales bacterium
GAATCCAACTAGGTCTCCCAACAAGTCTACTTTGCTTGGGTCGCTCAGTCTTCGCGGATCAGTCAATAGAGCCTCTGCTCGCGTTTGCAACGGACCTTGATCGCTTAATTCGAGAATTTTACTTGCCAGGTCCAGTCGGCCCTGATCTACGAGCGCCTTGACACCATCCTGGATCGCAGGAAATCGTTTAGCTTGCTCCAACAACGAAGTCGGTTGGTGGGCTCCGGTGTTGTGAGGAGTAACAGCACCCTTTGCGGTCGCTTCGCTTGACACGGTTCGTTCCATGCGGTGCAACAGTTCAGCCGGCGCAGAACCAGCATCAACAGGGTTGTCACCGCGTTCTATCTTAACGATCTGCGCTAGGAAATCTACCTGGTGCGAAGTCTTAGACCAATACTGCTCACGCGAAACAGGTTCGCCGTCGGGTCTCACTGGACTCGGCAGACCACTGTCAGCAAGTTTCAACCTATCATATTGTTCTTTCGTATGAACACCTCGACTGAGAGCATCGACACGCTGCAATTCTCCAAATAGGACTGCGTCGGCTCCATGGTTGCTGCTCAGCTCTCTCACCTTATCTTCAGACGCACCGCCGCGAAGGTCTTTGTGTTCAGAAACAAGATGAACAATCAACTCTTGATCGGCTATTGGAACGTTGAATCGATCGAGAATTCTGCTGGCATGTTCTGCACTAACGTGCTCGGAATTGGGATTGGTTACTCGTGGAGGTTGTCCCTCGACCGGAGTGACTACCTGAGTAGATTTTGTGCCGGTCTCCTTCAATAGTGCAGCCCACACTAGAGCCTTTCGTTGTGGTTCGGTGAGATGGTGACTTTCGCGACTCGCCGTTTCGACACTCATTTTCACGTGTTCCCAAACGTTATTTTCCGGGTTGGTTCTAACATCCTGAGCCACTCCGTCCAAACCGGCCACTTCTGGCAAGATCTTTTGGAGCACGCCAGCCTTCTTCATTAATTCGAGACCTTCGGCAGGTTTGTCAGACAATAAAAGATTGGTGATTTCGGTGTGAAGGGCTTGAGGACTGATCTCCTTCAAACTGGCAGCGTCGCGTTGCACCGCTTTGAACCTTGCTTCGTCTATCGCTCCTGAGCCAGCATCCCGAGCCGCTTGGAATATATTGTCGACGGCATTGATGTCACGAGAGTGACGGGTATGGCCTTCGGCTGCGATGACATTGGCTACTTCCGCAATCCCTTCGGCTCGCTGAACCTTCAAGTAATCGACATCGCCTCGATCGGCGAGAAGGTCAGCCTGCGCGGTCCTGGTGCGCGCATCCGTATACAACAAATCTGAGATAAGTGCGTATCCGGAAGCGTTCCTTTTGAATTGTGGATTAGCTTCTGCGCGCTGCACCACCCGTAGTGCCGCCTCGTTACCACCCTTATGGGCTCCTTGAATCTCAGCCGCCGTGTGGCCTTCGAATCCGGTCAAAGCATCGGCATGTTTCAGTGATCCAGCAACATCTCCGGCAATGCCAGGTTCTGCAACGTTTGTCGTCGCCTCCGGCATCGACTCGCAAATTTTTCTAAGACCGGCCGACGCCATTTCATAAGCATGCGTTCGTTGTCCCATTACTCTGGCATCTTGCAGTCGCGCGTCCATCACCTGACGCATCATATCGTAGCCCCAGTGATTATCGGAGAATCCGCCTCTGTTCAAGACCTTTTCCATATACACCGCGGTTTTCATGTAGTGGTCACGAACGGGATGTCCGTAATCCATTCCAACCGCTTTAGCCTTGATATCGGAGATTACCTTATTCGCCTCGGCTCGTGCCGCCATCGGCTCGATAGCCGAGCTGGCTTCGTTGAACAATATAGCATCGCCAAATCGGCCGGACTCGGTCAACTTGGTTGCCATAGCTTTCATGCCGGTATGCAATCGGCGAAGACGCTCGCCTTGAGTGGCATTAGGTTGAAACTGTTTAACAGCCGTGGCGGCATCGGTCAGTAATCTATTGGCGCCTTCATCCAGAGTAGAACCGCCTGTCTTCGGGAAGCGACTCGCCTGCTCTTGCAACAAGGCAATCTGCGACGCGCGATCGACTTGCGCCACGTGAGGAGTTGCCACTTTTGCAAGTCCGAATCCAAGTGCTTTTGCCTGCTCTACAGTGACACCAGTGATGGTGCGAGGCTTACCTATCTCCGCCGTGGGTATGCCTCCTTGCGTAGCTATTCCGGTCAACTCTTTGCCTTGCTGAGCAAGCGCTTGATTTGCACTGACAAGAGCCGCATCGTTAACAGGTGATGGCGAGACTGCGTCGCCTGGGTGGATCGTCCATATGCACTCTTTGCCGTTGGGTTTGCCCTGAGCATCAGTGTCTGGTCCAACAATGAATGTCACTTTGTTGGTTTTTGCACCTACGACATTGCCATTTTCCACTGATAGCGACCAGGCACCTGTACCTTTTGGATCCACGAGACTAAGTTTCGTATCAGGAGGAAGTGAATCAAGCTCGACAAGACCCATTCTTCCTCCCGGCATCTCAGCTTGGAAGGCTCTAGCGGGTGGCTTGATGATAGACTGGCCGTTCGCATCAACTGGATTATAAGGTTTCAGATCCAGCCCCTGAAGTGCGCGAGCTAGTGACTCAGGCGTGGCGACTTTGCCGTCGCCCACGGTCTCCCAGTACGAACCCATGCGGTTGCCGGGTGTTCTAGTGCTCAACAACTGGTGCATGTATGCGTCAGGAGTGGCAGACACGGCTTGTTTAATTCGTTCTGCCATAAGCCAACTACGGGCTTTTTCAGGCGTACTGAAATCCGCGTCAGGGAAAGTTTGATTTTTCAAATCCAAGAATTCCATGAACTTAAGCGTTTCGGCAGCACCCGGCGCTTTTGGATCGACACACTCAGCCAGTTTGTCGAAGAGCGCGCCGCGACCTACGGTCTTAAGCTCCGCAGCGACCTCCTTGAGATCTTGGATCAGGTTGAGTCCAATCGTCTCGTTCTGTCCTGTCATTTTCACAACATCGAGAACACGAAGTGGATTCTCTTTCAACCAGGACTTCGCATCCCCGACCGCCATCACGGCACCGTCTTTGGTGACGATTACTCCATCAGAGAATTTACCGGATGCATCAGCAAGCCAATTGCGATCGACTTCGGCATGATCTTTGCCGGTCTCCAGACCTGTCCATCGCTTATCGATTGCAGTCGGGTCGACATCAGAGTAGTACTGGGGACGGTAGCCGTCGCGCCCACGGTGGACCCGGTCGTTGAGACGATCAGCGCCTTCCGGCTTGCTAGTAACACCCGTGGCGTGCAAAAATCGCAAACCCACTGGCGTTTTTCCATCTCTAACCGCGGCCTTTTCGAGTTCGAGAACTTGGCTTAAACCGTCATGAATCTGCTGGGCCGTCATCTCTTTGAGACCATCTGCCGCTGCCATCACCGCCGGTCCCAGAGAGGGGTCAAAAGTAGTGACATTCCCGGACGACAATTGCTGAGCCAAGTCGAAGAGACGCTGAGGGTTGCGCCGTAGCCATCCCTCTACATCGCCCTTGCCTTTAAGATGTCCGTCATTGAGTTCGAGAGAACCGGGCTGATAGATTTTGTCTCGATAGGCGATTGCATGCAATTTTCCACCTTCGGTGTAGGACAATCGCATCCCGTCGACGGTGGTCGAGCCATTCTTTCCGAAGTCTCGCACCTTCTCGGATTGCTCTCTATAGGCATTAGCGAGCTGTGGGTCTGTGGTATCAGTGACGATAGCAAGCCGGTCTATCTCAGTGGCCAGGTCTGCGTACGTGCTTTCTGAATGCTTGAGCTCGCCCGAAGCTGTTTTCGTCTCAACCAACTCGGCGACTTTCTGGGCCGCTTGCTGCCTGGCCTTGTGCTCTTGCACCTGCTCGTTGGAAGCTCCATCCGCTCCTGCAAATCTGGATATGTAGTCGGCGGAATTTCGAGCATAAGCGAGAAGTGATCTGCGGAACGCCTCTTGCGGCTTCGAATCAAGGGTTTCGGCACATACATCTCGCACCATCTTCTCGAGTTGCCCATGAATTTCGGAAAACGTTACGGATTCATCGAACCGACTTAACTGGAAGAGAGTAACGCCTTCTGAAGCACAGGACTTCATCAGCCAGCCAAGCTTTTGAGGATCACTAGTTGCCGGATTGAAATCTTTAATGGCACGAGCCGAATCTCGCAACAGCTTGACCGTATCTGCACCATACTCCACATCTTTAGCGCGCTCGAGCGAGTCGGCGAATGCATTTATCGACTCGACTTTGCCGCTGCGTGAAAGCTGGCTAAGTTGATTGTCGACACGTACTGTTTTGAATCCTAGCGCCTTCGCCTGTTCTGACGTGACGGTATACTTCTGAGGCGTATCCCGTAACAGCGCTTCACGATCTGCACCGGCAATACCAATGCCGGCATTGTTCAGCCGAGCAATGGCTGATACCATTTCGAAAGTCGAGATTTTATCAACGGATTGAAAGGGCTCTCCTGGTTGAACGTGGAGTACTCGCTCTCTACCCGTCTCCATACCACCAACTATCTCGGGAGAAAGAACCATGGTGGCATAATTAACTGGATCGCCTTTGATCCCAGGTTTGTCCACCGACAGACACCAGTTGCCGCCCTTCGAATTGCTGAGCGTTATGGTGGCATCGGCAGGAATCGAATCCAAACCGGTGAAATCAAGGCGTCCACCTCGTATGTCTGCGCGCATCAACGAGAGTGGCGGAGTTATTAGAGACTGACCGTGCTCTCCGAGGGATCTGTACGGTTTCCAGTCAGCATTTCTCAGTCCTGCATCAACGCGTCGGGAGTCAGCGATTCCTGTGTGGTTGACGCGCTCAAATCGTGGACCTCGCCCATTTTCAAATGTGCGTTCGCTAACGAGCCGCGCTAGATCGCCTGAATCGGTGACGTTCATAGCGCTGGTTACTCGTTGCTTTGCATAATCCTCAGGCTTGAGCAGACGGATCTCACGAGTCGCTGAAGTTTCCTTGAGCAGTTTGCCCTCATGCTTGAAGACGACTCCATCCTTCGAGGCGTAGTATTTCTCACCATCGACCGTGATAGGCGTGTAGTCTCCGAACTCTCCCTTCTTTGGATTGAACTTGTCCGGCTTCACTTCAGCAAATGGAGTGCTGGCGTCAGTCACCGGCGCTCTCGAAGTCTTGACGACAACTCTCCCGTCGGAAGCTTCGCCCTGGACCTTGAAAGTTGAGTCGCCCTGTTGATGCACGGGCATCTTAGCTTCAAATGGCTTGACCTCATGGGCCTTGTCAACAGTGGCCTTAAGTTCTCGAGCGGCCCGATGAATCGATCGAGCGCGCAAGAACCCGGCCACGCCCATTCCGATACCAAACGCGGTGACACCGATAGTGGTGGCAGTATCGACGGCGTAGGGTTTGACTTCCACATCATCGTCTACATTCAATTTGCTAGCGTCGGCGATCCAATCGACTTTGTACTGAGGTTTTCCAGTCTTTGGCTCAGAAACGTCTGCCTGGACGGGACCGGACTCCTCGGCTTTGGCCGGAGGAGCCGAATCAGTCGACTTCGAAGGATTGGCCTCGCCAGGCTTCGCCGCTGGGGCTCCTTCCTGTGGTTTCACCGCCGGAGCGTCCTGCGGTTTGACCGGCGGAGTACCAGCCACGGCGTCGCCACTGCGACCTTGATAGTGCGCCTTGAACGCATTTCGGCAGGACTCTTTAAACTCATCGTTGAACGCAATGGACGGATGCTCTTCCAGAAATTGCGCAAGATCTTTCTTAGCCTTGGAGAACTGAGTAGCGTCTCCACTGGCTATCTTGGCAAAAGCTTTATTGACACCAGCCGCGATGCTCTGATTGAGCAACTGACTCGAATCCTTGAGAGAGCTTTCTTCTTTGCCACTAACTTCTGCCCGCTGCTCTGCGAGATCGGCAGCATCAGTTTTTGCAAAAACTCGTTGTGCAATCTGTGCATCCAGAGAGATCCCCTGAACAAACAGCGTTAACCGTTCCCTGTCTGTTTTATTTCGGCTAGTCTCAACCGTGTCGAACGCCTGATCGAACAATGGCAGGGCATTTTCAATACCTTCGTTGAAGAATTTTTCGTTGGCTTTCTCCATCAATTGACCAAGAGTTAGGTCACCAGTGGTAGTACCAGCTTTACGCTCCGGAAGTATGTCGTCGACTTTGAGTTGGGTGGACCAGGGAGGCAATCCACGAGCGTCTCTCATGGCAGCCATTTCAGAGTACGCGCGCATGACGCTGTCTCTGAACTTTTCATCTTTGACCAACGCCGGATTATCTCTCACCAACTCCGCAAGCGCTTTTTCACCAGCTCTGACATTCTCATCTTTGCCGTTAGATATGAGGAAGCAACCGTTCAGAACCTGAAGATCCCGTGCCCGCGACGGAAGCTTCTCTAACTGTTGGAGACTCCGTAATTCTATAGCACCATAATTCAGCTCCAGATCCTTCTCTTTCGCGGCCGCAGCATCCTTGTCCCCACCATTCTCTACAGCTGCACGCTGCTGACCAATCGAGTCCATCAAAGTTATCGATTGGGTCTGACTGGAGATCAAGGCATCTTTGCCTGTTTTCGAGTCTGTTAGTGCTGTTTGGATAGTTGCATCGAGGCGTTTTTTTGCAACTTCGAATTTAGAATCATAGTCCGCGACTTTTTGCGCGTTGCCACTTCTATCGGCGGGCGAATCCTGTGGCTGCGGGTTCTCGACAAGTTCCTTCGGAGGTTGCTCGCCGACGGTCGAATCTCGATTCTCAGGATCATCCAGTTCTCCGGTCTGCTCTTCGCCAGGACCGCAGTCGATCTCGTCAGAGCCTAGCAGATCCCGTACTTCAGCAACAGCTGCTTGAGCAGGTGTTTTCTGCCCGCGAGTATCGAACTCTTCATCAGCCTCGGACCCGAGATTGAGCGAAGCATCAGCATCATCATCTTCGTCTTCCGATGATAAGTCTGGAGTCGAAAACCGCTGATCAAGCAAGTTCAACGGTGCAGCATCGAGCGGATCTTTGCTTTTTCTTGTGTCATCAGGCGTGCCTGTGGCATTTGCCGAGTCTCCCATTTGCCTTCCTCTATCGACTCACCCACGCCCAACTTTATATTCCCCGAAACTGCAATATTGACGCGGCAGAATGGATTCTAAGCGGCTACGAAAACGCAATATCCGAGGTCTCGTGCTGGTTTTCACAGATAGCAGAAACTAGATGTCAAGCGATTTTCTGTAGTACAGCCAACTATCCCGCTCACAACGAGGACGTTATCAATATCCAAAGTGTTGTTTCGAGCACCTCTGATACTAGTGAGCGCGAGTGACAATTTGGTGACCGGTTGTGGCCGACCAACAAGAGACCGATACCCTCAGGGCAAGACCGTAGATCCCGAGCTAAACCTCCCTGCAAGGACCGGTCTTCGAGATATCGAATCCGACCTGGTTCATATGATTCATTATATTTTTGGTGATCACTTCTACGAGCGCCAGTTAGAATCTTGTCTAGGGCTATCTCGCAGAGCTGTTAAACATCGCCAAAGAATCCAACGATCATCGCAATGGATAGCGCTGTCAATACTATGACTACCGGAAGAACTATAATTGACTTGGTTATAGACAGGAAGAGCTAAATCACAGATTGCAATGGCGATAGTTTTAAACAAACAAAGACGACGTTCGTGTTACGGTCAGAAGTTCGCCAGTTCTTTAGCTATGAAAAGTGGCGCGGCTATCGAGTAAACTTTCATGGCAGTTTGCGCTTGTACCAATCGAAGAGGATTATCAATGAGTCTTGCCATAACTGTCGGCTTCTTGGCTGACCTGCTCACAACGGATCCAGAAGGAAGCGAATTTGCTCTTCAAATGTTTTCAACAATAAATCAAGCATTGGAGGAAAACGGAGTTTCCATGCACGATGAGCCCAGATCTTTGCCGCCCTTCTCTTCTCGGTCTATTTCGGACTGTTTTCCGTACTCGCATATTCATCACTTGAGGAGATTTTATGCAAAAAAGAGAGCTAATCCAGATTGGACACCGACTCCAGTACCAGACGACGAAGACCCTGCCGAAGACGACGATCTAATTGACGAAATTGCCATGTGCGAAAGCCATTTACTTTGCCATTCGGACAGCGAAGGATGTTATGTTCCCATCGAGTTTGCAGACCCATTAATTTCCGACACCGTCGAGATACCTGGAGGACTAATTGGTTCAAGCCAAAAACTTTTGGAAGAGCTGATTTTCATAGCGCCAGAACTGGGAATCGAATTGGCGCATGGAGAACTCTCCGACGAGATGGCATCAAGGATCAAAACGAGCGTTGAATCTTTGGAGCCATTTTTCATTGAGAAAACAGTTTGGCTATCACTTTATGAATCTTGCCGCTGGAGCATAAGCTCTGGTTCTGCGATAGTCTTCAACTAACAGAGTGTTTCTAGCTCGGACAAAAAACAGAAATCAGATTGCATTATTGTTCACGAGACGTTCACCCTCCTTGACTAGAATAGAAGTAGTCAGTACTGAGAGTGTTGAGTGACTCTGGTTCGGAGGAGCGTTGAAGTTGAGTTCGGAATTACCGCTTAATGATTCCATCTCGAGCAGGTCAGAAACAGTCCTGGTGACCGGTGCCACAGGCTACATTGGAGCGCGCCTGGTGCCGCGCCTCCTGGAGTACGGCTACGCAGTGCGAGCAATGTCGCGCTCCGTGCAGAAATTAAGGGGCTGCTCCTGGGCTTCGGCCCCCCGAATCGAACTGGTCGCCGGCGATGCGCTCGATGAACAGGCGATGCAAGACGCGTGCGAGGGATGTACTGCTGCGTACTACCTCGTACATTCGATGAACTCACAGCACAAAAATTTCGTTGACGCAGACAGAGTCGCAGCTCGCAATATGGCGCTAGCAGCGGAGCGCGCAGGTGTCGGTCGCATCATCTACCTGGGTGGACTCGGAGGTGAGGGCGATGACTTGAGCGTTCATCTGAAGTCTCGCGCAGAGGTATCAGAGATTCTGAAAAGTGGGTCTGTGCCGGTCACAGTGCTCCGAGCCGCAATGATTATCGGCTCAGGTAGCGCTTCGTTTGAAATACTCCGGTACCTGGTAGACAGGCTGCCCATAATGGTCACGCCCCGCTGGGTTCGCACGCCTTCTCAACCAATCGCTGTGAGAAACGTGCTCGAATACTTGCTAAGGTGCTTGGAGGAGAAAGCGACTACCGGTCAAACCTACGACATCGGCGGTCCGCAAGTTGTCACATATCAGGAATTGATGGACACCTATGCAGAGGAAGCCGAGCTCGGCAGACGTCTCGTGGTGGCAGTCCCATACTTCACTCCGAGGTTGAGTTCCTACTGGATACATTTAGTCACGCCGGTACCATCTTACATCGCGAGACCGCTAGCTGAAGGGCTCCGCAACCCAGCAGTCTGCGAGGAGTCGAGAATCAGGGATCTCATCCCGCAGGAGCTGCTCGATTGTCGAACGGCTATCAAGCTTGCCATTACGAAGATCCAATATGCGAGCGTAGAAAGTCATTGGACAGACGCCGGTAAAGTTCCGCCTGAGTGGTTCTCCGTCAACGATCCGACGTGGGCTGGTGGTACTCTATACCAAGACAGCCGTGCTATCGTTGTGGAAACCTCCGCCAATGAAGCATGGCGACCGATAGTCAGGCTCGGAGGTCGTACGGGCTGGTACTACGGAAATTGGCTCTGGCGCCTTCGTGGGTGGATGGACCGCCTAATTGGTGGTGTCGGAATGTCCCGAGGTAGACGTCACGAAGACAACCTACGACCTGGTGATGCGCTGGACTTTTGGCGAGTTGCGGCGCTGGAGCCGGCGAAACGCTTGTCGCTTGTCGCGGAGATGAAGCTACCAGGAAAAGCGATTTTAGAATTTTCAATCGAAGAAATTAGCGAAACAAAGGTCCGAATAAAACAAACTGCCAAATTTCTTCCTTCCGGTCTCACCGGACTCGCTTACTGGTGGCTGGTGACACCACTTCACAATCTAGTCTTTGGAGGTATGCTTCGCGGAATAGCCAGAGCTTGTAGCACTGACTATTCCAATGTAGAAAAGCTCAATCCAGCGGCATCCTAGCAAGAAGTTGGTCGCACCGCCTGCAATGGCATTGCTCTTCTCACTTGCAATTTTTCAGAGCGGAACCTTTGCAATCGCAAAATATGCGCATGTAATGCATCACGCTCACTTGAAAAACTTATTGCTCCCACAAGGTAAGGCTCCTATGAGTACAATTATTTTAGAAAATCAGTATGATGAAAGCTCATTTCATTTGCAATATCTGACAGAGAGCTATCAAGCAGCACTCGATTTACGATTAAATATGGCGATCATACCTGCGTCTCTTCACGGCTCGTTTACAAGCTTAAGAGGTACTAATCTAATGTTGTCGAAGCGAAAGTCGCTGCTCTTGGCCATTGTCATCTTGCTGCTCGGAGCGCAATATGCTCAGGCCAAAGGCAAAACTCTTCGAACCATGAAGAACCTGGACTTAACGCGATACCAAGGACAGTGGCATGAGATAGCACGCTTGCCAAATTGGTTTGAGAGAAAATGCTCTAAAAATATCACCGCCGTTTATAGGATACAAAAGGACGGCGATCTAGAAGTGGTCAATCGATGTACATCTGTCGATGGGGAAATCAAAGAAGCGCGAGGTATTGGTCGAGTTGCGAAGCCCGGACATTTGAAAGTGACGTTTGCGCCAAAGCTGATTAGGGCAGTTCCATTCGTCTGGGCCGATTACTGCGTGGTCTACATAGACGATGACTATAAGCGCGTGATAGTGGGAGAACCCCGAAGGCACTACCTGTGGTTCTTGGCGCGTACAAACTCACTCACGGAGGACGAGTATCAGCATATGGTAGAGATTGCATCAAATGAGGGTTTTGATACCAGTCGACTTATACGCGTTTCCCCCGATTGCAATTGACACCTGGTCCGAGTGCAATTGAAATCTACTTTCCCGAAGCAAGAGACTCTTCAGTGAGTATCAAACTCCAGTGTTCACTCAACCTTCACCTGAAGCATATAGGATTAGTCAATGCCGACCCGTGAATTGTTCGAGATGAGATCAAGAATAAAGTCGCCTGCTCAGGAGGTTCTCGACTGGCATTGGCGTCGTGGAACAATGCAGAAACTTATTCCGCCATGGGAGACTGTTTCTGTCATCAAGGAAGCGGAAGGTCCGCAGAATGGTCAGCGAGCGATTCTCAGACTGCATATCGGACCTGCTCATCTCGATTGGGTCGCAGAGCATTGTGACTATATTGAAGGCATGCAGTTTGCTGACAAACAGATAAGCGGTCCGTTTGCATACTGGTTACATACTCACATCTTCGAGTCGGTAAGCGAATTTGAATGCGAGCTGATCGACCGTGTGGAGTACGAATTGGCTCTCTCGCGCGTGAGCAAACTCTTACTGGGAACTTGGACACGCGACAAGCTCGATAGAATGTTTAGGTTCCGACATCACATAACAAAAACTGAAATCGAAAGTTTCAGAGAGCGAAACAATCAACAGGTATAGATTTTGCCTCAATTCGATTTCACAAAATTCATGGTGTGAAAAAATATGAGCGAGGAAAAGAGAAGACTGCGATCTGCAAGTACCGCAGCCAACTCTTTCTCTATGTTCGATGCGCTAAAGCAACGGGGAAGAATGTTTGGATGCATTACAGCACCCTCACCAGAGACCTTATCCTTCAACCAATTCTTTTTCGATAACGCTGATGTTTTCAGCTACTTCGCCGACTTCCAGAAGAATCAATGCTTCGTTGATTGTCTCCGTACCGGCATCTTTGTTGCTGCTGTGCGTAGCGTAAGCAGGTTGCACAGCCAGTTGCTGCAGAGCCTGTCCGATTTCTTCCGAAGTAGCAGCCAGGAAACCTTCGATTCTACCGCGCTGAGTCTTGATAGCATGAGCGATGTCGACAGCAACGTTGTTCTTCAAGATGCTCTTGACGGCATCTTTCGCCGACTGACCTGCTGTTATCTGGTCATAGAGACTCTTCACTTTCGTGGCAGCGGCGCCACCAAGTCTGTGCGACAATTCGTCGGCCGATAGCCGCTTGAGCAGCGCCTTGCGAAACGCTGGAGCTTCTGGTTGACCGCCGAGTTCTTCGCCGGTCAAACTAATGTGCCTCTTCAACTGTTCCCGAGTGAGGGACGGCATTTTAGGAGAGATCTTGTCGACCAACTCTTCAGTTCGGCGATTCCAGGTCGATTGCGCGCGCAGCATTCGATTAACCGTGCCACGCGACAGATCAGGTTTGATATCACGGGCGATATCACGCACTTCAGCCTTGGCACACAGAGCCGTAACTATCTGCTTTTGACGAGCTAGGATCATTGATTCGGGCGCATTGAGGAACTTGGAAATCTCATCTTCCTCAGGCAATCTCGATACGGTGACAGGAATTTGAACTCTCTGACAGATACCATGAATGGTGCCAACGGCGTCAAAATCATTACCAGCTTCAACTTCCACCTTTACAGCATCCTGGTCGCCGAATTTACCTTCGGTATTGAGCCAGCTACCGGCCTTGATATGTGCGATAACCGATGCGGTGGTGCTGCCATCGAGGGAAACAACCAAGGTTCCCGAGGAAAGTGCGGGCGTTCCTACTAGAGACTTGGACAAAGACACATGCCCATTCTCGTCGATTGCTCGGACATCTATATGTCGGCCATTCACGACGATATCATTGGCGCCTATCGCAGAGACAACGGAGTCAATTGCGCTCAACGCATTCTCGGGTTCCATTACGAGATCAAGCTCCGGATCGGCGTTCATGATTACTTCTTCTACGGCAAGTCTGGCCAACTCGTTGGCCAGATTGGTGCCGGTTTCCTCGGCTCGGGCCTGAGCTAGTCTGACTATCTCAGGGCTAAATTCAACTCGATTACTCATGACTCTCACCTTTCTTAGCTGGTGGGCTTTCCAGTCGGTTTACGATCTGTTTACCGGGCTTTCCAGAAAATTAGCGTGGCGAATTCGTTAAACAAGCTTTTTCTCGAATATTCCGAAAAGTCTCCGAATCAACGCAGAGAAAGTCTTCTAACTCGTTCCACGTCAAAAACGGTCGTGCTCGAATTAGCCTTGCGGTTGCATCCTGGGACAAGCCCAGATCGCCCAGCTGCTTGGCATCCGCAAAATTGAGACTGACCCTCTCACTGTCTCTAACATCAGCGGCCTTGAGAACCGCGCCGTTGTTTATCAACTTCTCCAGCTCTTTTCTGTCGATTACCTTGCGTTCAACCAGATCATTAATACTGGCGAACGGACGAAGGTCAACCAACTTCTTGGCTACGTCTTTGTCGCAGCCGAGGATGTCTACAAGATCGCGGCGTGTTGCGCCATTGAGACAGACGGGCACGAACGCGGCGACCGCGCCTCTTTCACCGATCTCAGAAAGACGATGGCCTTGAAGAACCCTTCTATCGACAAGCTCTTCGAGACTGTAATACTGCCTTCCTTCTATAAGGCGATCTACCTCGCCTTCGGTCAATCCCAGATAATGATTGAGTTCTCGGCGAGAAGCCGAATTCACGTTTACGTCCGCTTGCCATGAGTTGGCGACCCCGGGCATATTCTCGCGGATCATCTCCCGGATCATGTCCAGACCTTTATCGAGTAGAACCTGACAGCGCGCGATTTTGCGAGCTTGAGTTTCGCCCTTGATGTCTAGAAGATCGGCGCATTCACGCATAGTCATCTCGATTCCGGTCTTGGACTTCTCTGTCAATCCAAGTCCGAACATGCAATCGACGACGATAAGCGGCTCCTGCGGCAAACTCTTATTTTCGAGCATGACAGATAACTTGCCGCGAAGCTTGTTGAGCTGAGAAACCTGTTCGTTTGAGAGAGCCTGATTTTCGGGTGAATACTTCGGATCGTCCGCTACATTGGCACGAGGATCAATCTGCTCTGGATCTAGATTGACATCCTGAAGGGTGTCTTTTTCCCACTGCCACTCGCTACGAACATAATCAACCACAGCATTGTGCACGGATCGTTGCGCGTAAGCCGGCAGCAGAACCTTGAATCCGTCCTCGCCACCTTGCTTGAGCTGCTTGACGAGAGCTTGTTCGAGCTTCTGAGCAAGCTCTTGCGACATGGACAGAGTCTGGTGCTTCTGGTCGTCAGATGCGACCCGACGCTGAAACCAGAAACGCTTCAGATTTTGGTTGCTCTCGAGCATTCGAGCGAAAAGCGGCTGATAGTAGCAGTCCCGAATAAGGACTAACAGCCCGTCAGCATCTCCTCGAGCTCCAAGAAGCTTACTGTAAATAGTCTTGGCACCAATACTCTGAAAGAGCTCCAGCGGTGCAATGGACCGATTCTTGCCATCCCCAGAAGCCTCTGTTTGAAGCCTGTCTAGGGTCGATTGCCACTCTGGAGCAATTGCCAGAATTGCCTCTATTTTGGTCTTGCTGGAAAGCACTTTAAAACCGTGGGTATACGAGGAGAGAACCACTGGTACCTAATCATAATGGATAAAGACCCGAAAGCGATAAACCTTCCAGCGCTTAGTCACATCGCTCAAAGTTTTACTCGTTCGGGCCCTCGAGACCAGGTAATTGGGCCGGAATCTGATTAACCTCATCATTTGCTCGGATCATCAGGTGTCCTGCACACGTCCAGACGGTCCAGAGCAAGACCGCAAAGGCTCCTACCACAAAAGACATCCATGAGCCCGCAATCTCGGGACGATCCTTACCAAGCATTCGGTCAACACGCCACAAAACGTAAATCGCAATGGCGACGAACAATCCCACACACCCCGAACGAAGCGCCTCGCTTCGAGCCTCATCAATCCTCCACTGGGCGGGTTGAGTGGTGTAACGGGTTCGTCCCGGGATCTCCATGTAGTTTTGAGAAGCCATGTGATGGGTTGCGACAAACGGCAATGCGAATGCAATCGGCACCCAGACATAAGACAAAATGATTGATACCAGTTTGCCCTGGTTCTTTTTGTCTGATATTGGTTTGTTGGCTTGCGGTTTCATCTATTGAGAATTTAGCAGATACAACGCTTGAGTTGGGGCATTTTTCAGGCTTATGCCCCGGTGCTGCGATAACATGGTAATTGATCTGGAAAAATTTGACAGAGAAAGGTTTTCAAGTGCCTACTACAACCAATCAAAAGTCCCGCCTACCAAGAGACCCGGACATGTTCGGACCGGCTCTCGCCCACATCGTTCTGGCGAAAGGAGACAGGGACGAAGTTCTGGGACAAGCGTGGATCGCTGCCCCCAACACATTGATCACATGCGGTCACGTAGTCGACCAGTTTACACGGTCTCCCGGGTCACTCACCGCCAAGTTTCCCGCATCAGGCAATCGATACGTCATCAAGGAGATAAAGCTTCACCCAAGCTTTCAGCACGCCGACGGCGAGTTGGTCAAATTCGACGTCGCC
>JAIERK010000011.1 GCA_019746975.1 Candidatus Obscuribacterales bacterium
GAGATCTGGCCAAACAGCTCTCTCCAGGCGGTTCTCGTCTGGACTTTGTTAGACCCGTCGGCAAGACCAGAGGCAGGATGGCTCCGGAAATTGATGTGCTCGTTACTAGAGATGGGTCCGGTGCCGGACGCTGTTATAACAATCTCAAGGAAACCGGCTTCAATCATCAGATTCACTACATGGACTTTCTAGCCGGAAAGCCGGTTCTAACCGATCCGACAGGTAACCGTTTCGAACTTGTAGAAAAAGATGGTAAGGTTTTAGGAAAGAAGATCTTCGATGGTGTTAGTGGTGCGCAAGTATCAACATCAGAACTCTCCGAACTCCCTAAATTTATTCTGTTTGACAAACCAGGCACCACGCTAGGTGGTTGGTCCGATTACTTAAGGACGATGGAAAAGAGCGACCGCCTCTTCGTACCCGCGAGGGTGACAGGATCACTCGATGGCACGGTGAAAGGCTTCGCTGAAGGTATAAACTACATCGATTTGGCAGTGGCACATGGCGACCCAACAAGAATAAATGAATTCGCTGCAAAGCTTCGTGCTTATGCGCTCGGCGCCAATGCGCAGCCGCCGTCAGGTTCTCATTCGGTCAGCGCAGAAGAGCTTTCATCATTTAGAGACGTCGTAAAAACGAGGGCTTCCGTCGAGGCTGTCATTGTCGCATTGCAGTCATGCCTGCAACCCAATGAAAAGGTGAGTAGAGACGATGTATTGAAGATGTTGGAGCGTGCTAACTTCCGTACACTTCAAGAGTTTGCTCAGATATCGCGCGAAGTTTGTTCCAAAATCGAAGCGCGCCTCAAAGCGCTTAACGTCTCGCTCTCAGACGCGGTGTTTGTGATTCCGAAATGCGCTGGAAGCGAACACCTGATTCACGAGCTATTCAGAAAAGCCAATCCTCACATCAAGCCCGAGCAATTTGTTTTGATGTCAGAGCTCGGAGGGAAGAATCCGGACGGCAAACCAGTTCTGGAAGGAAAGACAGTGATACTTCTGGATGATGGATTCGATTTTGGCAAGGAATGTATGAAGGAAAAGCTTGGTAAAACGCTAGATATCATCAGAGCGTCTCCGGTAGGCGGAGAAACCAGGACTATTGTTGCCAGTCTTTTTGGCTTTGAGAGCGCAGACAAACGAGCTACCACGCTCTACGAATTTCTAGAATTCGGCAAAATTCCCGGCGAAGTGGCAACCGTAGACACACGCATGGGATCGGTCGGGAAGGTTGAGTGCATTGTCGGTCGCGAGGTGACCAAATCATTTGCCGACACTGTCTATACAATCAAATCTAACCTGGCAGAGCTTGAAGGAGTCAGACCGCCCTCCTATGGCCGCGGGCGAACCACGACCGAGTCTGGAGTAGCGGAGATTTGGCCATACCTTGTTCCCAACAACACATCCAAATGGTTGAGCGACTTCATGAAACAACTCGGACACTACAGCACCAGAGTTCATGAGCCGTTTAGTCTATATGAACCTCTCGTGCTTCTCGCACCTGACTACTTGAAGGAGGTGGCTGGAAAAGGACTCACATCGGCTGAGTGTGCCGAAGTCCTTCTAAAGCACATTGATCACCACCTTCGGAAATACGAGAGTGGCCGGGACAGCACGACGCTACCAAAGAAAGCCGAGCTCGCTTTGATTGCGTTTCGCGAATTCTTGGTCTTCAGTCAAAGTCAATCGAACGTCGATTCGGCATTGAGTGTGGTCGTAAAAGCCTTTAACGGCATGTCTACTGAGAGTGCTATCGCGTTGGCGGACCTCAGACGCGATCTATTCGAAGGGCGATCCGTATGGCCTCACGCTGGCAGTAAAGCGTCGAACCATGAATCCACCTACGTTTTCAAACCAGTCGAAGTTGTCTTCGAAGGTAAGCTAATTACTGTGTCGCGTGTAGAATGCAAGGGTGGAGAGATCAAACTCACATATATGGAGAACGGCGCAGAAGTTGTCGAAATCGTCGACAGGGAAGGTAAATCAAAGACCGCAAACAGCTGGCTCTCGGAAACATTGGCAAAGCAGCTGGCCGGCGAATCTTACCCCAACAACAACTTCGATCGAGCCCACATATGGGCTATTTTGCTTGACCGGCTGACAGATTCGTCACAAAGCCCGGCGCGCGACATAAAAGACGAAGCCCGCGCCGGCGTCATCAGTTTGACTTTCCCGACCGACCATTGTGCACGGAGCTATTCATTCAAATTTGATAAACCAGTTGACATTGAATATGGTGGCAAGAAGTATCAGATAACAGGAATCGAAAGCATCAAGGGACCAGGTGGAGTTGAGCTTAAAGCGAGCCTTGACGGAAGTCCCGTGGATAGAGCCACCACCGACAGGCTCCGAGATTTTCTTTTGAAAGAGATTTCCGACCAAAGCTTAAGTCGTGTCACCGAAAATAACGAGATAAAAGCAAAAGCACTGGCCGCATATCTAGAGCGAATAGCTGGAGTAAGGGAAGATCTGCCGAAGCAAATCGCAATGCACAAGTTCGGAGCGATCACCGATGTAGAAACAGGATTCTTGAACGAGGTCCTGATAGAGATGCGTCGGCTAAGTAACTCTACCGAATTTGATCGGAATTTCTTTAATGTAGCACTGGATGAAATCACGCGGCGTGGAAACGGAGGTTCACCGTCGGTCGACGCTGCAAAACTCGCAAAAGTGATGAAGATTGTCGAGAGTTACAAGCGCAACGAAATTGCGGGTTTGGGCAGAGTGGATAGCTACCTGATGGAGCACTATGTCATTCCACGCACAGCTTCTTTTGTTACTCCAAATCCTGAAGCGGCCCTGGGCTACGACCCAGTTGGCAGTGTTTACACAGCAGGACGCACCGAAATTAGAATGACTGACCGCGGACCTGTATTTGTTATACAAGGCAATGAAGTCGACTATGACAAACTGACCAAGAAAAACATCGAGGACTTGCTCGATGAGGAGATCCGGCTGAAACGACGAGATATCGAAAGGAGAGGAAGTCAAGTAACCGAAGAGGAGATTTCGGAGTTGAAACAGTTGGAACAGCTTAGACAGGAGCTCAGCAAGCAGGCTGAGGTGCCGCGAGCGATACAAGACGGTATAAAGGCTCGTCTTGGACGGAGTGCCGGGAACCTATTAGTTCTTGGCGTGGTGATTAATTCCTGCCTGGATTGGTACGAAAAGCTCAATGCTCCGAGGTAAGTTCAAGCTTCTGAATCAAAACAAAACTCGGCGATGCTGATGGCAAGCCGACATTGTGTCCATGGCTGCGGGGCACACACGTTTTACGCATGCAAAGCGAATTAGCGATAGGTCTTCGGTTGAGTTGTTGCGGAGTCAGATCAGCCGACGTGACCACCAATCGACATTCGAATCCGCTGTGTAATTATCCCGTAACGTTGCCAGAGTCCAATGAGATGGGGGATCGATTTGGGGGAGCGGCAATGGCATTTTCCAATCTGGAGTCTACAGACAAGCAAGATAACAGAGCAAGGAATGACGTGCCTTTCTGGGAGTGCTGCGGAACAGATCCTGATTTGTTTAAAACCCTGAAAGACAAAGAGAAAGGCAATGAGAGCCCCGATCAGTTTCCCTCTGCCGACTCTCTCCTTCCTGTCTCAACAGAGCTCGAGCAACCACCTGCCAATCAACCGGACGATAAAGCGCAACCGAAACCACCTGCCCTGGGAGCGGCCGAAGCTGTGGCGCCCACATTGCCGTCCGACCGCTCCAAAGTGGACTATTCTCTACCAATTCTTCCTTCCACCAAACTGCCTGATGGATTCACACCAAAAGCGGGAGAGACCATAGATCTAGCAGGGACAAGAATCACATACGCCACCATTGCGGACAATAAGGTCAAGCCCGAATTCGTCGAATTCCCTAACCAGCTCAGGAGTAACTACAAATTTCTGCCTTCCGGCCGAGTCGGTGACGTAACCACCAGCGGTGCCGACGGCAAGGCGCTCTGCACCATTCAGTCACGCGATGGTGTTCGATATGCCATCAAAGTGGGCGATCGGACCATAGCGGCGGGCGCGTTTGCCAGCGTTTCGGTACAGGACGACGGATGTTGGACCTGTCAGCTAGTAGGTCAACCTCGCACAAAAATTGATATGCTCAGTGATGGCACAATCATCGTTGAGCATCCGAATAACGGCAGGACTCTGCGTGAGATAATTGAGCCTGGCAATCGCAGTCTTAAACTGGAGCTTGCGAAGGATGGCAAGTTCCATGTTGTCGCAGCCGAACTCAAAGACGGTACGCAATTCACCTATAGTTATGATGCCAATAATAGGCTATGCCTTGTCACTGAAAAGCCCAGATTCCAACCTGCAGTTCTATACAAAACCACCGATGGTGGCAATACCTGGGAAAAATTTGCTGGCGGCACCAAAGTCGCTCAGGGCAAACTGGCGATCGATGGTGAGTACCGCGCGAGTTTTTCTGAATCTGGCGGCAGAAAAATCGAAGCTGAGCCATACGGCGACGCACCAAAGAAGCCCCGTGAAGTCGCAATCGCAAGCATTGCCGTTGCTCAGAAGCTGGCAGTTGATGCACTAAAGCTGACGTACGACGAAAAATTATCGGACACAGAAAAACAAGTACGAGCTGAGTGGCATGCCGAGATTCAGAAAAGATTCGGTAAGCCTATACAACTGCTTCCGAAAGAAGAGCAAGAGAGGTTGATAGCCGATCTAAAAACGCGCGTAGAAGCCGTCCAGAAGCCCATTGAGGCAGAGCGAGCCGAGAAGCAAAAGCAGCTTCTGTTAGAAATGGCCTCCTTGAGAGGTGATCGAAATAAAAATCTGTCTCCAGAGACGCTCTGGTCTGGACCGCAGTTGAAATTAACACGCGAACTCTACAAAGAGTATGTCTCCCGGCTGGAGAAGAAGGTGCTACCTGAAGCCCTACGAGACGTCTGCGGTAGGAAAGATGCGGTTATGCCGGTCAATTCGCCGGTGGACGTTCCTATTGACTTGCGAACCGGAGAGTTCTTGCACTCCGGATCCTACCGCACCAAAGCCGGTGCAGGCGAGTTTGCCGGAAGCGTAACGCTGAAGATCAATCCCGATTTGCCGCCGACATCGGATGACCTGGACAAAATCGGTAGAGCCCACCGCTGGTTGAACGATGTTCGGCGACGAGACAGTTCCGATCGGCTGGACTTCGACCTCTCAGTCTTACTCAGAGACGCAATTCAGGACAACGGCTTACCTGCAAGATGGCTGGAGGAAGTCAGCGACAGCAACAAAGAAGGAAAACGCGCTGCACTACAGGCGATGATTCCCTTCATTCTAAAGGTCAAGGGTTATGCAGATGCTGCCTTCCTGCTGCAAGATCAGTTAAAAATTCCCCTTCCGCCGGGGTGCCAAGCAGTAACCGGACAAGATGGCAGGAAAGTTTTAAGGTACAACTGGCCGCCCGACGCGACTCTCGACATTCCTACAATCAAGCAAATAGAAGCTTACGAAGAATGGCTCAGAACCTACGGAGCTAAAATCGAACAGGCTCTGGAAGCATGGGGGACCGATCGCAAGAACCTATTGTTCTACGGCGACATCGAGGGAAAGGCTTACGCTGTACTAAATGAAAAGGGCGAACTGGTCGAGATCTTCGATCCGCCCAGCCCGAAAGACGATCCTAGAGTGCGAGCCGATAAAGAGAAGAAGATCGCAGCCGGTGCAAAAACAGTCAATCTCTTTAAATCCGATTTCGAAGTTGAAGAGAGGAACGGTCGCTTCTTCGTCAAGGCAACAATGCAAGCTTGCGATGCCAACTTCGGCGACTATCTCAATATTGGAGCCAAGAAGGTCGGCAAAGCTCATAGTGAAATTTTGGGACCGAGAGACGCGAATAACAAGCCCTTAGGGTTCGAGCGTGGTGCAGTCGTGGCCATCAGGGATGCAACTGGAAAGATCATTTTGAAACCAGTCGAAGAACTTGCCAGTCGAAAAACCAAGCAGTGGTTTATGCACAACGGGCACAAAGTGGTGACTACAGTTATGGACGTGACGGCCGTCGGCGCCGCAGTGCTTTCCGGCGGAACAGCAGCCTTGGCCTGGGGTGTAAGTAGACGCGCTGCGCTAGGCCTGTTCGCTTCGGCGACAGGGAAATTGGCGCTATTTGGCAGCTCCTTTATTCTTACCAATGCCCGAGCAAATTCGGACACGAATTGGCGAATGGTAAATGAAGCCCGCGGCGTAATCATGGTGGCTCACATGGCTAGCGGTCCAGCAAAAGGACTTCTTGGTTTTGGAGGGAAAAGCCGGTCAGCTCTTGAACTCGAGCAAAAGGTTGCCACCGCAGCTGAAACATCAAACTGGTTGTTCCGAACCGCCCATGGTATCAGCAGCAGTCCCGATAGTTTTCTGCACAAGAATAAACTGCTTAAGGCCGCCAATATCGGTTTTGGGTTCTTCGTCGCTCGCGACATTTCCCTACACGTTGAAAAACTTCGGCAGCCTCCCGAGAAGAACAACCCGTTCGATGCGGCACGACGCGCAGTGAGAGGCGGTCGCGACTATCCGGAGTTAGAAAATCCAGACGATTTTTTTGCCAAGCAAGATCAGGAGCGGCGGGAAAACCTTTTCGCATCTTACATGGCTGTGATTGTCGATCGAAAAGGACTAGATCCCAAAGCACGAGAGCGTATTGAAGAGTTATCTAGAAGAACGCGTGAGTTAATAAACCCCGAATATCCACCCGAACTGACCGGACCAGGCGTCACTCAAAAAGCAAAAGATGAATGGCTCACCCAAAAGAAAAAAGACTTGGTTGCCGAGTTGATGGATGAGATCTATGGTCCCCGCGACAAACTCGTACAAGACGTGGCCGCCACAGGGGATCCAGGAGCCAGCGGAAAGACGAAGACCGCGTCGGGCTTCGTGAGTAATCCAGATGTAAAACTGGCCGCCAGTGCTGCGCTGTTGATGTTATCGTTGAAGCCGGATGGCTCGTTGCCAGATAACGGCGTGATTGGCTCGCGCGATATAGTCGTGCCAGGCCGAGTAACTGTACCGTTTGGTGTTCCAATCGTAGTGGGCGAAAGACCCGCTGTGCGATTTACGCAAGAAGTAAGCCTCAATGACATGGTGGCTTTTTGGAAGAACAATGAGCTTTCGGAATCAGCATCCACCCGTATGCTCGTAGGCGATCTTCTCGTGAAGACTGGCGAGCGAACACCGCTTGGTTATGCCACGGTACTCAAGGACGTTCTCAATTCGTGGTCGGCAAGCGACTCTGAAAAGCTTGTTGCCACTTCCCAGTTGGCGGAATACATTTTTGCCATGAGAGCCTTTGAATCGGAAAAGTTGCCGAGAATGACACCGGAAGACCGAATCGCTTTCCTGACTGAGTCCTACGGAGTGACAGCAGCTGACCTTACCAAACTGTTGGCGGACACAGCCGCTAGTCCATCTCAAAGCAAAAACATTAGAGGATTTGCGACGGCGATTTTGGCCGAATTAGATTGTGCGACTGATGTTGAATCGCTTCAAGAGGCAGTCACAGAGAGGGCTAAAGAATGCAGCGCTTGTGTTGCTGGAATGAAACCGGGCTCATACGATCAGGTCTTGAGAAAAGAACTGGAAGATGGACCTCTCAAGAAAGATGATGAGATCGGAGAACGGCTCAACGCAGCTCTAGCGCTTCGCCGCCTGGGCGACCTTGGTCCTTACTCAGGAACAGACGGACAGCAAAAGTTCAATAAAGAACTGCTCGAAATCGCCAAGCTAGCCTCTTCTGATCCGAAGTGGAATCGTCAGCTAAAGCTTGTTATTGAAACGATCGATCCTAAGGCGCTAGATGCCAAAGCTCGCGAAGAGCTAGTCAGACTCTGCCAGGGGCTTTTAAGCACAGAAACCAAAGCCGAGAACAGCGAACTCAAAACCGCAATCGTAAAAAGAGCTGGTGAGTTTGCCGATACACAACCTCAAAAAGAAAAGCTTGCACAGGCTTTGATTTCACTTTGTCATCCACCTACAGGGCCGACGTTCGCCAAGAACTTTCCACTTTTGAGAGCTGACGCCATTGCTGCCCTGGCTACCGTCGATACTACGGGTAAGCACGCTGAAGCGATAGCTAAATGTGCAACGCCACCAGGTGTGGGTAAGCCTCATGAAGACTACGAGCCGGATGCAGCCGTCCGACTGGCCGCGATAGGAACCTTATCGCAGTGGCGAAGCCCTGAGCTCGACAAGATAATGGACACTCTGCTCGCAGTCGAAAAAGACTTTGCTGTACGCGCAAAACTAATGGAGTGCAAGGTCGGCACATACAGACCGGTGCGCGACTTCGCCTACACAGAAAACATTTCAAGTAGGTCCAGAATTATGAGCGACAACTTCGCAGCGACTCGAGCCGGAGCAGACGACTTTCTTGCCAATTTACGAAGTGGTGCACCTTCCCCTACCAAAGATCAACAGCAAACAAAGTATCGGGTGGAGCGCAGGCTGCTCTATAGAGGAAAGCAAGAGGACGTTTACGAAAACGTTCAGATTTCGAATGGAACTACTACTGTAAGAGTAGAAGATAGCGCCTACATGGATCACATTCGTAGGAATCTATTCGACAAAGCGAAAGATGTGGAGGGCGGCAGGCTTGCCCGAGTCGCGCTCATTGACCTTGTCTTAAATCAAGGCAAAGATTTTCCAGAAGAGTGGGGCATCCGACAAAAGATCGTCGACCAGGCTGTTGCAGTTCTCGTCGACCTTTGCAAACCAGGCTCTCAGGTTCGAAAAGACATATTGCCTGGAATTAGAGAGATTCTTTTGAACTGCCACGATCAGAAGTTTATCCCTATAAAGTCGAAATTGATTGATGGAATAATTAGCCAAACACATGGTCTGACACCTGAATACAAGTACGCTGAGGAGCGCGACGCAGAACTCGGTGCAGATTTCAGGACCGATGTGGGCAACTTGATGTCACAAGTTCTAGAAAGCGAGTTTCTCAACCACACAAATCAGCCTCGCGTAGGAACTCCAGAATTCGAGCAACGAGAGAAGTATCGAATGAAGCTGCTGGAGCTTGTGTTAGGTGTAAATTCGTTCCGTGCGTTTCCTATCTTGGATACACTTGCGCGGGCCAGCCAGAAAGACATAGATGGTTTCCTCGGATCGAAAGTCCATTCGGCTACATGTTTTGTACTTGCCCAGCTGCGTGACAGCGTAATCAAGATGTGGGACAGTCCAATAACACAACCAGATTTGCCTATGGACAAACGTGTGGAGCTGCTGAAGAAAGCAGCCTCGTCTGCTCCAAGCGAAAACGGACGCGATTTCACAGACATTAGAATTCGCGACATGTTCAGCGCTGTCCATGGCATGCCAATCAAATCTCAAGATGATCCTAGAATCTCATACGTAAGATTAGCGTTGTCGGCTGAGAGCAAAAATCAAACATGGAACGTTGGTGGTAGTAAGAAAACCGCATTAGAAACAACCTCGGAAACACGCAATGGCTCGCAGCAGATCAGTCTGGCCGCAGCGCTGCTTATGCTAAAAGTTGATGATAAAGGCGAGTTCCTCAATCCTGGCTTTACTGATGAGGACAGAAACAAAGCGAGAGAGCTATGTGCGCGACTCTGTTTTATGGGGTGCGAAGTTGGATACCGAAACGATGCTTTCGAGATGCTCCAATACAGTGCGAAATCACGAGAAGAGTCAGTCGTTAACTCGTACATATTTGCCTGGTCAAAAATGTTTCTGGAGGGTAACAAGGTCAAGAACAATCTTTGGAATCGCTTCGAACCTGGTGAAGTCATCGAGCAAACGCAGCAGGACGGAACGCTTCTCCGTGTGAGAGTAGCAGCCCATAGAGATCAGAAAGTATTGATTATCGAAGAGTTTAAAGATGGAAAGTTGACCCGAGCATGCACTGGCGGGCTCGATGACAGTCCTGGACTATACAATGAGATACTAATTGGACACATAGCAAGAGAGACAGATCCGACAATAAGACGAGAGCTTTGTCTACAAGTGTTGACAAAAGATCCTCGCATTCAGCCGCCCGTGAGTGAGGCGCAACGGACGCAGGCGCTTAGCGCTCTGGCTGCTCTCGCAAAGGCGGGAAGCGACGAGTTCCGCCTGGACTGCGCCACAAAGCTGTGCGAACTTGCCAATCTCACCAGCTCCGGTGAAAAGGCGCTCGCTCATGGTGCACTACAGGTGGTGATTGACTTAGCCGCAAGTGGCAATAAAATAGCTACCGAAAAACTCAAGTCATTGCCGTTGGCATTGCGTCCGGATACTCTATTGATGATGGGTCGCGCCACGAGCAAGGTTGCCGAAAGTGCGACTGACAATAAATCAAGACTAATCGACTGGCTCGAGCTTCTCAACGAACTCACAAAGGACTGTGCTCCTGGAAAAGAAGTAGATGCCGCCATTCTACAAGGTTACCTTGAAGGAGCACGAGCTCTCGGTCTGGACCATCCTACAGTAGCAAAATTCGATTTAGCCGGAGCGACTGCGCGTTTCAAAACCTATCCGTTTGTGGAGGAAAAGGATCCGCGATTACAAGTACTAGATGCACGGGGAAACCTAGACAAATCGCTCTTAGCGGATCGACTGATGTTAGCAAGCGCACCGCAAGTCAAAGCGAAGTATCTTCAGCTCGTCGCAGAGATGTTCGAATCAGTCGACTTAACTAGGACCGCTGTTGTCGACGCGTTCACCAGGGTGATGCTGGCATGCCCGAACTCTCCTGCATTGGTTGCGGCAGTTAACAGGCGTGAGAGAACCATTCTGGAAAGTCTGTCCACCAATACTTTAACCGATCCTCGAGACAGACGAGCAGAAGAGATGATAATGTATCTAACCAGCACACCAGGACGCTGCAACCTGAATCTCGTTAATCGATTGCTTTTTGAATCGCCCAGTCTTCCCTACAATGTAAAACGCGCTGCCTGGGAGGCGCTCTCCAATGCCTGTTTCGATGATGATGCAAACATTCAGAGAAGCGCCAGAGCTATGATGGCTAGAGTGAGCGCAGAAGATATTGTCCTCGTCGTCTCGATGATTGCCACCAACGGAAGGCGATACAATCGAGCCGCCGAGGGATTTGACTTAGCAATCGCCATGTTGGAGCAATGCGACACTCCAGCCACGAAAAAATTGCTGGAAACTTACAAGCAGTGCAGGGCGGCGACCAAACGACTGAACTAACAACCAGTGCCCCGCAGAGAAGCCTTAAGAGATTATCGATCGTCTTGCATTATCTCGCGTCAGGTCTGGTGAAGAGCTGGCTTCGAAAGACATAGTTCAATCAGTTGATGAGCAGCTTTGCGCGTTACTCTCGAACATTTGCTGGCGTCAATTCTTTGGTATCGGGCCACGGACTTTTGTTCAGCCACTGGACGAACGTGATGCAACCAAGGTCAACTCCACCGAGCATCCGAATGATACCGAAAAATGACTGGGTGAGGTTGCCTGACGGTGAAATGAATTTCTACGCAGTGACGGCAGGCTTGCGGTTCTCCATCGGTACGTAGGAGCGCTCTTCCGGGCCGGTGTAGATCTGTCGAGGGCGCGAAATTTTCTGATTTTCATCAAGCACCATTTCTTCCCACTGTGCCAACCAGCCTGGCATGCGGCCCAGAGCAAATAGCACCGTGAAGTAATCGGTTGGATAACCCATTGCCTGGTAGATCAATCCCGAATAGAAATCGACGTTGGGGTACAACTTACGCGAGATAAAGTAATCTTCTTCCAGGGCAATCCGTTCTAGTTCAAGAGCAATTTCGAGCTTTGGATTAAGCCCAGTTTGATCGAATACTTCATAAGCGATTTTTTTGATCAACTTTGCGCGAGGATCGTACGATTTGTAGACTCGATGCCCGAAGCCCATGAGCCTCTTCTTCCCTTCTTTGACATCCTTGAGGAAGTCTGGGATGTTTTTCAGCGAGCCGATTTCATCGAGCATTTTGATGACCGCTTCATTGGCGCCGCCGTGCAGAGGACCGTAGAGTGCGGCGATACCAGCGGAAACGGATGAGAAAAGATCGACATGGGAGGAACCGACATTGCGCACCGCACTGGTAGAACAATTCTGTTCGTGATCGGCGTGTAGTATGAGCAGAATTTCGAGGGCTCGTTGCAACACCTTATTCGGCTTGTGCTGTCCGCCAATACTGAAAGTCATGTTGACGAAGTTGCCTACATAGTCAAGATCGTTGTCGGGAAAAACGAATGGTAGACCGCGAGAATGGCGAAACGCAAAGGCAGCAATCGTAGGAGCTTTCGCCAGGAGGCGAACCCGTTGCAAATAGCGGTTTTCAGGATCCTGAATGTTCTTAGCTTCTGGATAGAAAGTAGAAAGAGCGCTAACAGCTCCTAGCAACATGCCCATGGGATGCGCGTCGTAACGGAAGCCTTCGAGGAACTTGGTGATGTTGGTGTGAACATAAGTGTGGTACTTGATCACATCTGCCCATTGATCGAGCTGCTTTTGGTCCGGGAGCTCCCCTTTATTGAGCAGATAAGCAACCTCGAGAAAGGTAGACTTCTCAGCCAGCTGCTCAATTGGATAACCGCGATAGCGCAAGATGCCGCGATCTCCGTCGATATATGTGATAGCACTGCGGCAGGCGGCAGTACTCATGAAGGAAGGATCGTATGTCATTAGACCGAAGTCGTCGCTACCGACCTTGATTTGTCTGAGATCATTCGCCCGAATAGTGTTGTCAGTAATCGGTATCTCGTATTTTTGTCCCGTACGATTGTCTGTAATCGTCAGTGTTTCATTAGACAAAATCGGTCCCTCCAAATGACGCCGAATAATCTAGGGCATCGTTACGTCGTGAAAAGTATAGCTGTAAGTTGAACATTTAGTTTTAAAAGGAAACCGTTATCGCTGTTTATCCATCAACAGAAGATCCCGCGATGTATGTTTTCTATAGCCGAACATTTATATACCGAGCGATAACTGTGTCACTACCGGTGGTATCAGCGCCGTCGCATGCTGCGAGTCGGCGCCGGAGGTGAAGCCGGCACCGATCAACATTCAACTAAGATTGGTCGCTCATATCTCGGACAAGGCTCAAGTTGAGCATCTCTCGAATCAGCATCAGCTCTCGCGGCATTCGATCCTTCAGACGATGGAACAATTCGTCGTGCGACTCCAACTCGCGATGCCACAATTCCTTGTCGATGTGCATCAGCACGTCAAATTGTTCTGCGCTGAAGTTCTGAATTCCAGTCCAGTCGATATCTTTATGACGCGGCATAAATCCAAGAAATGTTTGTGCTGCCCCCGCTTTGCCGTGTACGCGATCTGATATCCATTTAAGAACACGCATGTTTTCACCAAACCCCGGCCAAATGATCTTGCCATTGTGATCGGTACGGAACCAATTTACGCAAAAGACGCGCGGTGGGTTTTGGACCATATGGCCCATTCGCAGCCAATGATCGAAGTAATCGCCCATATGATAGCCACAGAAAGGCAGCATGGCCATGGGGTCGCGGCGCACTTCGCCTACTTTGCCGACGGCTGCGGCTGTTGTTTCGGAACCCATTGTCGCTGCCATGTAGACGCCGAAATCCCAGTTAATCGACTGGAAAGCTAAAGGAATGACAGACGGACGTCGTCCACCGAAGACAAAGGCACTGATTGGCACGCCTTCGAGGTTATCCCATTGATCGTCAAGTGATGGGCATTGCTTGATAGAGACAGTGAAGCGACTGTTGGGGTGGGCGGCTTTGCGACCGCAGTCCTTAGTCCAATTCCGTCCTTGCCAGTCTATTAGTTCGGGTGGTGCCTCATCGGTGAGACCCTCCCACCAGACGTCTCCGTCCGGTGTCAGTGCGACGTTTGTAAAGATGCAATCCTTGTTTAAGGTAGCAATCGCGTTCGGATTGGTCTTCGCGGAAGTACCTGGAGCTACGCCAAAAAATCCTGCTTCGGGATTTATGGCATAGAACTTGCCGTCTTTGCCCGGTCTGATCCACGCAATATCGTCCCCGACGGTAGTCACTTCCCACCCTTTGAAACTGTTCGGAGGGATTAGCATCGCAAAGTTGGTCTTACCACAAGCGCTCGGGAAGGCTGCGGCTACGTAACACTTCTCGCCGGCTGGTGATTTGACGCCTAAAATAAGCATGTGCTCCGCCAGCCATCCATCTTTTCTTCCGATGGATGAGGCGATTCTCAAAGCCAGGCACTTTTTGCCAAGCAAGGCATTACCACCATAGCCGGATCCATATGACCAGATTTCTTTGGTTTCAGGGAAATGACAGATGTACTTGTGCTCTGGATTACATGGCCACGCGTCGTCTTTCTCGCCCGGGTCAAGTGGGTGACCGACGCTGTGCATGCAGGGGACAAAGGAACCGTCAGTACCCAAGAGCTCAACGACTGCTTTGCCCATTCGCGTCATGTGCTTCATGTTGACAACAACATAAGGCGAATCAGTAATTTCTACGCCGATCTGCGCAAGAGGCGATCCAAGCGGCCCCATGCTGAACGGCACGACGTACATAGTGCGCCCACGCATCGAATTCTTGAAGAAGTCTCTCAAGATTATCTTGGCGGTTTCTGGCTCCATCCAATTATTGTTGGGTCCCGAGTCTTCCTTGCGGGTGGTGCAGACGAAAGTGCGGTCTTCGACGCGCGCTACATCAGACGGCGCGGAGCGGGCTAGATAGCTGTTTGGACGTTTTTCTTGATTCAGGCGGATGAAAGTACCGGCGTCCACCATCTCCTGGCAGAGGCGGTTGTATTCCTCTTCGCTGCCATCACACCAATAAATGCGATCAGGTTGACACAAAGCCCCTGCCTCGGTCACCCACTCCAGCAATTTGAGATTATCGATGGGGTAACTGGATTCCACAGTGGCGAATTTCTTGCTAACCGAGTCGATAGCTGTCATGCTTCTGCTCCTAAAGTGAAGGTCAAGATTTTACTATGCCGGGCGGTTTTAACCCGAATTAGCAAGACTTTCTTCAAAAACTGAATGAGCGTTACCTAAGCTGCGAAAGACTATGCTCGCAGTGTCGAAAGCCGATTTGAACCACCGGCGGAGTCACTCGAGAGCAGGCACCATATATGGTGGCTCTGAAAACTGCAACATGAGAATAGTCGGCAGGCCAACAAGGTCAATCAATTCAGAATCATTCAATTGAGTTCATAGCCATTTAGAATCATGCAATTGAATTCATAACCTTCAACTGTATTAGGTTGGCGCGATGCTACCGAATTTAGTGCCACTGGTTAGAGGTCTTGTTTCTGTCGAGCGATATGTGATTTTTCTGTAGGAGTGCAAAGCGTAGAAGTGTTCTCAAAAGGATCGATAACACCAGGCGATGTTGACATCAAGAGGCGTTTCCCTCTACTTATTTATAAGGATGCAGAGCCAGTCGAATTGATTAATTTCGGTTGCAAAGCTTTTATTTTCTGAGTCGCTTCACACGCATTGACTCATCAAAAATCTTACTTTCACGGTGATCGGTCCTCGCCGATAATCTTACCCGTGACAACCTCATTGCCGAACACTAGAAAGA
>JAIERK010000201.1 GCA_019746975.1 Candidatus Obscuribacterales bacterium
TTTCAACTCAAGGACCGGAACTTCCGATCTACTGGGGCAACCGTAACTGGCATCCTCTCCTCGCCGACACGCTCAAACAAATGGCCGATGACGGAATTCGTAATGCGCTCGCCTTCGTCACCTCCGCATATGGGTCTTATAGCGGATGCCGTCAATATCTGGAGAATATAAAAGAAGCGCGAGACCTGGTTGGTCCCTATGCACCAGAAGTTGAGAAGCTAAGGATCTTCTTCAACCACCCAGGTTTCATAAAGGCAAACTCAGACCACCTCTTGCAATCACTTCAACAACTGCCGGAAGAGAGAAGAAGCAAAGCAAAAGTAATCTTTACTGCACACAGCATTCCGAAGTCGATGTCGGACGGATGTCAGTATGCAAATCAACTGAGAGAAGCTTCGCAACTGGTATCAGATGCGGTCAATCATAAAGATTGGGGACTCGTCTATCAGAGCCGCTCCGGACCAGCGTCACAACCCTGGTTAAGCCCGGATATCTGCGACTATCTTGAAGATGTTGCCGCCTGCGGATACAACGATGTCATTGTCCTGCCAATCGGTTTTGTTAGTGATCATCTCGAGGTCATATACGACATCGACACTCAGGCTAAAGAAAAGGCAGACGAACTGAAAATCAATCTGATTCGAGCGGCCACCTCCGGAGTCCACCCGTCCTTCGTAGCCATGATTCGTGATTTGATCCTCGAAAAAACCGCGGATGACGAACCTAAGGCGTCAGGTACATTTGGTCTGGTGCCGGAACAATGCCAGGCGAACTGCTGCGTTTACACTCCGGCACCCGCTCGCCGGATTTGAGTTGCCAAATGTTCTTCTCGCAAATCTTTAGTGCGACGCCAAGCGTCGCCCGTCTGCTCGCCCAATTTCATAAGGATTGTAGGTGCGATATCATGCGTCACCCGAATGGGTCTGCGAGAACCGGTTTCTCAAATCCTGTATTGGCGTTATCCAATTCGTCACAGTCACTTCGATTAGCAGGTTAAGGACGATCAGTGAAGCGTCAGGTGTGCTACATTTTCGGCAGAGTCAGGCATGACAGGGGTCATGTCCAGACTGAGTTTGAAGTTCTTAGGAGTGTGTCCAATGAAGCGTAGCGGCAAAATAGCTCTTGCAATAACTATGGCGATGACACTTGGTGTCAGTTCGTCTAGATCTCCTGCAGCGGCTCAACCTGCTTGGACCCAAAATTTCACGCAAGTTCTTGTCAATGTAAATGAAAAACTGACCAACATTCAACGATCGCTTTCAGACGCGACCGCTCAGGGCAGATTGTCACCGCAAGCATCTGAGAGTTTTAAACAAGAGCTAAATCGAATCAAGGATACACAAACCCAATATCAAGCAGACGGAAAATTGTCCATTTGGGAACGTGCGCGGCTAGTCTTCGAAATCGACAATTTGCAAAGACAGATCGATGGTGCTCTTGGACCGCGACCGACCGATTCAGTTTCGTCCACAAATCTCACGACCCGAGAGACGGATCTGTCGAGAGAGATTTCGGATGCCCTATTTCAGGGCCGATTGACCAAGAGTGAGGCCGACTTTTTCCTCGGCGGACTGGACAAAGTTAAGAACATGGAAGCGTCTTACAAAGCCGACGGCGCCCTCAATCCAACGGAGTTAGCTTCGGTTTCTGTTGAACTGGATAATCTCACCAAATCTGTCCGCGACAAAATTAGACCGCTCAATATCGGCACCGACTCAGTGCAAACGAAAAAGTTGGAAGTACAAAATCGTATTGCCTCACTCAAAAGCGAAGGAAAGATCACCACTCTCGAAGCCGATGAATATGCACAGGATCTCAGTCGAATTGAAACACGCGAGAATGCCTTCCGACAAAACGACGGTGTTCTTGATACCAACGAATCACTCAATATTGCATTGGAGCTAGAACGCCTTTCAGGAAAACTCGATCGTTTCCAACCCATGTACAGTCAGGCACCAGGGATTGATGCACGGCAGCAGACGCTGGAGAAGATGTTAGGCGATGCCTTCACCAATGGGAAATTGACCTCGCAACAGGTATTCGAACTCAAGCAAGAATTCGATCGCATTGCATCGGTGGAAGCCCGCTACCGAACCGATGGTGTACTGTCAGATACTGAAACACTAACGCTCGGTCGAGATCTGGATCAGCTAAAAACCAAGCTGGAGAACTATGTGCAGACTAGCGCTACGACTGCATCGCAATCTGGTATCAGTCAAATGATCGCCGATGCGCGACGACGATTTACAGATGCTCAAAATTCCGGTCGTTTGAGCGCCGACAATTCGCGCGACCTTCGTACATCTCTCGACCGGATCGATTCTCGTCAGAGCTACATGCAACAAGACGGACGACTCGATGACAGCGAAACTCTCACGTTGGCATCAGATATTGACAGGTTCAACTCTGACTTGGGTAAAGCGGTTACTCCGCTACCCAACGTGGAGACTAAAAAAGGCGACATCGTCAGGAAGATCAATGAAGGCATAGCGTCATCTAGAGTAAAACCTGAAGTCGCTGAAGACCTCAAATCCGAACTCGATCGAATCGGGCAACTGGAAGCCACATTCAAGAGTTCTGAAGGAGGACTAAGCGACCAGGAAGTGATGGCTCTCAATCGAGAATATGACACGCTTTCGCGAAGACTCGACGGCATATTCACGGCGCTACCTGATGTCACCGCGAAGTTGAACGCGATCAATTCGCGCCTTTCAGATGCAGCGAAATCAGGGTTGATTGCTGACGATAAACGAAGAGAATTTGAAGATGAGTTAGCTCGAATCGCCGAGATGTCGAGGTCATTCAAAACATCGGACAATGGTCTGAGCGACTGGGAGACAATGACGCTGGCACGAGACTATGACAGGCTTGATGCAGACATCGCCAGAGCGCTTTCGAAAGGAACAAAGATAGACACCGCTGGTGCGCCTGCAGATACGCAAGGTCATTGGGCGGAGCAGTACATTGCAGTGTTGAGTAAGCGAGGCACCATCGGCGGTTTTCCAGACGGCACATTCAAACCGAATAATTTCATTACAAGAGCGCAGTTCGCAGCGATTGTGGTGCGTGCGTTGAATTTGCCTGCGGCCGGACGAAGTGCTAACTTTAAAGACGTTCCTCAAAAATACTGGGCGCATACAGTAATCAACCAGTGCTCAGATGCAGGGCTCGTCACCGGATTTCCTGACGGTACTTACAGACCGGAAGATCAGGTAACGAGGACACAAGCGCTCGTAATCGTAGCGAAAGCGCTACAGAACGCAAATGCAGATACTTCAGTCATGAGTCGCTTCGTAGATGCTTCCACGGTTCCCACCTGGGCGCTTCCAAGTGTTGCCAAAGCAGCAAATGCCGGCGTGCTAGTCAGCTATCCTAATCCCAACGCTATCCGCTCCAGCGAGCTGGCCACAAGAGCTGACGTGGCTGCTTTCGTCTATCAGACAATGTCCAAGCTCGGAGAAAAGCTGCCACCTCTTCGTGTGGGACTGGAAGCATCCGGAAACTAGCTGATCGACATAGATTAGTTAAAACCCAGAGGTTCGAAATTCGCTCAACGAGTGTGAAACTGGGCACCAGGTGATGTAGAACACCCAACCGGGTATATACACCGGTAGAGAGTCCTACTTGCAGAGTCGAGCAATCCCAATGCGTAAGGATCCAGAATCTCCAAAACATTTTGCTACTGCAAGGCCGACTCCCGAACTCCTGCAGTCTCCGACAATGGAGCCAGGTTTAGATAACTGGTTCATTTCGGCAGAGGATTCAAGTCCTGAAATAGATCCGCTACTCGACAGAATTTTCGGCGAGCACTATAGGTTAGAGTCCAGGCTTGGAGCTGGCAACAACGGATCCGTATATAGGGCTAGACATCTGCATCTTGATACGACCTTCGCAATAAAATTGCTCGCGGCCAGAAAGAAATTAGATAGCAAAGCGCTGCTTCGTTTTACAAGAGAAGCTCAGGTCGCCGTCGGACTTCATCATCCCAATATAGCTGCGCTCGCTCATTTCGGCATTCACGATGAGCGCCCTTTCAGCGTGTTGGAATATGTTGAGGGAAAGTCGCTTTCCGCTATCCTCGCGGAAACAGGTTCTTTAGAGCCGACACGAGCATTGAATATAATGAAACAGATTTTGCAGGGTCTTGAATATGCCCATTCGAACAAAATAGTTCACAGGGATATTAAACCGAGCAACATCATGATTTCTCGCTCCAATACCGGCGAAGAAGAGGTCAAGATCGTCGACTTCGGAATCGCAAAAATGCTCGATTCTGACAAAGTCACCATCACCGAGGCCGGAGAAATATTTGGCACGCCGAATTACATGAGTCCGGAGCAAGTGCGTGGACAAACAACCGACCAACGAAGCGACATCTACTCCTTGGGATGCTTGGCATATGAAATGCTATCAGGTTCTCCTCCCTTTACTGGGACAGGAATAGTCGATGTTCTTCTGAAACATCTCAACCAAGAACCAATACCAATCTGTGCAGTACCTGGATATCCAGGAATCGAAAAGGTAATTCACAGGTCTCTCAACAAGGATCCGAAGTATCGATACCCCAGTGCTCAAGCGATGCTTGACGATATCCGACTGGTGGAGGCTGGAAGCCAACCAAAGCGTAGTTTTATCATTTCGAAAAAAACATACAAACGGGCAGCATTTATCACTTACGTGATCCTGCTTCTTGCGTTTGCAAACGGTGTGATCAGTTACCGCTCCGACACTCTAACTTCGTTGACTCAGGAGATTGCCCGCCAGCCTGACAGCGCGAGCGCATACCAAAACCGAGCGAAATTTTTCGAGCGGGGTAATCGATATGAGGAGGCTCTCGCTGACTATAGAAAGGCGAGGACTCTTGAAGCAATCCAAAAAAACTGCTTGATAAGTACTTCAATCGTCTACTGTCTGATCGAGCTAGGTCAGTACGAAGAGGCGTCCGCCGAGGCCGACCAAGCACTCGCTCGATTTCCCAGAGAGTCAACTTGTTATCTCGTAAAAGGGCAAGCGCAGATCAGGCTTAAACAGGCGAAGGAGGCGCTGGAAAATGCTAACAAGTCAATCACTCTGAATAAGACCAGAAATCCTGTTGCCTTGTATCAATCCTACTGTCTTAAGGCAGCCGCCAACTACGAGCTTAAAAACTACCAGCAGTCCGCTGACGACGCGAACGAAGCGATCGGGATTGGACGTTCCTTTGGTTCAAAACGGGCCTACGAACATAGAGCAATCGCCAACCTGGCACTGGGCAAAATCAAAGAGGCGATGGCGGACGCACAGAGCATATACTGGTTGATGATCACGATTCCCTGAGCGCGCTCGAGGTCAAAGCAAGAGCTCTCGCCTTTAGCGGTAGCACAGTCGAAGCGCTTCGATTGATCGACGCTCGAATTGCATCTGATCCGTCGCACCTATCGGAATTGAAGAAACTTCGCGAAATTGTTGCTCTTACTGGTGCGCCTCCCAACAAGGCATTGGAGAGTAAGTAGTGGACAGAGAAAATTCTCCCATTCCTGTTCGACCTGCGAATTTTGTCGAAGAGACGAGCTCTAGTATCGAGCTCAGAGAGGCGGTTGCAACCGCAGAAAGCATTGAAGCGAGTGGAACTTCATTGGTTGGCCAACGTATTTCGACGTATGAAATTCAGTCGTTCATCGGAGAAGGAGGAAGCAGCACCGTCTACCAGGGGATCAATCTAACGCTCGGAAATCAGGTAGCCATCAAGATTCTCCACGAGGATCTTGTTTGCGAGGAAGCCGCGTTGGCAAGATTCAAGAGAGAAGCTCTGGCACTGTCATCGCTGTCACACCCTGCGATTGCTGCATTGAAAGAGTTTGGAGCATATAACCGGCGCTTCTACATCGTGACAGAGTATTCTAACGGCGTGAGTTTGGCAGACATCATCGAAAAGGAGAAAAAACTTTCTCCCGATCGTGCTCTGTCAATCCTAATACAGGCGGTAGAGGCGCTAACTTACGCGCACAAGAAAAACGTGGTGCATCGAGACATAAAGCCGGCCAACATAATCGTTTCTACTGATTCTAAGTTAGGCGAACTGGTCAAAATTATCGACTTTGGCATCGCAGGGTTTGCAGACAGTGATCAAAACAGATTGACCCAAACTGGCGAACTGCTAGGTACCGTTCTATACATGAGCCCAGAACAATGCCGAGGAGCGACTGTTGATGGTCGCTCCGATATCTTTAGCCTCGGATGTTTAGCCTATGAGATGCTCACTGGTACGCCGGCATTTCCTAGTGCAAGCGCGTTAGAAGGCATTATGCAACGAGTTTCGGATGACAAATTCGAGTTCAAAAAAAAGATCTCTGCAGCTGGTTTCAAAACAGTTATTCAAGGAATGCTTGCAAAAGATCCGCAGCATCGCTATCAGTCAGGCGAAGAGCTGCTCGCTGACTTAGTAAGACTAAAGCTAAAGAAGCGTCCAATTGGTAAGCCTGTCCCGAGCAAATATAGATTCAAGCGTGTACTGCAGATCGCTTTAATTTTGTTCTTTTCAGTCACAACTTTCTTGATTTGCCTCTACAACTTCTGCTTCCCGGTCCGCTCCATGGCGGATCTCACAAAATTGATTGCTTCGGAACCAACCGTTTCCAGTCACTATTTCGAGCGAGCAAAACTCTACGAACGCGAGGACAATCTCACGGCAGCAATAGCCGATCTCGACAAAGCAATTAGACTCGACCCGACTTCATACTACGCCTACAAACACCGCTCGGAAGACTACACCAACTTGAACAAGCCAGACATGGCGCTTATCGACGCTGAGCGAGCAATGAAACTCAAACCTGACGATTACAAGTCGTACATTTTACGGGCCGAAGCACTGCTTGGTCTAAAGAAATATCCGGAGGCAATCAACGACCTCGCAAAATCGCTCAGCTTGGAAAGGGCTTCTCATCTCAAACATGGAGATCAAACTCTGATCTATCTTCACCTTGCTGAGTGCTACATCAATACCAATGAATACCAGCTTGCCCTGGACAACATTGAGCTTTCAATCAAAACCGCACCAACCCAGCATCAAGCGTTTCATAACAACTCATGGACTTACACGATGCCGATTTATCAACGTTACATACGCGGAAAGGCGAATCTCGGACTGGGTCGCATAGAAGAAGCCCAACGCGACGCAAAAGAGTGCGCCTTACTTGAGCCCAGTGGATACTACAGCCAAAAACTACTTACGGCAATCCAGGAATCCAAAACCAAGTGAATAGAACGTTGGGCAGAACCTGTTCCTACATCACTTCTTCTTGAATATTCCGAAAATTCCACCGAGGAAGCCTTTGTTGTCGCCCTCGTCTTCGGCTTCTTCATGGTCATCGATTTCGATATCGGCGGGAACCGACTTCAACGCATCAGCGAACATCGCTCCCGATTTCTTGCAAAATGCTAGAACTTTGATCGCGTGCTTCTCTGTGACGATGCCGTCTTCAATTAGTTTTTTCGCCTGATTGCATGCTTCGACAATTTTGGCATTGAGCATGTCTTTAGAGATAATGACCTCGCCAAGCGTCATTTTCAGATCTCTCGCCAGCGCTTCAGCCCGTTGCAGCTCTTGGGCCCCTAGTAAATCAGCCTTTCGAATCAACGGCATGAGGCGATTGATGTTCTCCGCCTCGTGACTCTTCGTGTTTCTCTCGCTCATAATTACTTCGATCGGAACGCCCCGGCTGTTGGCCTGACGCAGGATCTCGGCAGCTTGTAGAACGATGATCTTGCCTTCATTGACAAGTCGCTGAAGCTTCAAAGTCTCATCAAGGACGCTTGGGCTAATCATTCCGGCTTGAACAAGAATTTGACCGACAGGTGTGTTTTCCACCAAGCCTTTCTCGATAGCCGACACCTTGTCGCTCTCAGACAAAAGACCAGCTTTGTGTAGGAGATCCCCAACTTTAACGGTCTTCTCATCTTGAGGTGCGCGTAAAGCTCCAGTTTCCGAGAGCGATTGCTCGATTGTCTGAGTCTTTCGGAAGGCGGCCTGTAATCCGGCGATTGCCTGGTCGTAAGTGATCTTTCCATCACGAACCAGCACTTGCGCAGTCAGTGCCGAGGTTAAAAGGTTGGACGATACCGCCCTTGCTAAAACAAGACATCGACCTAAGGGAAGGTTGTTTTCCTCGCTCTGCCGCAAGCATTCTTCCAGAACCGGTTGAGTAATGACTCCTGCCGCGATCAAGAGTTCTCCTAGCTCGCCGGTTGCTATTACTTCACGATCAGCAGGCGCCTTGAATCCGAGACGTCTAAAAGCTTCCTCTAGAGGCAATTTACCGGTTATGGCAACTGACAGCGCTCGAATAGCGAACTCACTAGAGATGAGGTTTTCGCGAAGCATCGCCTGCACCTCGATCGCCGCAAGCAAATCGCGCTCGCTAAGTTCTCCAATAGTGAGAAGCACGCGACCCACTGGCGTGCTGGATTTTTTCGCGATCTGCAAAGCCTCCGCTAGCACTTCCTGGCGTATGACGCCGGCAGCTACCAGAAGCTCGCCAATTCTTTTCGTTCCGGTTCGGCGGTCTCGTGCGATCTCCATTCAACGGATTCCTTGGTCCAGTCTTCATTTACTATGCCCTCTTACTTATATGGTTTAAGCAAAGGATTTCGAGAAAGCGAAAAATTTACCAGCCGCACTTGCAATTTCTGTCCACCACAAAGCTTCTGATAAAACGCTCGAGGGCTCCAAGGGCTTGACCGAGGATATCCGATCGAAAGGCGAAGTCAGCATTACCAACGAAGAATTTAAACACTCGTAAGCAACCCTGCGAACGAAACCGGAATGGCGTGAGTTGGTTATCGTCTTACAGACCTGGACAGTCCTTAGCAGCAACCCGGAAAAAGAAACAACAGGATAAGCGCGACCAGCGGTCAACGCTTATCCTGTATTAAAAGCCAAGTATCTCTAGGTCGGACTACAGCTTAGTAGTTGTCGTCGTAGGGAACTACGAAGCCTTTGCCCTGAAATATCATGCTATGGCTGCCACTGTGAGGGCTCGGATAACCGACGAAGCCATGGTAAACACCATACGAAGGTCCATGAATCAGACCGCCGTAGAGTCCACCGGCTAACAAACCTACAGGTCCACCGACGAGAGCACCGGCGACTGTTTCATAAGCGCCGTCTTCTTTGCCGAGGTTGCGGGCAACCATCTTGGTACCACCGATAGCGCCTTTGACGCCGTCAGTGAACGTCGCCGTGGGGACATCCCACAACGTCGTCACACCCATGCTGATAAGTCTCATGGGGAAGTACCAAAGTTCGTAATAAACTCGAGCCGACTCTGGTCTCTCTGGATAAGCAAAGCTGGGCGTTGCCAAACCAGTGGTGAGACCCGCGAGAACGAGCATCATCAATAGTGCTTTTTTACGCATTTCTTTTCACCATCTTTCCTAGAACAAAAACCTCAGACCGCCAATTTATCTTTCTTCCATAGTGATAAAAGACCAGCGGCTGAAAGGTTTTTCCCAACCTTTCTTCCATCCGTGACCCAGGCCACGATAGACACCGTGGGCGCCACCGACCACGAGACCGACCGAACCACCGATCGGTACAGCGGCAGCAATCTGGCCAGCACCCTCTTCATCGCCGAACTTGCCGGCAACGTGCTTGGTACCGCCAAGGAACCAATGGTAACTGTCGTCAATCGGTCCGCTAACGCCGCCGGATACGAGAGCACCGCTCACTGCGCCTGCGGTCCTGAACGGAGCCTGCAAGCACCACATGATTGGCTTAGCTTCATAATCCAACGCCATTGCCGGAGCCACAGCAGATGCGAATAACATTGCTGCGAGCGTCATTCGACCTAGAGTTTTCTTTGTCATTTTTCCCCCACTCTCCAGATGATGCCAGGAGCTTGGCTTCCCCCGACATCACAACATTAATATGCTAACTATTTTTCGTCGCCCATGACCAAGTAGGACTCGGTGCTGAACGGCTTATCCCAACCGACGGTCATACCATGACGTCCGCCAGCGATAGCGCCGTAAGGGATACCCCAGAGAAATCCGGCTGGGATTCCCAGAGCTCCGCCTACCAAATTCTGACCGAGACCATTGGAATCACCGAAGGCTTCTGCCAGGTATTGGGTCGTCTTGAGCGGGCAGTTCCACAGAGAATGCCAGAGGATACCCTCGGGAACGTCAACGATCACAGCAGAGGTGGCTCCCATCAGGGCTCCGACCGATCCTAGCGGCGTGTCGTCAGCGGCCATCGCAGGCGCCATCGTGCTAATCGCTAATGCGGATGCTGCAACTAAAGCAAGTACCTTGTTTTTCATACTATCTCCACCTGAATTCACGTTTTAGGAGTGATTTAGCACGTCCTAATAATCACGGAGTTACTTCTAGAACTATTCTATTCGTCTTTGAATGTGAATGCGTCTTTGCTGAATGGTTGTTCATAACCGGTCTTCATACCGTGCCAACCACCATCAAATACACCATATGCGCCACCACCAGCAAATCCAAACGGACCACCGACGATACCACCGAAGATTTGATGATATTTGCCGTCTTCATCGCCCATTTTGCCGGCCACCCATTTGGTCGCCTTGATATAGCCTTGTGTGCCGTCCTTCGCTACTCCTAGCGGTACTCCGACAACGGTGCCTACGCCAGATCCGAGTACTCTTACTGGGAAGAAAACGATCGTCTGGAATGTGCTGTCATCGGCATGGGACGGTGCTGCCATCGTGCCAACTAGAGCCGAGGCAATTAAAAAAGAGGACGCGATCTTCTTGAACATGCACTTCTCCATCTACTAGTAAAGGATTCATTTCTTGGGACCACTCGGCCCGAGACCAAAACCAATTGTACCCATTTTATTCTACAGGTCCATATTCACTTATCCGAATTTTGCATTCACGACACATCAACCCCCACACTCGCAGCCATTCAGCCATTTTTCGCTCTTGTAAAATGTTTGTTTGCTTTTTGAAGCTTTCCAAGTGGTATGTCCATCGCACCCCAGCGATACATACAACGGAATGTCAGGATAGGATGTACAAACAAAATTTAGTGACCCCACCGGTGATGCCAAGCGCCAATATCACGATGTCAACTGACACTTTGTGAGACACAGAATTAATTCGTACAAAATTTTTATCTGAATATCGACAAAATCTATCAGTATCTCGACCAACACTGCCATTGCCAAGTGATGCGCCTCAATGTATTTGGATTGCCGTGAGTCTGAATAAAAACGATGCTCGTTGCCGCAATGTTGGAAGTCGAATAATTTTTATGCGGACAGCGATGGTGGTGAAACGGACGTCTTGCAGCTGCAATTGGTTTCAGGGTCAAGGTTTTCGGGAAACACCTTAGATCGAACTACTGATAACATTCAGCATATTGCCACTACTTATGGTGCTCGTTCCTGCCGCCGCAATCCGACGTCGTTCGATCTTTCATCTACTCGACAGACAATCGGTCGTCTCAAAACAAAAAACAGGTTCAATTGGAGTTGGTCAGACGTGAAAGTCGATGTCGTATCGGCACCATCAACGATACCTATATATGTAGAACTTTTCTGAAATTCGTTGCTAGAACTGCCACTAACTCACTTCCATTCTCGCCTGGCGAGACAACTTCTTAATCTCGTGAAGCCTTGCAGGAAAGGCTTCCACTCTAGTTCAACCGGGAGCCTCGCGCGCAACAACCGGTTAGGCGCGGATAACCCATCGCACCACTCAGGTTTCGACACCGAAGTATCCATCGCGCCACTCAGGTTTCAACACCGGAGTATCCATTCGCACTACTCAGGTTTCGACACCGGAGCATCCATCGTGCCACTCAGGTTTCAGATCAGACACAACGCGTAGGATCAGGTGCGCGCAGTGTACCGGCGGAACTCAAGCCGGAGAAGGCGGACTCTGCCGCTATTTAACGCAGTTGTTCTGAATAATTTGCGGTTGGTCTAAACGTTAGACGGCGTGTGCTGGCCAACATGCTCTGTTCTGTGCCAGGTCGACACTTGCTTGCCAAACAGAATTTGCGCAAATGAGACCAGTATGCAAGGCACCCAGTGCCCATAGACGTACAGAGTGACTGCAATCGTATGGAAAAAGGCTTTCAATGGTGGCATGTCGCGATAGATGCGAACCGAAATAAAGAAGTCGATCTGGGTGACCCACAGAACGAGGAAATATCCGAGAGCCAAGAAGCTTCCGTACGTTGGAACCCCGGTCATAAATCGAATCACGTCCGAGGTAAATTCAAGGAATACAACTGCAGGGACTAGAAAATAAACTGTGAAAACCAGCGTATCGAGCCGCTCTACGAGTGATAGACGGGTCGGAGAGTTGAGAGGGAAGATGTAATCGAGATATCTGCGAATACTGCCTTCAGCCCAACGCCGACGCTGCCGCATAAGAGCTTTGCCGGTCGTCACACCCTCTTCCCATACCACCGCATCTGGTGAGAAGCGAATGCCCCAGTTATTGATCATAAGCTTCATGCTCAGATCGAGGTCATCCGTAATTGCTTTGTTGGTCCAGCCGCCTACGTCGATTAGCGCATTTCGCTTAATCAACTCGCCATTGCCGCGTAGTTCGACAGCACCGCCAATAATGTCACGACCAACTTGAAAATATGAATCGAGCGCGTACTCCGTATCCTGAAAGCGGGGTAGCCAATCAGTTTGGCGCTCATAGATTCTCTTCTGCGCCTGCACTGCTCCGACATGCTCGGGAGCGAGCAAAGGTAAAATCTTCTTGAGAAAGTCCGGAGCGACATACGCATCAGCGTCAAAAACAGCGATAACCTCCCCCTTGGAAAGGGGCAGTGCATCGTTAAGAGCAGCAGACTTACCCGGATACGAACCAGGGGTCCTTGTCACTACGCGCAACCGAGGGTACTCCTTGCGGAGCTCATTCAAGACCTCGGGCATGTTGTCGTCCGAGCAGTCATCAATGACCCACACGTAAAACTGATCGTAATCAAGGTCAAAAAGCTGCCTGACCGTCGTAGCGATAACCCGACCTTCATTCTTCGCCGATATAAATATGTCCACCCAGGGGTTCCATTCGGCGTCTTCGTTGTCCTTTGTGGACTTCGATTTCAAGAGCTTGCGCACACTTGGGACCTGTTTGCGAACCTGGGTCCTGACATATCGCCTAGCCTTGCGTTGCCACTCATCTTGAGCGCCAAAGAGCCAGACGCTGTGTGAAATCATCATCGCCAGCAAGCCGGCCAAGAGGAATAGCAGTTCGGGGCCTGTGACTAAATTGTCAACAGCCTTAAGACCTGCCCACACCGCGAATGCGATGGAAATTAGAATGATTCTGTTACGCATAACTGTCCGACATTACTGAGCTCACATACAGTTTAGAGATATGGATGTGAGAACGGTTGAAACATTTTTTGATTTTAAGACGCTTTATGCAAAAAACGGCGCATCTTTACAAACTCTTGAATAAGTCACCGCGATTCTCCTGAGGGTTTGCTCCGTCAAGGGCAGCTTTTCCAAGGGAATGTCCCTCAATCAGGATGGAGTTGTGTTCGGGAAGACGCGCTCGATCTACGACGAACCCCCCAGCTCTTGTCATGTCTCGACATCTGGAGGGTCTCGACATGATATACACGCACTCCACTGCGAGATGACCCATTAGAGCGAGCCATCCTTGATTCCTGGATGCAGATTTTAAAAATCGGGTTCTTCAAAGGACGATCCGGCTGTGAGTCTCGTGTTTCAATAAGACCCAGCTACGACACTGCCTTCACTTCTGCACTCGCTTCTTCGCGAAGAATCTGCTTTTCGAATTTCAATTCCTCGAACAAAAAGTGAAATCCAGCAAGCACCGTCGGCAGTCCAATTACAAACAAAGTGGTCGAAACACCACCTGGAAGGTTGTCGGCGGCTACACCAACGAGGATGACTGGAATAGTTGAGGCGAATGACATTGCCGTGTTTTGAGCACCAAAAACCTTGCCGCGAAGCTCTTCAGGCACTGCCGCCTGGAGCGCCGCATAGGTCGGCACGGCAACCATCGCACAGGAGCTACCCACTAGGGCTGCGATAATCAGGGGCACAGCAAGCATCACACCCTGGAATGAAAAGTTCGGCAATCCCAGATACTGGGGTCCAAGAGTCTTGATGAAGCCCAGACTTCCCAGCACGCTCATGAAAAATCCAAGCGAGATAAAGCCTTTGTAGGCAAGGATTGTCGGTTTCCACTTCTGGCCATACTGAGCTACGAAGAAGTTGCCCAATCCCATGCCGAAGCCCGCGGCCGCCACGACATATCCAAACTGTTGTGGCTTGAGATCAAGCACCTGCTCAGACAGCCCAACGGCAATGATGTTGAGCGTGATTATGGTGCTAAACAGAATCGTTATCTTAAAGATGGCTCGAAAGACCGTGCGGCTGGTGGCGATATATGCCAGACCAAAACGCAGCTCCTCCCACCAGGGTTCCTGCTCTTCTTTGACGGGCTTGGGTTTGCTGTCTGGAACAAACATCAAGAGGATTGCCGCAATCAGGAAGCCGATAGCCACCGCATAGGGAGCTTTTCCGATTCCACTGGACTGGATAATTGGATCTCCAATTGCAAAACCGAAACCCAGAGCAATCATCATAGTGGTGAAGAACAAGGAGTTAGCGCTGTAAAGGTCCTCTTTCTTCACTAGTCGGGGAATTGCTGCAGCCTCCGCCGGGGCGAAGAACTGACTGCCGATTGATAGCAGGAAAGCGAGAGTGAGGGCGGCAACAGGCGATCGTTGAATCAGCGACCAGGTTATAAGAGCGACGAAAAACCCGCGAGCAATGTTGGATCCGACAAGTACGGCCTTGTTGGACCATCTATCTACATATACGCCGGCGATAGGGCTCAGAATTATAGCCGGAATAGTGAAAGCGACATACAAGAAACTTGTAATTTGGGCGGCCCCGACATAATGGCCGGCAATTGTAGAGTGTTGCACCGTTGTCAGCAGCGCGACAAACAATACGAAGACAGCCCGATCAGCAAATTGCGAGAAGACCTGCGCAATCCAAAGGCTCATGAATTGCGGATTGCGCAACACAGAGGCATAGCCGTGGTGGACCGTACCTTCAGCCTGATCGGTAACTTCAGATGTCACGTTGTGGATTCCAGTAAGACACTGCCTTTAATTTACCATCAGGCCGTCTTCGCCGCTCTGTTGCAAGTTAAAACGAGCTTGCCCCACTTTCGGTCAGCACGCCATGATCGCGAGTGGCTGTTGCCACGCCGCCGCCCTCTCCATCGGATTCTGCATCTGCAAGGGAGAGTGCAACTCCTCGTTTGGTCGTGCGGAAAAACTCCACAATCTCCTTAACTTCTGGATACGGATGAATTTCTTCCTCGACACGAGCCAGCGCATTGGTGCTGTTGAGCCCGGATCTATAGATAAGGCGATAGGCTTCCTTGATCGCTGTCCTCACCTCTGGTGGCACCTTGCCACGCTTGAGTCCAAGAGCATTGATTCCTCTCACCATTGCAGGACGTCCATCCAGGGTCGTGAATGGGGGCAAATCAACGCGACTGCCTGTCATACCGCTCAACATACAGAATCGACCGATACGAATGTGCTGGTGCATGATAACAAAGCCGGACATCACAGTGTAGTCACCAACGTGCACGTAGCCTGCGAGGCTGGCAGCATTAGCCATAATCACACCCTTACCGATCTGGCAGTTGTGCGCGAGGTGCACATAATTCATCAAGAAGCACTCATCACCGACAGTCGTGAAACCTTCTTTGGTGGCACGGTGAATCGTGACATACTCGCGAATCGTGCATCGATTACCGATCTTCACACCCGTGGGCTCATTCGTGTAACTCAGATCTTGCGGTTCCAACCCTATGCTGGCGCCAGCGAAGATATTGCAGTCTTCTCCGATTTCAGTGTGTCCGTCAATAATGGCATGCGGACCAATCTTAGTTCCTTTGCCGATTTTGACGTTAGGACCGATCACTACTCCGGGTCCGACTACGGCGCTATCGTGAATGATGGCGCCATCGCTGATGATGGCAGATGGATGGATGCTCATGGGATCATTTACCTATAGACGGGATATCGATTAACGAAGACGGCTGTCGCCGCCTATTTCTTGAATGATTTAACTTTGTCCTTATCG
>JAIERK010000110.1 GCA_019746975.1 Candidatus Obscuribacterales bacterium
ACATTTCGTTGACTTTACGCTATTGGCCACCTGACCGCCTTCGACGTAATGTTTTGCAACTACGCGGATAGCTTCTGTTGCCGCTTCTCCTTTAAGATTGCGGAGCTGATTCAAGAGTTCGGACGCGTCAGGTCCCTCACTTCGTACATAGCGGAAAGCAAGATAGCGAGCAGCCACCGCTTGTGGTGTACGCAAGTTTGAATCTAAACAGTCGGCTTCGGCAGGCGCATTCGCTTTGAAGAGTTCATGAGCCTTTTGAGCGTGCTTTCCACCAACCAAAACAATCTGAGCCAAACTCAGAAGAGCGGTGTTCTTATCCTTTGGCATGGCCTCTTTGAACATCTCCTCAGCATCTCTCTGGTACCCATATTGAGTCGCTTGCCAGGACAACTCAGCACAGATCGCAATCGCTTTCTGTCGATCGGCAAGAGAGAATCCGCTGGTGTTCTGCAAGACGACTTGAGCTGCCGCAAGACGAACCATCTCAGCGCCACCATTGCCGGTTAGAGAGGCTTCGCCGTGTTCTGCTTTCATTTGAGCTTTGGTTCCGTCGTCGCAATTCAATGCCAATTTAATTAGTGGCACCCTTGGATCTGTCAAAGATGTTACTGGTTTTCCCTTTGCGCTTCTCAAAATAGCCAGGGATATGTCATACGAGTCACCATTATTTTCCGGTAACGCAGTTCCGGAACGCAGCTTAATTATCCTCGGAGCCTCGAGTCCGAGTACTTCTTTCAAGTTGTCTGCGCGCTGTTGCACGTCCATGTGCTCCCACGCATCGGACTCGCTCGAAGACCAGATCGCTCTTACACTGTCTCTCCAGTTTGCCAGCATCTCCTTGACACGCTTCATGTGCGGTTCGTAGAGTTTATACGCTTCGCCACCTGGTTGACAGTTCGCTAGCGAATCTAGAATGAGGTATGCTGCGCCTTTGAATTTGTGAGCTTCGATAAAATCAAAAAGCTCCCGTCGAAAGTCTTGTCGCGGCTGCCAATCTGGAGAACCCTTAAGCGGTTGTCCAGCCGGCCGGAAATCATCTCTCAGAATTTCCGGAATGGCTGCTTGGAGCGTGTTGATCAACACGAATCGATGTACTGATTCAACGGGCGTTCCGACCTCGCTTGAAGCGCTGTCCGCGAGTTTTCTGAAAGTTTTTAATAGTTCTCGACGTTCTTCAGTGGTCAGCGGTTGAGTGCCTCTCAAGAGCGTGACGGCTGCATGCAATAATTCGCCTGTGTATTGTCCACCCGCGAGCAGACTATTGAAGGAATCAAAAAGCATCTTGTTGATTTCAGTTTTTGTCGCATCTGGGTTACCCGACATTGCAAAGCCAATGTTGCCTTCTTTGTACCTCTTCGGATCGTTCCGGTATGTGAAGCCGTCGTCCCGATGAACAAGAAGGTATACGAGCATTCTGCGTTGGTCTTCGCCCTGTGCCTTAGCCGCTGGATTCAGTATTTTGTTGGTCAACTCCGATTTAAATTTAGCGAAGTCAGGATTTGGACCGAAACCTTTCTTGGGTTCCCACCGGTCCGGTGCCTTCATTGGAAATATTGCGTAGGTAACTGCTCCGGGAATTCTCTCTTGCCATTCCAGAACTGCGCTACGGTCCGGTACCTCGAGTTTATATGTTCCAGCTTTGACTGCATGATTTTTCAGCAACGTATCCTTCAGCGCTCCCTCCGCCCAGGGAAGAGCCTTTTCGCAGTTATGTTTGGCAGCTGACTCAAAACTTGCCGTCCATCCATCTCTTTGCCAGAAGTAATACCAATCTCGAGTCGGTCTGTAAGTGCTTATACGAATCTGGAAGAGTTTTGCGGAGACGCTGAAGTCTCGTTCTCTTTGGAAAGCATCAATCAGAGCGTTCGAATTTTCCTGACCACGTGCCACCATCGAATCCACTGCAGCCAATCGCACTCTGGCATCAGGTTCGAAATCTTGGAAGGGTTTTCCATCGGCTGTAGGTGGTCTAAGCGAAGAAAGTACGCCATCCGGGCGCGCCGATTTGTCCTCATTCAACCTCGCTATTGGCGGCAGATTGGTCAGTGCTCGAATAGCGGAAGCTCGAAGTTCTGGGTGGTCTTGTGCAAATATGCCGGATGAAAACACTAGCAATCTGTTGACCAAATTGGCCGCAGATTTCGCTTCCTCATGTTCGCCGAAGATGGCTCTAGCGCCCGCCGGATCCCATGCTCGCATTAGTAGAGCCTGTTTGATAAGAGGCAACACCTCGGTGTCATCCCGCCGAGATAGTATTCGTCGAATCGCCTCTCTTGTCTCGCCGTCAAAGTTCTCAGGCTTGCGAGTATCAAGCAAACTGATTGCTTGCAGAATTGCGGAGCGATCTGCGGAAGTAAGTTTGTCTGTGCCGATGAGTTCTATAAGCGTTCGATTGAGCGTCCGTCTATCTTCTGCTGTTACAAACGGACTCTGCGCGCCCAAGTTTTCCAAAGACGTGATTGCAGATACCCTTTCTCCCACAGCGGCCGTTCTGTCAAAAAAACGTTCTTTAAGTTCTGCTTTTACTTGGGATAAATACGACTCGCCATTTAGTGTTCCGATCGCTGCTGCGCAAGCGAGCGACCTTGCGGCAAGTGAATGGGTGAGTGTGCATGCGTCCTGTGTGGCACCGAGATCGTGGACGATGCCCATTGCCAGTCCACGAATGTTTTCGTCGCCATTTCCGGCGGCTAACTGTTTGAACGAATTGATAAGGTCTTGTGATGTCACGCCATAGCTGCGAGCTCTGTAATACATTTTTTGTTGAGGATCGAGACCGGAAATCATAGAGGTCTCGAGCAAACGAATTCCATTTGTTAGTTGAGCAAGTTGCGACATGGCTGTAGCGCGCACTGCATTTGGTGCGTTTTCCTCTATCGAAATCTGCTTCAGAACAGTCGCTGCGCCAAATGGCGTGCATTTCCCCAATCTGAGCAAAGCATCGCTGCTAACCAATCGAATCGCGGCCGACTGATTTTCGAGTCCTCGCTGAAGGAGCGACGATAATCTGTCCGTGGTGATCGATATCCCCTGAGTTGCGAGAGCTCCGGTGGGTAGACTGCCATCGGTGGTGGCAGAGAGAAGAAGAAGCGCAATTGCAGCTGCCGTCCTTTGTGAATGGCTATCCGCAAATTGAGTAATCGAGCCCAACTCATCTCTGAATCTTTGCAAATCTTGCAGGCGCATCTGATCCTGAACTTTGTCAGTTGGACTTTGAGCGCCTTGTGAGAATTCCGCGCATCGCTTAGCAATATTTTCAATCACCGGATCTGGTGGCATCCGCTCGGATTGGAGTAGACTCAGATACCCGTCCAGAGTTGCCGCGCGTTTGGCTTGCTCTGAGGCAGGCGCAGTCTTTTCGGCATTGAAGTCGTTGAATTTGCGACCCGCTTTTATGTAATCAAACGCTTTGGCATAGTTGCTTTCGCTCCTAACCTCTTTGGGGGATGCCGCCTTCGTTAACTGAGCGGAAAAGTCTTTTACAAGAATGGGCGCGAACGCTACGTTGGTACCCAGCATGACGTATTCGTGGAATTTGCTCTCCGCTACATAGTGGACCGGCTTGAGTAATCTGTAAGTAAACCAGCCGCAATTCTTGAACCCTTCTTTGGCGGCATGTTCAACCTCCAGGGTTGCTGCCGACTTTTTCAAACCGCCAAAGTAACCGAAGTTTTTGCCCAGGTCTCTGGAAATCATACCCAACATTGCGAAGCCGCGAGAATGGTTGAATAGTATTCCCTCTTCCGTCGAATTTACCGAAGCGTTGTTGAAGATTCCGGTGGCGCCTATAGTGGCTTTACCTAGTGCGGGAAGTCCTGCTCTCAATGCAGCTCGGGTGGCTAACTTCCCACTTTGCCAAGCCACAAATGCGGCGCCGCCGCTTCCAAGACCCGCGACCAGCATGCTGCTGTCCATCAACCCTGTCGTTACTTTCGTAGTCCAGTGCAGCGCCTTCTGACAAAGCAGTGATTGTTCGACGTCTTTGGCTGCGACCACCTGGATTCGATTGTCGCTATCACGGATGATGACTGGTGCATCTGGATCAATTGGTCCGAGTTTGTTGTTAGAAGCTTCGCCGATAGACTTTGCGCCCCAGTTGAGGTAGTTCCAGTCACGGACTTGTTCTGCCTGGACTACAGAATGAAATACGTATCTGCCGTCGGCCAAGCGCTCGGCCTTAACGCGGCAACTCAGGTTGTTTGCTTCCTGGAGACGCTCTGTATCCGCAGGTTTTTGTTCGTGAGGGTGGACCTCGCACAGTTTGCCATCGGGGTCCAGGCGCACCCAGACTTTACCTGGGGTGTCACCATAATGAAGTTGTTTTGCCAGATCGCTCTTTTGTTCTACAAAGTTCTTGATACAGTCGTCGATGTACGGGCCGTTATCCGCTAACCAGCGTTTGTACGTTGAAATTATTCTCTGTCCCTCCGGGCTCTCGACAGAGAGTCTTTCTGGCCAGCGAAAACGCATTGATTTGGTGCCGTCTGGCGCGGTGACTATCTGGCAGCCCTCCGGAAGTTTAATTCTTCTGTAATTGCCTTTGTCGCCACCAGGATGTGCGTGTGCACTAACTGTGTCGAGTCGTAAGGACTGCGCTGCCATGCAATAGTTCTGCAGCTTCGAGGCCAGATCGACCATTTCAACAACAACAGCGCGCTTGCCTTCGGGATTGTCGGTCGGCTCCGTGATCCAGCGCTCAGGAAGGTTGAACAATCTGATCTGTGCAGGCAAAATTGTATTTAACTCGAATGCGAGACTGGTCGCGTTCAAGGAATCTTCGGCACGTACCAACCATGCAACTGAAGCGCCGATTTTTCTGAGCGATTCCGCGCAAGGCGGTTCTTCAGCTTTTACAGGAAGTTTGAATCGGTCGCGAACCTTCTCGTAGTCTGCCATCGACGCGACCAATGATGGACTCATCGGGAAGTCCGCGCCGTTGGTGTTTGGAATTTCGAAGGGACAATTCGGTGGTACGATAACTTCGCCGAGAATCAATCGGCCGAAAAGCTTCGATGAATAATTCTCGGTCCACTCTATGAGCTTGCGATACTGAGTCCTCGTATCTCCGCATGCGTTCCATAAATCGTTTGAATTGCCGGTCCAGCGTTCCGATCTCTGCGCGTCCGCTTTGAGCTGTTTTTCTACCCGCTCTTTTTCCTGATCCAGCAATTTCCATTCGTCAGTAGTGTCTTTGTGAAGATCGCTGAGGGCCTTTTCAAAATCTTTGGCAGAGACCTTGTCGGCAGTCCCAAGCTTCTGCGTATGCTTGCGGGTCAGTTCATCCGCTTTTGCCTGTTTCCGTTGCTCATACATCACCGGTAGGTACTGCAAAATCTCCTTCTGCACGAGTTTGATTCGCTCGACGCCGTTTTTGGTTTTCTCTTCAGGCCTCTCGCGAATCTCATTCGCTTCAGGGACTAAATTAAACTCCGGACGATTTCGGCTATTGAAATTCAGCTCGCCTGGAACCGCGCCGCGACCGCCGACTTCCTTTCTCGTCCAAGTTTTTCCATCGATGGTATGGTACTCGATTGTCGACGCTGTTGCGCCTGATCCGGTTTTTACAACGACGGTGATCGCTTTGCCGTCTCCATAAGAAAAATTGGCCTGCATCCGCGGGAGTCCGGTGTATTCAATCATTGTAGGTCTGAGCTGACCATCTTTGGATGTGCTCATCGTTATCATCGAGCCATCGTCCGCGATTTTGACACCACCAAATCCGGGAGCATCCCATAATACGCCACCCCCTGAAAGTGGTCTGAAACTGACATGAGGGGCGGTGGCATAAAAGGTGCCATCCATGCAAATCGTCAATGAGTTCGCAGTAAGTTTTCTGCCGTCTGGACTCCGGATTTCGAACTTGCCATCGTCTGTCGACTCTACAGAGAAAAGCTCTGTTCCGTTCAATTTTGCGGAGACTGAAAGTCCTCCGGCCGCAACATACTTGTACTCAATGATGCATCCATTCTTGCACTCGCATCTGCGTGGTCGTCCATCGGTAGCGTAAAACACCTTCGAACCATCGGGATTCGTGATCTCTTTTCCGGCATTCTCTTTGGAGCCCTCCAACGGGAGCGACTGGGAGAGCGGTGGACTATCTGTCAGTCTGGCTAGCACTGCCGGTAAGATTTCGCCGACGTCGGAGGCAGATACCAATTCAAGCGGCTGTTCTCCAGCCAGAAATGACAAATCACTACTTGATTGCAGTTGAATGGATTTATTACACAAGGCAACTAATTGTCTGACTTCATCCTGGAGCCGGTCACTTCCAATCGCCGCTGCCGGTGCGCTGGTTCGGTCAAAGGCTGTTGTATTCTCTGTCGACAATTTTCTGCCCTCCGAAGTAACAAATCAAGACACAGCCAGGCACCATTTGCGGTGCCGATACGGTGATGTCGATTTCGAAGCGAGTCTCGCTTATTTTCCGCTGTTCAGGTATTCAAGAAATGCCGTTCCGATTGCTAAGCCTGCAAAAGCTGTACCGCCGGGCGAAGTACCTCTGCCTTTGGTACGGACATTCACGATGTCCAAGGCAAGTGCTCTCGCGAGTTTTGAATTGATCGGTTCTCCACGGTGGACCGCTTTGCTCACATCGTCCATTTTCTTAAGCGCTTTTTGCTCTTCCGATGTTGCCGGTGTACCGCGATCCTTGACATGCTGCTCGAGGGCGCGCATTTCTGCGTCGATGTGCTCCGCGAGCTGCTCTCGGCTAAATACTGTCTTGGTCTTTCCCAATCCTGAATGTTCGACTTCAATCCCTCGATCCGTTACGCGGATTGACATACTATCGCCACGACCGGCTTTCGCTTCTGGAAATGGGCTGACCAATATTTCTTCCGCGGCGGGCAGCGGCGCGAGTTTAATGCCTTCATTAGCTGCAATGGAATAGAGCCTTTGTCTAGCAGCATCTCCGGCCGATGTTGTATTTGCATAGTTATTAACGATTTCGTTGAGCATTTTCGCTTGTTCAATGGTTATCTGCTGACCGATTACCATCTCAGATATTCCTTTGCGCATCAGGTTCTCCACACCAATGTGCCAGCCTTCCGGCATAGGACCATACAAATTCTGTTTGAGATATTTCATAAGGTCTTTTTCTGCCTGGCTCGGCGCGAGTTCGGGCTTTTTCCCTCTGCCATCACCAGTGGTGTTGCCATCGCCGCGAGCCGGCCCTTCATTGATCCTCTTGACTGCTTCATCCATTGTGTCTCTACCGTTCGGGCGAACATCGCTGGGTTGAGCATTTGCGGGCTTTGCTGGCGAATCAGCACCTTGAGTCGTCCGAGGACGAACTCTGGAGCCCGATTGCCGATAAACTTCGACGTCCGGCGCCGGCGAAAATATTACTGTGCCGTTTTCCACGCGACCATGGACAATCCTTGTTGGATTTATCTTGTCTACGAAATGGTCGTCATTCAGTACCCAGAACTTCTTACGGAATTCCGTCTCAGGCATTGACTCGAATTTGCCACCAACAGCGGAATTGCGTTGTTTTAATCCATCCTGTACTGGTGCTACATACAAGTAGGGGAGTATAAGGTGGCGTCCGACGACACTGAAGTCTCTGCCATTAAACGATATACGTTCATCGCGAGCTTTCGGCGCGGCTTCCGGCTTAACAGGATTGTCTCCGGACCTGGGCGCCCTGCCTTCTGGTTCTGAAGTATCTCGACCACCAGTATCTGGTACCTTCGAATCTGGTGCTTTCGTCTCTGGTACGTTCGAATCCGGGTCCTTCGAATCTGGTGCTTTCGTGTCGGGTACCTTCGACTCTGGGGCCTTCGTCTCTGGTTTAGAAGACTTACCGCCGAGGCGCTTATTTAGCAGATGAAGCGCTACTCCGGTCGAGACTCCAACACCAGCTCCTATTGCTGCTATCTTCAAGATTTCTGAAAGGTCACTATTTTCATTCTGTACTTCGGCAACATGCTTCCTTTCTTCTTCAGTGGGCTCGTTCATACCTTCAAGATCTGAAAAAAGCTTTTGTGCTCGCTCACCGAGAAGTGCAACTGCGGGTGCGACCCTAACTCGCTTCATCTGCACGAAGCCGGCCTTCACGCCTGTCACCTCCATGAATAGTCCCTCGGCAACTTGCTTGATGGCGACCATTCGCACCTCTGCTTCAACTGTGCTGTTGAGAAATTGAATGTCTTTGGGCGCATCTACAACGGCAGTCACGTTCATGACATCGGAGACGAGGATCATCTTTCCATCCACGCTTTGAGTGAGTTTCAACTTTACAGATTTCGCAAATTTCAACTCTTTGCACTCGCCACCATCCGGCACCGGTATGCGTTGTTCATTTTCAAAATCAATGCAGACGATACGCGAATCGCCGTCCTTTAGCACTATTACTTTCTCCGCGTTGAACTGTCTCAGAAAATCCGCACTATCGGTTTTTCCCCTCTGCCTGAGCGCTTCGGGCGTCGCCGCGGCTGCAGGAATATTTTCTACACGAAAGCCAGATGACTTAGACTCTTTCGACGGTTCCGGCTTGTCGTCGACCTCTTTTCCTGGAGTGAAGCACCACTGCGGAAGAACACTCTTGTATAGGACTTCGGCTCGAAACGCGCCTCCAAAATCGATTTCGGTTGTAGAATTCTCCAATTGCCTGGTCGGATCATCGGCGAAAGAATTCGAAAAGGAATTCCCTTTCAGTGTCATGTTTGTGTGCTCCAGTTATTAATTTGCAGTTGCAATAAAGCGATTGCGTGCGACTGTCAGACTCTGACCGGTCGAATGTACCTTCAGCTATTCGGGTCAATTAAGCACCGGTTGCGCAGCGAGTTCGAGAGAAACTTAGCATTCAATGGGTTACATTAACGTGACTTTGAATGCGACAGCACCTCCTCCAACCGCGGACCGGAACTTTCGTTCACCCTGCAAGAATACGAGGGACTACGTTACTTCTGCGTCACTTAAGTGATGAGACAGCTGCACTGGGGCTAGTCCCAGCCGTACCTCTGGATTCTCCTGAAGGACAGGGGACGGAGTAACGCCTGGCCAGACCAAACTAAAATGGCCACTTGAATGGCGCCGAGACAACCTTTGTACCAGGCGGATTGATTTCTGTGCGTGCCATGAGAGCTCGGTCTCGACCGATCTTACCAGCAACGAATCCGAACAATCGCATACCGCCCTTATCGTTGAGATGCACAGAATCTTCGAAATCAGAAGTCTCGAAGGTCAGGTCTCGAGCGGACGTCACGACCTTGGCATTGTATGTGGTGGACAGCTGCTTCACTTTGTTGGAGAACCGTTTCGTAACGTACTCAGGAAGAAGGGCGAGATTCTCTCTGGTAACCGGCATCTCGACAAGCACTACAGGAATGTTCTTCGAATATGCGAGGGAGAGAAACTTTTCCAGGTAGCCCATCTGCAGTTTGAAAACCCTGTCGTTAACAGGCAGGTAAATGCGGCGATACTCCTTCAAATCCAATAGCCTGTTCTCACGAGCCTCATAGATCGGCTTGGCTGCACTGAGAACAGACGCGTCCTCTTTCGGCTCCGCCAGGAGATCCATTGTCGAGGTATCGACATCCTTCTCTTTTTCATGCGTCGCCTGATACAAGTCGACAGGGTGCCCGGTGGTGCGGGAGGCAAGACCTGTCAAAACAGTACTGTAATCACGGCGGTTCTTATAAGCGTCGCAGATGTAGCCGAACGCGAAGTTGGCGATTGCCTCCTTGGAACGTTTGCTCTCCATCAAATCGTTGATGCAGGTTAGATCGGCAAGAATAGAATAAGTAGGCGTCTTTTCCGGATCCTGCCTGAGGTTGTCCAGAAAATCGCGAGGTGCAACACCGCATACTATCAACCTGGGAGTTTTACCTGAATCCAGATACTTTTTCAGAATCAGGTATTGATCCGACATCATGCTCGCTGCAACGGCGAGATCAATTACGTTACGCTGTTTGCCTGATGCCTTTGCGAGGGCGTCCTGAAAGAAATCCGCTTTCGTATACTCATCGATAACGTTGCGATAGTACCATCGGTCGTAACGTGTTTTTCTGCCGTGGAAGGTATCATCGCACCGGACAGAAGGCACCAAAACCAATGACGAGCCCAAAAGCAACACTTCCGGATTCTCCGCTGACGACAGGCATGGCGGCAGTTTCGACACGAGGAAATTCTGGTTGATTGTGGTCAGTCCGGTGTGGTTGAGCATCCTGAGCGGGCGCACTTCTCTAAGTACCACCTCAACGACAACAAAAAAGAGGACCATCAGGACAGCCGTACTGGAGGCGAGTCTGAGCGCCAGTTTTTTAGTTTTATCGGCTATCGAGTTATCCGGCACTTTAACGTTGTCTTTGACGATTAGAACTGGAAGTAGATAAACGGTTTGGAATCATCCGGAATAAACGTGATGATCGCGAATAGCAAAACAGTACAGAATACGGCTTTCCACGGAGCGGGAAGATTTCTGAAGTACTGCTTCGTGTTCAAATAACTAACAGGCCAATTTTGCATAAGCAAAATAGCCACCATGATTAGTACCACCGGAACAACGACCGGCAGGTTCTGTTTCAACACGAAGAACTGCCCCTGCTCTGCCGAAGAATAGATCGGTTTCAACAAAACCATACGCTTGACGATCGAAAAGGCAGTGCCGATATTGTCGACTCTGAAGAACACCCAGCCGATACAGACAGAATGAAAAGTGAGAATCGCGGACAGTGCGCCGAATAGCTTACTCTCGAAGAACTGCTTCGCAGGGGCGAGATTAATGCTTTTCCTCCACATGGAGAACTCGCGATGCACGATCAACGCGAGACCGTGAAAAATGCCCCAGACGAGGAAGTTCCAGCTTGCACCATGCCAGAGACCGCCCAACGCCATCGTTAAAAACAGATTGCGGTGGGTGAGCCACCGTCCGCCCCGCGAACCGCCCAACGGAATAAAGAGATAATCGCGTAGCCACGACGAAAGTGAAATATGCCAGCGATGCCAGAAGTCGGAGATGTTGGAGGCGATGTACGGCATGTTGAAATTGATTGGAATCTTGTAGCCAAACAACATCGCTGAGCCGCGAGCGATATCGGTGTAACCGGAAAAATCGAAATAGATCTGAAATGCAAATGCGTAGGCGAAGATCCAAAGCTCAGGTGCACCATACGAAGATGGTTCCTTCATTCCCATTTGCACGAGCACAGCGAGGTTGTCTGCTAAGAGAATTTTTTTTCCTAAACCTATCAAGATGAGTGGCAAACCCTCGTCGAACATCTTGAGCGTAGGATGCTTCTCTCTGTGCGATAGCATCTGGGCGACAAAGTCTGGATATCGTTTGATCGGCCCGGCGATTTGCGTCGGGAAGAAAGCAGCGAACAACGAGAACAAGACAAACGAGTTAACCGGCTTGTGTCCTCGATAGATCTCGAAAAGGTAGTGAATGAATTCAAACGTGAAAAAGGAGATGGCGAGCGGAAGAATGATGTCGACAGACCATCCCGGATTACTCCCGGAGACCAGCCCAACAAATCCGGCGGCGCTTTTGACAAAGAGATTGGCGTACTTGAACACACCGAGACACAGAAGATTGGCAACAATCCCTATGCCGAAAATCAGCTTCTTATGCTGTTCTGCTTTACACAGCAGTTTGCCCCAGTAATAGTTGAACGCCGTCATCCCGGCGATCAGCAGGATAAAAGCCGGGTTCCAGCACATGTAGAAGAACCAGCTTGCCGCAAGAAGCATCGGCAGGCGGAATTTCAGCGGCAGCACCCAGAAGAGCGCTACTACCACCGGCAAAAACAAGAGATAATCTAAACTCGTGAAAAGCATAGTGCCAACGGTCTTTCCATCTAAACCGCACCGATGTTAGCACGAAACCTCTTGTCATTCTCTTCGATAATCTAAGGCTGTCTTTAATTGTTTTTAGATCAAATAGTGATCTCACAAAAGAGTGCGTTCTCAGCCCTTAATCTCATTAATTATGAAGGTCTCAAGACTTTTCGCATCAGCCTTATCGCGCCGGAAGTGCAGCACATCAGCAATTGAGTCTTCGATGGTCTCACAAATACTATCAATCGGCAGATCGTTCGCTTGGGTGCCGAATGGCTCCTCGACCTCCTCGGCGAGGAACTCCAGCGCCGTTACATAATATGCGCTAATCATCACCATTAAAAATGTGTAATTGTCTATTGTCGGAACAAGGAGCCAAGGCAGCACAATGAAGTACATACCCATTCCGATTCTGAGAATAAGGGTGTACGATCCGGCGATTGGGGATTTCTTGATTCTCTCGCAAGCACCACACACGTCCATCAGACTTCTCGCATGTCGGTCTAGCTGAATCATTTCGATATCCGAGAGCCGTCCATCTCTCTTCCATTGGTGCAGATGGCGATAAACCATCTGCGCTATCGCAAGCGGAACATGAGTCCTAGAATTGGACGGCGGCGGGAGCGGTTTTCCACGAAGATGCTCTCTGAGACTCAAAGCGAATGCGGCAAGAAGCTCGCCGTACCGCTTCATTTCCAGCTCAGTCAGATCAACATATTCGCGCGACTTTATCGACAGATTACGAAGGTCGTTGACGAGACTGCCCCAGAGCTTTCGCGCTTCCCACCACCGATCGTAAGCGCTGTTGGTGCGAAAGACCAAAAGAATACCGATTATAGCGCTCGTATACAAAGCTGCATCAGCTTCAATAAATTTCTTAGCAGGAAAACCATGATCGTCAAACCATTGCACAGCAACGCTATAAGCGACGATAGCAAAGTTCAAGATCCAAAACCAGCTTCCGCCTGGCGCAAAGTAAGCCCAAAACTTACGTGATTCTGCTTTGGCCACGAGACCTCTAGAGAACCTCCGCATTGACGAATTTGAGCCAATCGCCACTGTCAATATAATCCGAGCCGTGAACGGCTCGTTGAACACGTGATTGGCTAACAATCTCTTCTGCTGGGTGAGCATTGAAAATTGGAGCCAATCGAGGTGCCCTTCGCATATTCTTGATGGCATAGCTGTTAATTGCCAATATACTCAAGGCATCGGTGATCTCTCCGATCGCCACCATATGCAGTGCCTCCTCGAAAGATACTCGCTTATGGGAAAGCTCTTCGGTTCCGTCGGGCTGAGCTTCGCCTTGCGTCAATCCGGTCGCCAGATACCAGAATGCTTCTTCGTCCGATACGGAATTGGAAAGATGCGCGGTTCCCAACAATTGCCAATTTGCCGCAGTCAATCCAGTCTCCTCTTTAAGTTCTCGCTTGGCGGCCTCCAACGGCTCTTCGCCCAGGGGACAACCGCCCTCCGGGATCTCCCAGGAGTAGCTACCGAGAGGATAACGATATTGACCAACTAAATTGATGTGCTGATCATCATCTATCGGCAGTATTCCAATTGCTTTGTTCTTGTATTCGACTACGCCGTATATTCCTGGCACGCCATCAGGACGAATGACATTGTCCTCGTGTACCCGAATCCAGGCGTTGTCGTATACAACTTTTTCACTCAACGTTTTCCACGGATTGAAGTCTTCCATTGAATTGACCTTGATTTCGGAACGCTGCGATTTTATCAGGAATTCACCGATTGATAGTTAACCGATTTAGCAAATACAGAACAGGCTTCTTTTTAATTTGCAACTGGTTTGGGAACGGATAGACGGTTTCAGGAGTCTTCCGTCCGATAGTTCAATGAGGCCCGATATAATGCCGGGACACATTCATCCGGATCGGGCATACCTCTATTTGATAGTCTTTTTGTTTGAAGAATCATGATATTTGCGCTGATTCTTGCCCTTGCACTCATATTCGTCAACGCCTTTTACGTTGCCGCCGAATTCGCGACAGTGGCGGCGAGACAGGCGCAATTGCAATACCAGGCGCAAGAAGGCAATGCTATGGCGAAACGCCTGCTCGTTGTCATGCAAAACCCCCGAGAGCTCGACCAGTACATTGCCACATGCCAAATCGGAATCACCTTCTCTAGCCTGATCAATGGCGCAGTAACAGAATCGAATCTGGGTCCCATCGTCGCTTCGCAACTCGTGACGAACTTTCAACTGGACAGGATGCACGCAGCCTCGCTTGCGGCCTTGTTGATTCTTGCTTGCTTGACGCTTGCGCAGATACTCTTTGGCGAACTACTTCCGAAGGCCGTGGCTTTGCAATATTCCACTCGGGTCGCACTCTTCATGTATTGGCCATTGCACATCTCCTCGCGAATCTACCGTCCCTTCATATGGATTTTGAACGGCAGTGGCAATGCGCTTCTAGCCATGTTCGGCATCCCGGCATCATCACACAAGCATATTCACTCCCTGGATGAAATTGAGTTGCTTCTCGCCGAGAGCAAGGATGGTGGACTCCTGGAGCCGGAAGAACACGAGCGCTTACACCATGCCATCGAGCTGAGCCAGGAAACGGCAAAGCAAATAATGACACCACGGACGAAACTATCGGCAATCAGCGTAAACAGCAGTCTCGACGAATGCTATCAGCTGGCATTGGAGAGCCCATACACACGCTTATTGGTTTACGGTGACACCATCGATGACGTAAAAGGCATCGTCAACGTGAAGAGTATCGTATCGGCAAAGATAAACAACACAGCCGCCGTTGGCATCGAGCACTTTATCACTCCAATTCCGATCGTGCCTGAAAATCTTAGTATGGATCGATTGATGAAAGAGCTAAAAGAACATCGCTCTCACGCCGCGATCGTGATGGACGAGCACGGTGGCACACTCGGTGTCGTGACTGTCGGCGACATCTTGGGTGAACTTATGGAAGAAACCGAAACAGACGAGTTCAAAAGAGAGATTAAGGTAGAGATTCTCGAAGACGGAGATATCTGCATGTCCGGCGCGTACAAACTCCGAAGAGCAACGAAATTCATCGGTCCAATACCTGATACCGAAGCCGATACCGTCAACGGCCTGGTGATGGAAATTCTCGGTCGTGTCCCGGAAGAGGGCGAGTCGGTTGAGTTCAACGAAGTGGTCATGAAAGTCGAAAGCGTCGAACACAATGCAGTGACGTCACTGAGAGTGACAAAAAAGAACAAGGTAGACGACGACGATGATTGAGATTCTGATAGTCGTTTTCCTCATTTTGATGAACGCCATGTTCGTCGCCTCAGAGTTCGCGGTTGTATCTGCTCCCCGCATGGCGATTGAAGGACTGGCCCAATCAGGCTCCGCACGAGCCCGCCAGGTGATGACCATCCTGAAAGAACCGATCAAGCAAGACCGGTACATCGCGACATCGCAGGTTGGTATCACAGTCGCCAGCCTCGGATTGGGTATGTACGGCGAGCAAGTACTGGCTCACTGGTTGGAAACACTATTTGGAACACTAGACTTTGCTCACGTCGTCGGAATTCACGCAATTGCAAGCGCAGTAGCCCTTCTCTTGCTCACATATTTTCATATAGTGCTTGGCGAGATGGTGCCTAAATCGCTAGCATTGCAACGATCAGAGTCGTTAATCCTGTGGCTCGTTGTGCCTATGACCTTTTTCATGCGCCTGTTCTGGCCGATCATCATTGCACTGAATGGTGCCAGCAACTTTCTCCTCAAAACTTTTCTAGGCATAGATCGGACTCAATCGAGCATTGCCGCGTTTACGCCAGAGGAGATTGGATTCATCGTCAAGGAGAGTGAAACGGAAGGTATCCTCAGCGACGAGATGAGCACCGTTATAAAAGAACTTTTTGATTTCGGAGATCGAATCGTCGAAGAAATCATGGTACCTCGTGTCCATATGGTGGCACTGCCGATGAGACCAACTGCCGCACAGATTCGTCAGGTGCTGACCAATTCGTTGCATACTCGCTACCCGGTTTATCAAACAGACAAAGATCACATCGTAGGCGCCGTTCATATCAAAGATCTAGGGGCGATAATAGACTCAGAGGGAATTTGCTCCCTGCCACTGAGACCGGTGCCGTTCCTACCGGCCTCTGCACCTATTCAAACCGTTCTGGACGCAATGAAAGAGTTTAGAACCCATATTGCCATAGTGCTCGACGAACATGGTGGCACGGCAGGATTTTTGACAATCAGGGATATCTTCGAAGAAGTATTGGGCGAGTTCGACGCTTCATTCAGCTCCTCATCGATCGACGATATGGAGGACGGCTCAGTCAGCGTGAAGGGAATCGTTAGACTGGATGAGATCGCGGAACATTTAGGTATAGTACTCCAACATGAAGAGGTAACATCTG
>JAIERK010000100.1 GCA_019746975.1 Candidatus Obscuribacterales bacterium
ACCTCAGACAAGATCGTCCACGGCGTCAGCGGCAAAACGGTCCTCGCCTGCTGGGACAGCGAGCCGTCCGCCTTCTCATCCGGACTGGTGTTCGTCACCGACGTAGCTCACCTCGGTGAGGCGTACAACCGCGCGATCGATCGCGGACTACTCCAAGGCACGAAGGTCGACCTTACCAAGTGCATCTTCCCTCCAGTGAAGGAAGCTCAGATGTGATGGAGACCAAAACGTCGACTTGTTGTCGGCGCTGCAAACTTTGGTCCACGAGCGCGCGTGCAAGCGCACTCGCACCCTGACAAAAAAAATCAGCGCCGTCCCCCGTCCGTTTGCTAGGGGAGGGCGCGGCTCCTCAGGGAGTTTTTCTCATGAACGCCATCCGATACTTCTTACTGTGCGCAGCACTGTTAGTCGGATCCGGCGCGGCTGTCGCTCAGCCGGACCCGCCTCGACTATTCTCGTTACCCCACAAGAACCACACCGTCCCCTTCACGGCTACCGACGCGCAGCGCTACAACGCGCAATACCGTGAGGTGGTCGAGTACCTGCTCCGGTCGTACAACGACTACGAGCGGGTCGAATACCTGCTGAAACAGAGCCCTCCGCTCATGGAGACGGAAGCGGCTCGCGACGAAGCGATTCACAAACTGATCGCGAAGTTGCAAGACCGCTGGACGGTCTACCGCTCACCGGATGAGTTGCTCAAAGCCAATCGCCGCTACATGGCGGGCGACGTATCCTTCGGGATCACGCTCGACCACGATAAAGACGGTTACTTCGTGAGCTACGTCTCGGGCGCTTCGGCGGCTTACCGAGCCGGTCTGAAACGCGGCGATCGCATCCTGGCAATCGACGGTTGGCCGATTGGCGAACTGACCCAAGAGACCGTGAATTCGTGGCTCCTCGCTCAGCCAGGCGAAGTTACCGTCACACTCAAGGTCAAGGACGCCGAGGTCGAGGTCCCGCTCACCCTGACCAAAGCCAGCGACCGCATCGTCACCTCATCCGAGATCGAAGGCACGTGGTACTTCCACATCCAGAATTTCTCTTCGGATAAAGTCCTAACCGAGTTCGCCGAAGCGGCGCGGGCGCTCAACAATGCCAACGCCAATCCGAAGGGCATCATTCTGGACCTCAGAGGCAATCACGGCGGTTACATGGACTTTGCGTACCAGTTCGTCTCCGCCTTCCTCAAGGAAGGGAAGATCGGCGAACACTGGACGCGATCGGGACGCCTCACCTTGAAGACCCGCATGGAAGTAGAGCCGTTCTCTCCGACCTACCTGCGACCGACCGCGGCTAACAAGCGGCTGGTATCGACTTTGCAACAGGCACCGCTAGTGGTGCTTGTTGACGGCTCGACCATCTCCGCAGGTGAGATGGTGGCAAGCGCTCTCAAGGGCTCGAAGCGCGGGTTGCTGCTCGGGACTACCACCTGGGGCAAGGGTGTGTCGTTCCACTACATCAACCTCAACTCAGGCGGACAGCTGCAAATCTGCACTGGCGTGTTCTACGGACCGGACGGCTTCGACCACCGCAACCGCGGAGTCGCACCGACCATGGTGGTTGAGCGTACGCACGGTGCTGACGATAACCAGTTGAAGGCCGGTCTTGAAGCGATTGCGATCGCCAAGCAGAACATGGACCAACCCAAAGCTCTAGCTCGGTCAAACAATCACCAGATCTGGCTGGGTCTGGGAATCGTAACCGTCTTCGCAGTCGCGACGGCGCTCACGGCGATCGGACTCCACAGGGTGTCACGCAAGCGGCACCACCGACCATCCGCCAACGACGACCGCCTCGACCAGCAGTTCGCACTGTGGGTCAAGGAGGTGCAACCGGAGGCTGAGCCACCCGTCGCAGTCGTCCAAGAAGGCGAAGCCGCAGCCGTGGTCCACGAGGGAGAGATCGGCACCGATCCCTTGACCCTGAGCCGCGATCACTTCATGGTCGGCGCACCTTGCGAGACGTGCAAGCGCCCCTTCGCTGCGGGCGAAACCGTCCTGGAGGTGATCACACTCACCACCACGTACCTGTACTGCCAGCGGTGCCGCCCCCTTCAAGAAGAGGAGGACTGCACTTGATGCTGAAGCCAGACGCAAATCCTCGCAGTGGGGCGCCGCCGGATGACAGGCGCTCCACTGTCGAGGGATAAAAACCAGCTTGGATGCTGTTTTTTATCCCTCGCCCGACGTCTACTATTGCATATACGATGTTTCAATTCAAACATAGCATCACATACGGTGGCTACTCAAACGAACACAAACTGCAGTGTTCTCGAGATAACGAGCAGCAGCAATGCCATTTCATACGTTAATAATCAAGACCTATTGCGATTGCCTTGCGCGTTGGCGTTGATACGCCTGCCCTTGATTTCGGGCAGAACTCATTGACTATTTCGACGGACAACTGCGCGGACGCAGGGTATAGCGAACCGCCGACTAAGGTGCTTAGCACCATCGCGAATCGCGGGTGTATCTCTTCGCGCTCTCGCGCAAATGCGAGAGGATGGACACCACGCGGCACAAAAAAAGGACCCGAAGAGCCCCGTAGGCACGCAGAAGAGCATCAGCGAGCTTTGGTGCACCACGAAAAAAAGAAAAAAATCCAACGATGAGGTCGTGCCTAACCATGACATGAAACAAATACAATCTACGCGCCAACGTCGAGTGCTGTTTCAAACCAGCGAAAGGTCCTAAACATGACGCTGTCGTCAAACGAAAGCCGATTTGATCCATGCGACTTTCGCCGCAGCCCGGTATACAAAAATGTTTCAACAAACAAAGCCACCAAGAAAATCAAATAGCTTCTCGGAAAATTGTTGTTGAAAGACATTGGACATTAAGCGATCCGCGAAATCTTCTTCCTTTATATTCGAGCTCGAAATGAGCTCTGCAAACCTATTCATCAAAGCTACGCGAGCCGCTCGCGAATCGCCTACAACCGACGAATTCACTTTAGTTTTCTCGCTCGAACCGCTCTCGCCAACGATCTCCAGATCCGGTAAGTAAACGTTACTCATATTGAATGCTCTCTCTATTTAATCCGCCCAGCTTCGCCATCCTAGGCAACTTGCCTGTCTGACTCCTGACGCAAACCTGACCGGATTCTGACCTGCACAAGCGCAAACGTTCGTCAGGTCTCGGTAAGGTTGGGTTAGCTAGGATTGCATCGCCGCGGAGAACGATATTCAAGGACCAAATGGATAAAGCACCTGGCCATTCGCTACTGTAATGACTGGAAATTATTCATTGGTGCAACTATATGCGGTGGGTTGCTAAATGGGTGACAACAGAGATCTTCAATTTGAGAATCCTCCCGTCGGATCGGACGCAGTCCGGTCGAAGGACTCAACCGGTCAGATTGGCCGATTTCTACAGGAGTATCTGGAGGCAAGGTCTCGCAATAACCGTCCTTCGCCGCTCCAAGCTCCCGGTGATGGCGATGGACTCTATGACTCTGATGCAAATCCAATCGACGCCGACTCAGCCGATCCTGATCAACCGCTATTCGAAGTCACTAGACAACCTGACGGGCGAATTTTAGTAAATTTCTTCCCGACACTCAGTGCCCGTGAGAGCGGCGAAACCAGTCCTGCACATGCCGTGCTCTGTACGACGGACAACGGCGCGCAGGCATTGGAAATCTACGATCAGCAGCAGCGCCGCTTCTCGTCTACAGTTTTCGTAGATCCTGAGACCGGGCAAGTGACATCTGAATGCGAGCAACATCTGGGCGGCGGGCTCAATGCCCAGCAGCGAATCGTGCTCAACACCGACGGCACTGGCACATACACGCTCACACGGTGCCAGAATACATCTCCGACCAATGGCAACGGTGTGGGTTCCGCGGCTCCAACCGATCGCCCGACCGCCGCTACATTTGTCGGTACTTTCCGGTCAGACGGTACCATTAACTCGATGAACGTCATTCCGGGTATGTATGCAACCGGGATGCAGATTACACTGGATCCGGAAAACTTTCCGCTTATTTCGGAATCTTTAACTGAATTTCTCGGGCGAGTTGACGTTGAGCGTCAAGAGCTCTTGTTACTGCCACCCGCCTCCACGACATTGTCCACGGTCGCTTTCGTCAGCGAAGGCGATGACACCTCTGGCGATACCATTCAAACTGCATTACAGGATCAAACGACAGAGGATCCGACGAGTCTCGAAAGCGCTGCTCGTGGCGGCGACCAAGAGGCACTCAGAACACTGGCAACAATGGCCCGAAAAGTCAGAGAAAACACCCCAGAGTCTCATCCGAATCGCCTGGCGCTCGCAAGTTTGATAAACATTGCCACCTCATCCGATGTCGGTAGCGCGGGAGCAAGTCGACTGTTGTTGAGACTTGCCGACGGTTCGCAGTGGTTAAACGACCAGGTGTGGCGTGGAGTATCTGCTAGAGTCCCGCAGAATCCGCAGGCGCTTCGCCTGCTGTCAGCGCTCTCGACAGGAGCGATAAGTGTACCTTCCACTATCAGTGAGGCGCTAGCTCCTCTTGCGCGGATAGTGAGGGAAGGTAATCGCCGGAATGGCGAACGTGCAGCAACAACCCTGCTGATTGCATCCGGCTTGGGAAGCGATAATCAGGCTGCCACAGCACAATCATCCAGTGCCCTTCAAGAGCTCATCAATGGTTGCCGGGGTCCCAACGATGCTTCCAGACAGATCTTTCAGAGACTGCTCGAAGGTGCGGTCTCGACTGGTGACCTGCTCACGCTCAATCTTGTCACTCGAAACATGACCAGCGAACCCTTACGAAGACAGTTCGTCGACGTAGCTCGCACACACCTGCGCGAGGCTCCACAAGGAGACTCGACTCGCCAGAGAGAACTCGCATCTGCATTGACCGCTATTGTCAGCGGTTGTCGTCCCTTACGTATACGCGAGCAGTCGGGTCGAGTAGAGAATACAGCGGCAACCTACCTGGGCGAGCCCTCAGAAGAACTGCTCGCCCGAGCGAGAGGTGGAGATTCGAGAGCACGCCTCGAAATTGAAGCATATGGTATCGAAGCAATTCGAATTCTAAACCACAGAGAGCCTGTCGACAGGCAGATTTTTGCCAATATTGCTGCTGTGGAATTGTCGCGCAACGCATTCTTACGCGAGATCGGCATACAGCCGATTCCACGACGGACAGAACAAAACACTCTTGATCTCTGGAACGATTTACTTTCGCGCTTCGTACGACCATCCGAGCTACTTTTCACACCCCAAAGTAGCAATGCTGAATTGTTGAATTTGCAACTCGATACACAAACGCACCTCGTCAACGCGCTACGACAACGCGCCGCAGGCGATACCGCAGACGGCTCCGCAGCTGCCCTGATCGAGCTTTTGACGCCTGAGCGACCGCTGCAATTGCTAATGACGGCCGCCTCGAGAGATCTGGAAAGACGAGAAAACGCCTTGCGAGATGCCGCTCGAATCGCGCTGTTGAGTTTAATTTTGTCGCCCGAGAGAGAGACTACAGCGCTCAACGGTCTGATCAATAGACTCAACACACAGCCCGGAAATACCGCGGTTCTACGAACGACACTGGAATTTGCTTCCAGAATGGAAAACCTTCCGGCCGACAATAGAGCCGCTCTCACTTCGCATCTCAGCCGCGCACTGCAACTGTATGGACCACGAGGCAACAATCCACCCGAGATATCGCAAGCGCTCATCAACGTTCTATCTGGTGCGGCTGCGTTCGTTCGCGCGGGACACGCAGTCGAATCATCCTTCGCAATAGTTGGAAGATCCGTCGCGGGTTCATTGATTCAGCAGTTTAACAATAGCTCTACAAGCGACTCAACGCGAAATCAACGCACGGCTAACCTGATTGCTTTGACCCCATTTCTCAGCGCAGACCAAGTAAGGACGTTGCTCCAGTCAAGAGAAGCCGCGTCTATCGGTATCGTCGGTTTGTTTAATCCGAATCCGACTAGAATTGCTGACAGCATAAACATCACCCCGGAGCAGCAGGCATTACGCGACCGCTTTAGCGAACTGGTACGCGGGCTCCTGAGCAGCAGGGAGCCGGAGGTACAAACCGCAGCTTTGCGCTACATCGCAGACAATTTCTACATCGTCGGTGACCCCGCCAGCCCCGGCTATCAAGTGCTTATCGATCGCATTCAAGCGCTTCACGGCTCTACTAACGCCGCGGTTCGAGACGGCACCTCGGCTGCGCTCAGTCGCGCGCTCGAATTCAACCCGGACCTGCGGTCGCGGATGCTCGCCTCTCGCGACAATCGCGAGTTCCAACGTCTGGCCGTCGAAGCAATATTCCGCGCTGGCGCTGCCGGTCTTGCGACCACCCCAGAGAATGCCTCGATACTCCTATCGCTAGCTCAGGATGCCTCAGGGAGAGACTCGGTTCGTCGACTCGCCAGAGCACTGCTACTACCAATGGTGGCACCCGATGGACTGCCTGACGGCAGCTCTGTTCGAGCGCAGGTTGTTAATACGCTGCGCGGAATCGCGCGTGGTTCCGATAGCAGCGCCATACAGAATCTGGTCAATGACGCCATTTTTCTGAGCAACGGAAGCGCTCGTAGCAATGATGCCATCGCCGGATTAACTGCTGTTGCGAACTCCAGCTCTCTCGCCGGCGAGAGGATCGCCGAAGCGCTTCTCGATAGCTACAGCACGAACTGCCCTGTGCAGTCGAGCCTGGCTCATCCTGACAAGACGAGGTTGGCGGTCATCAGTCGCGCACTCTGCGGGATTGATGGCGCATCGATCGGTACGGCAAATCGCCCGAGCATACTGGAGCGCGCGGTCAGCGACTCCAACTCAGCCCGACGCGATGCGGCATTAACTGCGCTATCGCATATCGCTACAAGCGACGCCACCGATGGTACCACGGACACATCCGGAGCTGGCGCAGAACAAGCACTGTCGGACCTGCTAAGAAATCGTCCTCAGACTCTCAATGACTTAACCCGGCTTGCTACCGGCCGCGGCATAGAAGCCAATGCAGTGCTCGGCGCCATGGTCAGAATCGCTCTGCGTCCGGGCGACAGTAATCGAGTTGCTGAATTGAGACGTCAAGTCGAGGAGATAGCTCGACAGCCGCTTGCAGGCGCCGGACAGCTTGCGGCATCAACCACCGAGGTGCTGCGCCTGTTACAACAAGCTGGACAAAGCGGTAACACGAGAGCAATCGAGATGCTGGGGCTGGTATCCGCCTCCACGGCTCCGGCAGCTCGCAATGCTTATCAAGCGCTGCTCCATGATTTCGCGAACAGACCAGCAAATGATCCAGCCGGGCAATTGGCGCGCTCTTACTTCTCCAATCCGACCCCCGAACGGAGTGTCATCATTTCTCAGGCTCTAGCGGCAGCACTGCGCGAGATGACCCCAACATTGCAAGATCGAGTTCTTGCCGACCGTGATTTGCGATCAATCGCAGAACGGCTCACCATCCAGGAACTTACCGCGAATTTTCGCGGTGACTCAGCGACCCTGCGCACTATCGCCGGGATGATCGATCGCAGAGGCAGCGCGTTCAGCACTACTGATGGCGCCATTAGCGCCCTCTGCAGAGAAGCTCGCAATGGCTCGCACGATGCCACCTCAGTCCTGATTGCCGCAGCAAGTCGGAGCGAAGACGCGGATGTTCGCAGACAAGCAGTAATCGCATTGGCCGAAGTAGCTGGTATCACTCTGAGCGCAGCCGATAGAGAATCCCCCGACCATGGGCTGCGGGCCTGTCTCGAGCTTGTTCAAGCGAGAGCACTCTCAGGCGCTAGAGGCAGCATTAGCGTGTTAATCCAGACAGCAGCCGATCCGCTTCTCGCTGGTGAGCTAAGGACATCTTCCATGAATGCACTCAGGGAAGTGCTTAGCTCGACCCATAGCGATACCGCAGTGACAAGGATTCTTTCAGCCTGGCACAACAATCCCAGTCCGACTAATCTCGCAGTCCTCGCGGCCGCATCGGCTCAGCTTCCGGACCGACGCGATCTACAACAGCAATTGCAGAGCGGTTATCTCGAAATCATTCGTCGAGACCCAGGACAGAACGGCGCAGAGCACCGGCTGAGAAGTCAGTCAGCGGCAATGGCCTTACTAGCCAATCCTCAGGCGCTGTCACCAGCGGTCATAAGAGAAATAGCAAGACATCTGACGCCACAGATGGCGGAGCTACTGGTTAGAACAGAAAACATACCTCAAGATCGAGTCCTCCAATTATTAGCGAGCTTGCGCGAATTGGCGCAGAACCCACCACAAGGAACCGACCTCGCAGCAGTCGCACGTGCATTCGGCGCCTTCGGCAGAGTGGCAACGGCTGAGGATGTGGAAGCTCTGACAAGACTCCGCGAGCGTGCCAATTCCACCGAAGCGCACGAAGCGATCGACCGGGGAATTTTCAGCATCATCACATCTGCTCGAGATCGCAACGTGCGCTCCAGCGCGATGGAAGCCTTCCGCACCTCCACTAGCTGGTCGCAACTGACCGAGCCGATGCGAAGAGCTCTAACCAGTTTTGCCACCACAGGCAGCGCCAATCTCTCAGAATTGCGGAATGCTTTCGACCGCGTCATAGCGGATAGAGCTCCTTACCCACTGGCAATCTCGATAGCCATGTCGATGAACGTCATTACGTGGGAGTTGACCACGCCACCGCTCTCCACTCCCGGCAATTACAACACTACTGGCGGCACCACCGATCAGGAAATCTGCCGGATTGCCGATCAGATCATGGACCGGGTCGAGTACGGGGACAGCCGCACCCTCAGCGGCTGGGTATTGCCTCTCCTCTCCGCAGCATACGACCAATATGGCGGAAGCGATCGGCAAACACCGAGCCGTAACATGATCCTTGCAGTAATGCAAAACCTCGGAGCAGAGGGACGATTGACCGATCCCCGCTTCCAGGATCTGGATACCGCCGATCGCGACGCCTATGTGCAACGCTGGCAAAATCATCGATCTAATACTATCGACCAGATTAATGCCACCATTCAGGAGATGAGGTTAACCGGCGCCAGCCTTGTCGAAATCAATCAACATCACCAACGCATGCTCGATGCCTACCATAGCGGTTTTCAACTAAGACCCAACGATAGGCTCGGTCCACCACCGACACCTCCACCGTTGCCGCCGAGACCGTCTGAAGACCAGATGCGCGCCGAGCAGCGCTTCGTCATCCGCCACCATGAAGCACTGATACAACGACTCGAGCAACTGCACCGACAATTGGGCGAGTCGGACGTTTCGCTCAACCAGGCCCATAACCTGAGGACGCCTGCAGAGTATTTCGAACTCCGTTCACAAGGGCGGCACGACGAAGCCCGCCTATTACTCATTCAGCGGTGGGCCGAGGGCAGCCTACCGCCGGCCCTGAACGGAGAGTTCCAACGGACCTGGCAGGAGCTCCACCAGAGAGGATTGATGCCCAGCGCCACTCCACCGACAACCGCAGCACAGGGTTACCAACTGCTCGCCGCCATGAGTCAGCCGAACTATACCTGGATGCCTACTGGTGAACAAGACCTGCGCAGAGCGCTAGGCAATGCGCTGATGGAGAGATCGTTACAGCTCGTCCGCCACGGCGAGTTCAACCCCGCCAACCAACAGAGGCTGGAAGCTGTTTCCCAACAATTCCAGGCTCGCTCTCAGGCATTGATCAACGTCTTTTCAGCGGCGATTGCGCAAGGGCGCCCTGATGCTCAACTTGCCAACTTCGTTTCGACTGAGCTGACTCGACTCCAAACTCTGCTCAACAATCCAGAAACAATAGATCTGAGAACCAATCTCGGCACTGCTATTCGGTCGATGAGCGCGGAGCTGGAGCGCATGCCTCAAGGTAGTGTCGGGCGCGAGCGGCTAAGAATGCAAATTAGCGCTTTTGAAACTCTTCATACCGGACTAGATCCTAACGGCGAGTTCGTCAGAAACCTGAGAACCGTGCAACAGAGCTTGCGAGATATAACGCCAGACACGCCCACTCAACAGCTACTTTCCACTATTGCACACGTCGCTATAGCAACGGCGACGTTCGCTGCCGCTGCCGCCTTCGTCACAGCAACCTTCGGCACGGGAGCCGTGGCGATTGCAGCGGGACTGGTTCTCACTCCTTTGGCTCTCACAGCAACGAGCCAGATAACCACACAAGGCCTCTATTGGGCAGGGGGGACCAATCGCAGCACTCCTTTCATGGACTGGGTATTCAACCAAACTCATTGGGACGGTCGCAGCTTCGTGCCGGTCACGGCGGGACAAGCATTCACAAATCTGGGTGAGCAGTTCGCACAGGAGGCGATCATGAATGCAATCACCATGGGTGCAGGCTCTCTGGGTCGTGCCGCCATGGGGCGAGTCATGTCCGGCGCCGGCTACGCGATACCGCATGTAGTACCACCGACAGGTGCCTGGTCGCAGCGATTCAGCAGCACCTTCTGGGGCAACTACACAAGAAGTGCCCATGTAATCGGCATGGGGCTTGCCGCGCCGTCAATCGTCAATGAAGATGTCGCTCATGCAATGGCAGTGATAGGACCGCTTTTTGCATTCGGGCATAGCGCTTTTGAAACCGCGAGACACGCACGCCGCGTTGCCACACCAGAACGACCCAGCATATCGAGACCGGCAGAGCTTATCGACCATCTCAATTTGACCGGTCTTAACGACACGCAAAAAACGCAGATGCGTGAATGGTGGGCGATGAGAACTCCTGCAGAACAGCGTCGAATTGCCGAAGCTTTTAGATTCATCAATCCATCCGAAGACGTAAGGGTAGTCGAGGCTCTCAGGCGGGCCACACCACAGCAACTAACGCACTTGATGGAAGCTATAAGAGCTCATGTCAACAATGGCGGCAGCGCAGGACACTCAGGCAACTTCTTGCGCGAATTCGGCAATCTGCCTCAGGCAGAAAGAACACAGCTGCTGGAGCTTTGTGACGGACTACGGCCGGCACAGAGAAATCTGCTCGTGGCACGCCTGGCCGAAAGCGCCCTCCACGCCGTCGGCACACCTGAAAGCCCGAGTCAAACCGGACAGCCGATGCCACGCCTGGTCAGAGACATCCTCGGCGCAGGCAACAACCGGGCCGCCCTGATCGAGCACATCAATCAACTGCCACCATCAGTAGTGTCCGACATCGCCGGACTCTCAGCACAGCAGCATCGCCTGAGAGCGCTCGAAACGCTAGCGACGTCCGGACGGGGAGCAACACTGCAGCCAATTCTCGAGTCGCTCAGGCCACCGAGGTTGCGTACAGAATTTCTGCGTTCTCTCGCCATGATTGAGGATGGCGGGCTCCGAGGTCAAGCACTGGATCGCATAGCAGGACATAGAAACGGGGCAGATTTGACGGCTGCCATCGCATCGATGACTACAAATAGAAGCCGCGTTATGGAATTTCTCGGTGGCGCCTCGGAAGCCCATGTCCACGCGTTATTCGACACGATTTCAGCGGCCGGTGACAGGAACTCACGGGCATCAATGTTGCTTGCACTCAGTCGCCTTACAACGGCAGAACAACAAGCACATGCGCTGGAAGCAGTCGGCGCAGGAGGACGAGAGCTCTACCGGAGAATGTCCGGACTTAGCGATGTTCAACTCGGTCAGGCTTTGCAGCTAATCACGTCGCCGGGCGAGGCCGGCGCCCAGATGCGGACACTCGTCGGAAGGCTCAACGCCACAGAGATGCAACAGTTGACGACATACATGGAAAGCACTCGCGGACAAAGCCGCACGATCGCGTTGGAAGTGATCCGCATGATCGCTGACGGTGCGCCCATCCCCATCGCAACATTGAGCGACATACAGGGTAGACATCTATCGCGACTGCGCGACGTCGCTAGAGAAAGAATGAGTCTGAATACCAGGATCGGCACCATGGACGCCGGACCTCAGCGAGACGCACTCACTCTGGCGAGGGATCTTCTAGATCGTGCACTCGCTGCACCCAACCGCGACACCGTGATACCAGGTCGAGAAACGGTAGGCGATTCGAACACATCGCATCTCCTGGAAGCCAGAGCTGTTTCGCGCCTTCTTTCAGACCAGGGAATCCTCAACAACCCCGCCGATCTACAAAGGGCACGAATCATTGCAGAGGCATGGAGAGATGGAGCCCCCATAGAAACAACACAGCTCAACGATGTGCGCGGTGCAAGACTTGTCAGGCTCAGCAATCTGGTAACTCGAAGGTCCGGATTGACAGCTCAACTTGCCGACCCCAATCAAATCTCGCTTCCAGGAATGACCGCGGAACAGTTGCGCGGACTGAGAACCGCAGTAGACAGAATTCTATCCGGGCGAGAAGCCGGACAGCCTCAGCGGATTAGCGACATGGAGACAGTGTTGTCGCAGATAGCTAACCCTTCGGTGTCGAGAGAAAGCGCCAATGCACTCGCCAATATTTTGAGCCTCTCCGCTTCGATGCCGGCCGATTTTCCAGCCGGACTCAGATCACTGGCAAGACTGACAAACACGCCAGAATCAACAGCAGCGCTGAGGACTTATGAACACCTCCTGCGCCAAATCAATTCCCAGATGGCAACGTCCGGTGGTAATGGCGACATGATGGTGCGCTACTCATCAACCATAATGAGGCAGCTACAGGCCGGTGTTCCTGGTCTCGAAGGCGAATGGGTGTTCGTTCCGGCAGCGCCGCCGCTAAGGAGCAATACGCAGATATCGGATGCAGACTTATTCGGTGTCGATGGAGTGTTTATCAACCTCACCAATGGATCCGTTCGGCCGGTAGATTTTTCCGGTAACGCCGCGGAATCGGGCGTCTGCCGATGGCATGTCGGACCGCAAGAGCAACTCGAGACCGGACACTCGACACACGATCCCGCAGCATTTCTTAGACGTTTTCTCAATACCACCGCAGACGGTGTCACAAGGCCGAGTACCTTTAACATATTCGATGCCAACTTTGTTCAGAACGTTGGGTTACCATCCTTCGCGCGCGAGCCACTCACTGCGCAGACAATCCACTCCAGACAGGAACGACTGAATCAGTATATCGATCGTCTACACACCGAGATCAGGCGCTTGCGAGATAGCGGTCAGCCTGTACCACCCCAGTATGAGTATTGGGCTCAGGCGCTTCAAGAGACACGCGGCGGATACAATGTCCTCGCTCAGGGCTCCGAATTCTTAATGAATCAAGCTGCCCGCGGGTCAGTAAACCACACGAGACTAACGAGAGCGACCCAAGACAATGCGACAGGAGTAAGAATGCTTGAGTTCGCACTCGCCGAATCAATTCCCACCTCCTATATACGAAGCAACCCCGATGGTTCAGGTCAACACGTTGTAGGCGGCTCAATCGAGAGCTTCCGTGTCTATTCCGACGGAAGAATTGAAGTAACCTCGACACGGGACCACAGCGATCCACGCCCCATGAGAGGAAGGCCCGTAGGAACAGTACTCGATGTTCTACAAGGCGCTCTCACATCAGAGCAAGCACGCCTCACCCCTTCAGCCGCCACAATTCAACGGTTACAAGCCGACATCCAGACAATGCAAGCAAGCGGCGGACAACTCGACTTTACTAATCAACAGCACCGTGATTTGATTGGACGCTTAGTGGGCTATCGCTACCCTACCGCCGGCAACGCCCCGGGTGGCAACACCGGTAGTGGTGTCACTCCGACTAACGGCGCACGCTCTGCACCTCGCCCAGCACCCGGGAGTGGTGGCTCTGACACTCAGCCAAGCAACACAAATAGGCCCAGTCCAATCGAGCAACCGCGCAACCCACTCGGCGACACAATGATGTCGATAGGCGAGTCTCCAGTGCGATTGGCAACGATTGCCCAACCCGCAGATGGCGAGACGGTAACCATAGGCAGACACGAACAGTTCGGAGAACAATTACGCGATCCGATAATCAGTCGCCGTCACGTAGAGATAACAAATTCAAATGGAGAACTGACTCTTACTGTCCTCGGACAAAACAGAGTGTTCGTCAGGTCCGCGAACGGAACCATAACTCAAGTCACAAGTCCACGCGTGCTTCAACAAGGCGACGAAGTAATTTTGTCGCGAAACAATGCTCCGAGGCTCGTGCTTAGGGATGGGGCAATTGATCTCTTGCCACCAAGAACTGACCAAGGACCACCACCTCGCCGACATTTCTTCGGGCTCGGTATAATGTCGCTTCCGCGACCCGGGGACATATCAATCGGAAGTCACGCAACATTCGGCACGGAGCTTGCTGGATTCGAAAGTGTCAGTCCTAATCACGTTAGAATCAGCAGAAATGCAGAAGGCGCGGTTACAGTCACAAGCCTCGACTCCAGTCGCGGCACGTACATAAGCCGTCCCGACGGCGCCGTTATACAGGTGACCGACAGCCACACCGTGCAACCGGGCGAACACATTCTCCTTTCCCGGAACGGCCCGAGACTCGTTGTCGCAGGCAGCATTTTGGAACTGCATCAGCCCCAACCGCGCGCTATACGACCAGGTAGCAACATCGATTTTTCGCGGTTGGACTTACCAAGCCTACCCGAAAACCACATTCCATCACTTCCGGCGGTACTCCAATCAAACCGCTACCAACAGTTAAACGAGCTTCGAGGTCCAATAGAACACGGATTTCAAAACGCGGGTCAGCGCGTCCAACTGGATGATATTGGAGCTTTGGTGCGTCCATCCGGCGAAAGGGCACAGGTCAGACGGGCGGTGACGGTCTACGATCCCGCCCGAGATCCCGTATTGCGCGCCGTCCTTGCAGAAGCAAGGGGTCGCTTCGATCATCTCCGCAACGATCCGCTTCGACTAATGGAGGCGTTGAGCCAGTACACCAACGAACTGCTCCATCCGCAGGGCTGGAACCAAGAAGCTCTTAACTGCTGGTACGACGAATTCAACCATACGCATGCGGGACAAAGAGTTCTCCTCGGCGAATTTTTGAGACGAGGAACCGGAGTTTGCAGTCAGCAGGCTCTTCTAGTCCACGGTCTCGCTCAATCAATGGGCATCAACCCGGTAATGGTGCGCAACACGACACACGCTTGGAATGAGATAACTATCAACGGCACCCGCTATATTTTCGATCCACGCAATCGCGTATATGGTCAAGTCGTAACCCCCGAAACGCGCTTACGAATGTATACTCCAGGAGTTCAGGAGTTACCCAGATGACGCTCCTGCTAAGAGATTCCAAAACAATGCGAAACCTGGTCGGAGAAAAAATAGGCAACCTGACCGTGGAGACTTGTCTCTCCAACGGTCCATTTGCACAGGTGTACAAAACAAAAAACACCGCCACAGGTCTGACAAGCGCATTCAAAGTCGCTCAATCGAATAGTGTCACGACATCCAGTCGCCCAACACCAGACCAGAGCCAGGCACTAGAAGAGATCACTGGCGCTGTAATGCAGGTCAGACCCGACCCTCTTGCTTTGCTCCATTACCAAGCTTCGTTCACACAAAGTATCGGCAATGAAGTTTTCCCAAAGTTTTTCTCCTTTATTGAAGAAACCGATAGGCAGCTCGTCGGCTACGAAATGGAATTTATCGATGGTGTCACACTGCGAGATTTGATTGCCGAGCATGCGGCAACTCTCTCTCATATCGTATTGATAGCAGAGGCGCTTGAAAAGCTGCTTTCCTGCGCTCCTTATCATGGAGATCTAAAGCCGAGCAATATCATTATTGATGAGTCGACCGTCAAACTTCTAGATCCGGGATTCTTTGGAGAAATAAAAAGCGGGTTGGGAGATAGTTTTCCGATGAAGGTGACGACCCCGCTCTACTATCCTTTTTTGAATCCCGACGATTTCTTCGCCGTTGGATTAATTACCTGGGAAGCAGTATTTGGTCGACACCCGCTCAAATACACGGAGTTTGCCGACGCGGACATCTCCGACCAACTAGATATGGTGGTGCGCAAGCAAGGAAATCGGGGGACAATTCTTTCTATCGCCGCTCCGGAAGTTACCGATTCCAGCCCATCTGATGCCGCAATTGGACCCCGCGGCACAAAACATCTTGCTCAAGTTATTACGATTGTCCGTGACAGGCGAGGAAAAACTGGACGTCGACCCTGGGTACCAGAGCATCTCCGAAATTGCGGCGGCACTGAAAGAGTTAAAAAACCTTCTCGACTTCTGAGTATGGGTTTAGTCGCAGACGTTCGTGTCTTGACCCTGCGATTTATTGGACGGTTCGAAAGTAGCAGCCAAAGCTCTTTCTGCGACATTAGCAATCAGGTATATTTTCATCGGTTTTTTTATTCGCAACTGCTAATAGTCTCGAGAGGTATTAGCAATGCGAGATATTTCTCCATCGATTTTTATATCGAAGTACTAATAACAATCTCCTGAAGTCGTTGCCTGAGTCATCTAATCAAATATGCGCGAGTTTCTTTCTGAGACTTTGTGAGAAACATGTCGCGGCGAGTCGGCTTGGCAACAAGCCTTTACCTGATGTACAAACGTCCACCACTAACCAATCCTCTACAGATACACTTCTAACTTCTAACTTCTAACTTCTAACTAAACCAGCCCGCGACATTGTGTAGTATCTCGATTTCGAGACACGAAGGCGGAAGCCGCGTCTACCTGTTCCGCCACCTCGACATACAAAAAGACAGTATCGATGGAGGGAATCGAACCCTCACGACCTTGCGGTCACTGGTCTCTGAAACCAGCGCGTCTGCCTGTTCCGCCACATCGACATATAAAGGA
>JAIERK010000131.1 GCA_019746975.1 Candidatus Obscuribacterales bacterium
TTTATTTTCGTCCTGGTGGTTTTGGTTTTTCGCTTTGGCCGGTGGGGGCGGTGGGGGTTGGACGCCTCCGCCCACCGGCGGTAACCGCACAACGATAGCCCGACTGGCAACAACCGGCAGCGCGCGCCGGTTGTTGCGTTTCAGTCAGCGATCGCCGAAGTTACTTCCCGCTACGATTCCACGGGAAGCTGGCTTCGATTCGACGCAGCATGGCGTCGAAGTCTTCGGTCACCTCGTCGACCTGCCGAGTGCCCACGTAGGCGACCAGTTGTCGCTTCATCCAGGCGATGGACTCGGCGGGCTTGCCATCGGTCTGCATCGTGATGTACGAGCCGGTCATGCCCTTGGGGCATTCGGTGAGCGACTCGCACTCGACGAAGAGGGCGCGGCCGCAATAGAGACCCTGGAAGTTGTCGTACCACCGTCGGTAGGCCGGCATGATCTTGCGACGGAGCTGGGCGCGGGCCTGTCCCAGGAGGACGTCCAGCACCAGTTGGTCGATTTCGGAGCTGTCTGGCTTGGTAGCCTTTGACCCCTTCTTGACCGGGCGTTCCGAGAAGAGAGTGATCTCTTCGCCCGTGTGACCGATGTTCTCGCGGATCCGGATGCGGTGTGCGGTAGGGAAGTCGTCGCTCGCGGGGATGTAGATGAACTTCTCGTCGCCCTGGTGGAATGCGCCCCACGGCTTGAACCGGTGGAAGTTGTTCTGGAGGACGGCAGGGATGACTTCGCGGGCGTAGGTCGGATCGGCGCTTAGGAAGAACTTGATCTTGTTCATGGCTTTGGTACTTTCGTTGGGTGAAAGAGTTCGTGCACGTCACCTGTCACCCGGCTCGACGACGTGCTTTGTTGGCTTGCTCGATAAATCGAGGCAAGCGTCATCCACAAATGAATCCACCCAACAGGTCAACCCGCTCTCGCTCTGCGCGCTAGATCGTAGCTAGGTTGTACTTCTGGGGTGGAAGCTCCTTGTTCGAAAGGAAAGTGGAAGACAGTTAAAGGTAGTCAACAGCCTGGTCGCGATTCAAGGGCGCACCAGGTTTTTAAATCTGGATTCAGACCAAATTTTGTTAAGGTGGCAGAGCCGGCAGTGATATTGGAGATGCCAAGATAGTGGCGCTTGCGGAAAGCAAATCTAGCTCGTATTTGAACAGGCGGCGAAGCTTGCTGGAGTCGCGAATGATCTGGTTTTATTCCATACCAACCAATACGGGGACCGAGATAGGAGGCCGAGAACGGCGGAACATCGTTCCCATGTTCCTGATAGAAAGACCTGTGCCTGTCACCTATGCTCTGCCGGCAGTTTTTTCAATTGATTGGCATAACTCAGCACGACCTGTCTGAGATTCTCAAAAGCCTCATGAAACCCCATCTTCACCATCTCTTCGTAAGCATCCGGGAAGGTCCAATCGTGAGCGCTCATACGATAAACAGCGACGATAATACCGGTCCTGTCCATGCCGTGCAGGCAATGAACGAAGACCGAATGTCGACTTGAATCTTGCATGATCTCGAGAAATTCTTCTACTTTGCTGGCGTCTGGAATATCAAAAGGTCTGAACGGAATTGAGACATAATCGAAACCTAGCTCCGATGCCAGTTTACGTTCTGCAGCAATGGACCCGGGTTCTTCACGCAGATTTATCAGCGTCTTGACTCCCTTCTCCCGCAAACGAAGAAAGCCGTCCCTACTGGGTTGACCGCCGCGCCACAGCTCGTTGCCGACCTTCTGAAGGTTGGGTAAGTGATCGTCGTCAGTATGGAGATATCTATTCATGTTTAAGCTCGGAGAAAAAATACTTTGCTGTGATCGCGCATGGGAAGAGATAATAAACATACCCAAATTTGAGCTACTTTGTTTACTCCATTAATCACCAAGGAGAAAAGAGTGACCTCGACACAGGCTAGCAACAAAGCGCAAGAACGTCTTCCCGACAACTGTTTGACCAATAGCATCGCCATTCTGGACTTCGGATCTCAGTACTCTCAATTGATTGCAAGGAGAGTCAGGGAGACGAAAACATACTCCGAAGTCCTGCCATTCAGCATCTCGTGCGAAGATTTGAAGAGGCTCAATCCACGCGGAATTATCCTTTCCGGTGGACCGAACAGCTGTTATGACCAGTATGCACCAAAGCTTGATCCCGAAATTTGGAAGATGGGTTTGCCGATTCTTGGCGTCTGTTACGGCATGCAGCTAATGGCGCATGACCTCGGCGGCACAGTGGAATCAGGCGACCTGCGCGAGTATGGTCGGGCACTACTGACGGTGGTACGTCACGGCAAGCTGTTCGACGGCATGGATCCGACGATTGAAAGCTGGATGAGCCATGGAGACAGCGTTACCGAATTGCCGAAAGGTTTCGAAATCATCGGCAGTACGATGAGCACGCCTGTTGCAGCGATCTCGGATGAAGAGCGTGGCTATTATGGTGTTCAATTCCACCCGGAGGTCGTTCATACCAGAGGTGGGCAGCGCGTTCTGGAGAACTTCGTCGTGAATATCTGCGGTTGTCCTCAGACATGGACGATGGATAGGTTCGTGGACGAGGCGATCGGTAAGGTCAGAGCGCAGGTCGGAGACAAGCGCATTTTGCTGGCACTTTCCGGCGGTGTCGATAGCTCGACACTGGCTTTCCTCCTACACAAAGCCATTGGTGACAAGCTTACATGCATGTTCATCGATCAAGGTTTTATGAGGAAAAACGAGCCTGAGTGGCTGGTGAAGAAGTTTGCTGAATTCAAAATTCCGGTGCACTTCGTAAAGGCGCGAAGTCGATTTATTGAAAAGCTTGCTGGCGTTACGGATCCAGAGGATAAGCGTAAGATCATCGGCAAAGAGTTTATCGAAGTCTTCGATGAAGAGTCGCAGAGATTGGGACCATTCGACTATCTAGCGCAGGGAACACTCTATCCGGATGTGATCGAATCATCGGGAACCCGCATCGACCCGAAGACTGGCGAACGTATCGCCGTAAAGATTAAGTCGCACCATAACGTAGGTGGCTTACCGAAGAACTTGCAGTTCAAGCTAGTGGAGCCATTCGCAAAGCTGTTCAAGGATGAAGTGCGACTGCTCGCTCGCGAACTCGATGTTCCGGACGGTATTGTGGTAAGGCATCCATTCCCAGGACCTGGGCTTGCTATTAGAGTGGTCGGTGAGGTCACTAAGGATCGTTTGAAGACACTGCGCGAAGCTGATTGGATCATTCGCGAAGAAGTCAAAGCTCATGGACTCTACCGGCAGGTATGGCAGATGTTCGGTATTCTCCTGCCGACCAAGTCGGTGGGTGTTATGGGTGATCAGCGCACATATATGAATCAAATTGTCATCCGTGCCGTAACCAGCGAAGACGGTATGACTGCTGATTGGGCTCGCCTGCCGTACGACCTGTTGGAAACTATTTCTCGGCGCATCGTTAATGAAGTGCCTGGAATCAACAGGGTTATGTACGATATCACCTCCAAGCCGCCCGCTACGATCGAGTGGGAATAAAACTTTAGATATTACGCAATCTCACATCTGACACTGATGACCAGGTAACTTCGAATAGAAGCACTGCTGATGTGCTTAACATCAGCTTTGGCCTCTTGGGCTGTCAGAGCTGAAATGCAGTGCGAATTCTATGATTGGCCGGGTATTGCGGCTGTGCAGTTCAACATTGCGTCTGGATATGATTCAGAGCTAGATTCTTGTGCTCACCTTTCCTTCACTATTCTGGTATCCCACTTAACTCCTGACTTCCCCGAACAACCTTTCTGACTCTTCCCTGCAAGGGTTGAGTGACCACGCTGTTGGTTCTGAATAGGAAAACCCGGCAGTTTTTGTGCCTGCTTGGGTCTAGAAGTCCCTTCCTTCAGCAAACTTTCGCATTGAAGGCTTGAAGTCTCTGGTCTGGCCAGAGTTTTCCCAAACCTCCTGTCTTGCCATCTCAGGCAATGTCAGGGCAGCAAAGGACGACCACACATGAAGCATCTGATTGGAATCCGCGAGTTCAAGCAGAAGAAGTTCCCCGGCCACGCCGAGCTGTTCGCACGTCTCGCCGGTGGGCAGAACCCCTGGGCGCTGGTAATCGCCTGTTCCGACTCCCGCTACACGGCGGAGATGGTGATGAACGCCGACCCCGGGGACCTGTTCGTCGTGCGCAACGCCGGCAACCAGGTGTTGCGATACACCATCGCACACCCGAGCGACAGCGCCTCCGGCATCGAGTACGCCCTCAACTTCCTGAAGGTGAACCACGTCTTCGTGCTGGGTCACTACGGCTGCGGTGTTGTTCAGGCGGCACTGTCGCGTCCGGCGGCGCTCGAAGCCAACAAGGCGGTCTGCTGCTGGGTTGACCACACTCGTCATGACGTAGTGGGCAACTGGGACAGCCTCCCCGTGGATGAGCAGGTCCGACTCTGGCGGGAAGGGTGCCGTCAGAACGTTGTCCACCAGATAGGCAACCTTGACAGCCACCCGAGCTTCCAGGCGCGGGCGAAGGAGATCCGGGTCCACGGTTTGATTTTCGACATCCTGCCCGGAAATGTCGAGGAGTACGAGAAGGAGACCGGGCAGTGGAGCGTCATCGGGCCGGCCGAAGAGATCCCCGCAGCCTAATGATGTACGGCTAGCCGTCGGCGATTGGTCGCCGGCAAGCCGACCGTGAGTGTATCGGCTCGATGTTTGAGTTGTTGCCTTTGCGGGTCTGCCACGTGCCGACCCGCCGAAATTGAGTCTCGATGCGGTTGCCGCTGCGGGCGCCTTTCTGTATCCTCCTGAAGCTTGAATGCTCAGGCGGTGCGAAGGTGTGCCCGCAGCGGCTTGCCATCGCGGGCTTGTTCGTTTCGAAATGCTGTAAGTGGTCACTGCTGGACGTGGCGACTCGCCCTCAGGAGCCGTTTTTCAGAGCATGTTATGCCGCATGTTCGCCGCTTGTCCTTATCGAATGCTGCCTCAAATCGTCCTCAAGTGAACGTTTACGATACGCTGATGATGATACTATATTCACTAATAACCTGGGCAATTATAAATTATAAGTAAATGGTCACTGATGGACTTGGCGACTCGCCCTCAGGAGCCGTTTTGCAAAACATGTTGCGCCGCATGTTCCCGCGCCTGTCCTCCGAAAGCTACCTCAAAACGTCCGCTAGTGAACGTTTACAATTATGATGGGCAAGGCGATTGGTAGGCGTGCGGACCCACCAACCGCCTTGCGAAGAGCCACCCTCCATGGCGGCTCGGGGTTACAGCTCAGCCAGCACGTGGAAGATGGGCGCGAGGATCAGCTTCCCATCCACCTTGCAGACGACCCCGGACTGAATCATCTCGCCGTGCCAGTAGTTGTCCACGGTCGGAAGGAACGCCTCGACCTCCACCATCTGCTGCTTCAGCGGCTGTCCGAATTCCCACGGCAACCGGTACTTCCGGCGCGAGTCGATCTTCAGGTAGTGCGCGCGGTCTCGGAGGACTTGAAGTACGACGTCCTTGGAGACCGGGACAGCGTCGGTCTGATGAGCTGCCGAGTAGAGGTACCCGACAAGAAGCTCCTGACCAGTGCTGGCGAGAACTGCCAGTGCCAGTCCTTCGCCATCGAAGTTGTCGGTGATGTCGGCTCCAATCACCGCCTCGTCGAGCGGGATGGAGAACCAGGGATTCCGGCTCGCCTTGCGCATTTGTCGCTGCTGATGAAGAATCCTGTCGAGTCGCCGAATCAGAGTGACGACAGCACTCATGGTCCGAACCTCTTGGTGGATGGGTAGACGAGCCTCGTTGGCACGTCATGTTTCGACTCTGATACCAGAAGACGACATGAGCTTCGGTATTGAAGTCCCTTGCTGAGTGTGGAACTCCGCTTTATGACTAATCGCCGGAGCCCCACTTAGGGATAGTGCACCACCTATCGTCCGTGAAGTGCGATAACATCGTCCGTTGAGCCGACGATGCCGTTCCACGCAACTCGGGCTCGTTTGTTTGGCAGGTCTTCCCAGTTCCTTTATGAGCTACAGAGCGATCAGGATCGCCTTGTGATGTGCGGTCAGACGCATGGCTTGTCCTTTCGGTTGGGTTTGCTGGTTACCGACTTTCGTTGAATGTCCGGAGGTACGCGTCCTCCAGGCGATCCACGCCGTAGATCAGCTCCTTGAAGTCGTTCTCGGATAGGCTTTTGGTGGACTGCGTCAGGCAGCGCTCGTCGATATCCTTGACCAGAACCGCCAGGTTCTGGTTGAAGGGCCGGTTGGCGACTTTCCGTTTGACGATGGCGAAACGTTCGATCACCTCGACGCGCTTGTCGAGCTTCTTATCGGAACCGATGTTGCGACGCAATTGCCAGACGCGCTCGAGTTCGAGTCCTGCGAGATTGATCGGTTCGCTGGAGGAGTCCGTTTTCGCGATGGTGCGGAAGTTGCTGATGTAGCGGGCGGCTTGCACCAAGTGGGCCTTCACGATCTCGCTGTCGCCCGGGTGAGCTTCGATGTTGCCTTCGAAGAACATCTGGTCGCGGAACTGAACCATGCGAGCCGCCGCTCGCTCCTCGGTGCAACTGTCGAGACCGAGCGGTTCCGCCTTCGGGTTGCGGAGGAGCTTCTCCACGAAGCTCATGTGCTGTTCGGGCATCTGGATGAAGCATACCGCCGGAGCACATTCGTCGAAGAGGTCGAGGTCGAGCAGGGCTTGCTGGATGTGGAACATGGCACGGGGGTTGTCCTTCGCCAGAACCTTGACCTGTCCCTCGTTGATGTCCTCCCGGAGGTCTCGGGAGTGCTTCTGGTAGCCGAGGGCGGCTTTGAGATCTTGCAGATTCTTGTCGAGCCGCTCGATCTCCTCGAAGGCGTAATACGGATGGCCGCCGCGCTTCAGTTGGTCGTCGACGCGCTTCGCCTGATTGACCGCCGATTTCAGCTCCCCCTGCACGACGCGCGAGTTCGGCTGCTTCGCTGCTTCGTTCTTCAGTTCTTCCAGGTTCGACATCGACTTGGCGAAGGCGTCCTTCGGGCTTGGCTTCTCCTGCTTCTTCTCACAGCCCACGCCGGTGACCAGCGAGGCGACCAACAGACCACAGATGAACAGTTTCCTCGTCATGAGTTTCTCCCAGAAATTGTGTCGGAATTCGCTGACGCGCAGGTCCGAGAGACTTGGCGACAGCACCTTCTGTATCCATCTCGACCGCTGAGCTAGCGCGAGTGCGCATAAGCTCACACTGCGCAAATCCAAACAAGGACATTCTCCACGCGGGGGGCTACTGGCAAGTCAGCCTCGCTCCTGCGTGGAGAACACTTCGACAACCGGTCTAAAGACCTCCAAATTCAAGGTTGCTGAAAGCACTTCCGCATAGTCTCCTGGCTACTTTGCGAAAGCTGGACACATCCAAATCGACATCGAGGTTGTGTTGTAGGCCTGATCGTGCGTCATGGTCCAAACCAGGATTGGATAGGATGACGCAGATGTGGGGTCTGGCTCGAGTGTTAGAGGCCTTGCTGTTCCTTGATGTCAAGAAGAATCGGTTTAACTCACCCTACCGTCGAGTGCCTCAAGAATGGAATGGTAAGAAGGGCATTTTTACGAGAATTCGAACTATCATTCGAGTCCGTTAACCTACTTGATATTGTAGCGATTTTGAAAAATCCAGAGTCTGGATGCGTCTTGATTGCCTCATGAATCAAGGATCTTCGCTGGTTTTTCTGCTGCCAACGTGGCGAATCTAAACTGTGGAGTTCCACTGTTTGTCGGTTTCGAGGCGCGCTAACTGTGGATTACCGCGATCCTGTCCAGTGAACCGGGGCAACCGCACTGTCAATGTTCGAAGAAGTGAGATGATCAATAAATGCTGACTGTCCGCGACGAGGTCGTCAGGGGACGTGAGCACCAGGCATCTGTCTTTCATTGCTACCCTCCGAAAGTCGGGGATTTTTCCGACATGGCAACAGCGTATAAATGAGTTATTCTTTTTCATGCAGTGGGTATCAAGCAGTTGGTTCCCAATAGCGTGGATGGTTGTGCCATCAGATTCGGAAAACGCAAACGGACCGGCGCATCAAGCGCAGTCGGGATCCGATGGTAATGGAGAATCAGCCCATGGTGCTGATTCTCTGGGAATTGTCGCCCGGAGTCACGATCAGTCCGACGAGATTGCTGCGCGAATGGAAGAGCACGAGTGGGTTCCTGCTAAAGCGATCGCGGTGTCTGCGCTGCAGAGCGAGCCTGTCACCACCACGCTGCTCAACGACGAAGAAAGCACGGTCACGATAAAAGTCGATTCTTCCAATCAAAATCTTCGAGTAGAGGAGCCGGATCTACCATCGGCAAGCGATGAGCCGGTCCTCGGCGAGCTTTTTGCAGATCAGTTCAAGATTGAATTGCTGCTTGGAAAAGGCGGCATGAGCAAGGTTTACAAAGCCGAAGACCGTAAGCTGTCGAGAATCGTTGCGATTAAGACGCTTCATTCACATTTGTTGGAGCAGGAAGAAAGTGTTAAACGCTTTAAGCGCGAAGCCAGTTCTGTGGCTAATCTGGAGCATGATTGCATAGTCCGCGTCTACGAATGGGATATCAGCAAAGGTGGTACTCCATTCATCGTAATGCAGTATCTGGAAGGAATTACGTTGGATGCGCTGATCGAGCAGGTCGGTAAGCTCTCATATGAGCGGTCCGTTCCAATTTTTCTGCAGATTGCTGAAGCCTTTGGTCATGCCCACACAAAGGGCGTAATACATCGTGATCTAAAGCCAAGCAATGTTGTTCTGCGCAACAAGGAAGGCAATGAAGACTCTGTCTGCATCGTCGACTTCGGACTGGCCAAGTTCCTCCCGCATTCGAATAAGACTTCGGCGAGTTTATCCGCCACGGGAGATATTTTCGGCAGTCCTCCATACATGAGCCCGGAGCAGTGTCGAGGCACTAAGATCGATGCGCGAAGCGACATCTATTCGATGGGTTGTCTGATGTACGAAGTCCTCACCGGGACTGCGCCTTTGGTCGGAGAATCTGCGATATCCACTGTTATGATGCAGATCTCCGATGTGCCTGTCGCGTTGAATAACTACGCCAATGTGCCACCAACTTTGGAGGCATTGATTCTGCGTATGCTCGAGAAGGAACCAGACAAGCGTCCTCAGTCGATGAGCGAGGTGGCAACCGAGTTGAAGCATTTTCAACAATTGCAGTTGAGTGGATTGGAGTTTAAACCGACGGAGCTGACCGTTCAATTTCATCAAAGTGTCACGAGGCACAAGAACCGATTTTTCATTACGTTGGCAATATCTGTCGCTTTAGTTTCTGCGGTGTTGTTTTCACTCTACAAATGGGTCGACAATTGGGCCGATGCCAGACTCGTTCCATTTTTTATGGCTGGCATCATTGGCGTGCTTATTGTTTTTCCTTTGATAAAACTGTTTGTGCTCAATCAGCGGATGCAAGTGAAAGAACTTGATGGAGTGATCCCGGGACTGCGTTGGACCGAGGAAGAACACGAAAAGGTGCCGATCACTGAAGAGCTGCGACAGGAAGCGGATGCCGTCGTGACTGCCCTGGCTAGTGGTACCGCTGATGATGCTAATGGGGAACTCGAGCGATTACGCAAGACCTTCGACATTATCCTCTATGGCAAGCAGATTGACGATGCTGAACTCCGCCTAAACCATGCATTGGAGGTCCTTCAGAAGAATGGCGAGGACAAGTCGGAGCGCTTCTTCTTGGTAAAAGAGCTGCTTGGAGATGTGAGCTTTCAAAAGGGCAACTATGCTCGCGCGGAAGGCTTGTACAGAGAGTCGGCTTATCATCAGGATGGACCACGATCGGATACGCGGGGCGTGGAGTTAAAGCTCGCTGACAGTCTTTATCGTCAGTCTCGCTTTTCTGATGCCCAGACTTTATACAGCGCTTGTTTGTTCGCTGCTAACCGCCTCGGTGTGCAGCGAGACAAGGCATACGCGCTCCAACTCAGCCGTCTCGGCGACTGTTATTTGCAAATGGGCAGTTTTCGACAGGCAGAAGAACAATATGCTAGCGCGATGACTCTCTGGAAAGAGCTGTCTGTGCCGACCAACAAAAATCTCGCATACATCAAGTATGCGTACACGATGGCTAAGCGTTTTATGCCGATGAAGGCGGACAAATCCTTTGCGCTCGCAGTGAGGGAGCTGAAAGAGGACTATGGGACATCGTCCATCCACCATGTCGCGGCATTGAAGCTCTACGCCAACCATCTCTGGCGCGACAAGAAGTTCGTCACGGCGCTCAGGCAGCTAAATGACGCGGAAGCAAACGGCGAGGAGCCCCGGCGGATCGGATGAGCGAGTGGTTGTCTCCGTGAGGGCGTCAGCCCAGTTTCATCAATGCACTGGCGCGTTTCTGCGACGCCAAGCTACTAGAGAAAACAATGTCGCTGCGACGAGGTCCGCACTCAGGACGCATAGAAGCAACCGAATTGTTCGCCTTTGAATGCGAGGCTTAAGGACGTGGAAAACTATCACCGACCTCTGCCGAGCCTGATGAACGAGCTCCGTCATGCGGAGGAATGACTTAGTCAGTAAATTCGAAATAGTTTTTTTCATAACAAAAATTTCTTGGGAATCAGGCTTCGATAGTTGCTGATTATCTGCTAATTATGCAGAATTTGCCGTCTTGACAATATTGTGAGCGCGTCCAATTTCTGAGAAGTTGTGCTCATCTTTTTGCTCAGCTTTTGCTATCTCAGTAGTTATTAAGGTATTTCCACTGCATTATTGGATAGGATAAAAGAGGCACATTCTCTCTATTCAGTCCAAAACGGGGTCATTAACATGCGTGAGGACAAGGCGCTGTTTGCGCGGCTTGGCAAATCTAGTAAGAAGTTTTCTCTAGTGGCGACGGCGGCGTCTTTGATGCTTGCTTCCCTGGCGACTTCGGCTATGGCTGCGGATTGCGCGGATAAGAAGAAAATTTGTGAAGCGCGGGATAAGCTTTCGCTGTCGGAAGGGCTTGTACTAACTTCGCCTGCGGATCAGCACGATGTGTTTGTCTTCAAGAAAAGAGAGCTACCCAGTCGTCCTAAAGTAGGTTTGGCGCTTGGCGGTGGCGGCGCTCGCGGCGCGGCTCACGTTGGCGCGTTGAAAGTGCTGGAAAAGGAAGGCATCAAATTTGACTACATTACCGGGACCAGTATCGGAGCGGTAGTCGGTGGATTGTATTCCGCCGGAGTGCCATTGAAGGACATGGAGTCAGCGTTCGAAAGCGGCAAGCTCATGCGCAATTTTATGACTGTGCCACTTACATTTCGTATAGCCGTGGCGCCGGTTCTTTTCGTGCCGAGGCTGTTTGGGTCGAAACCTTATGATGGTCTCTATCGCGGAAATAAGTTTCGCAACTACGTGAGGAAAGATATCACCGTGCATGAGCTCGACATTGAGGAGCTCAAGGTGCCGTTTTCCGCTGTTTCACTCAATCTTGTAGATGGCAACCCATACATGATTCAGCGGGGCAATCTGGGCTTCGCGATGCAAGCCAGCACTGCGGTGCCAGGGCTGCGCAAGCCGGTAGAGGTTGACGACAAACTTCTGGTTGATGGCGGAGTGATATGCAACCTGCCGGTGAAGCAATGCCGCGAGATGGGAGCTGACATCGTCATTGCGATTAACATCGATCATCCATTCACAAATCAGGACAAAAACGTATTCAGAAGAGTCGGGAGCGTGGCTCAGCGAATGCTTGATTGGGACCTTTACACCCTGGACAAGGCGCAGGCTGACATCGCTGATGTTGCGATTCATCCGGATACAAGCGGCATTAGTTTGATTTCGCGTAGCAAGAAAGATGCGCGTAAAGGCATTATTGCAGGAGAGAAGGCCGCTAAGGATGCGTTGCCTTCAATCAGAAAGACGCTGAGCGCATACGGCATCGTCACCAATCAGACTAACAATGAGCCGGTCGCAGAAGCGTCGGCAGCAGTGGAATAGCATCGCTTCATCGTAGGAGAGCAAGAGAAAATGAAAATGCCGAGCCTGACAGTGCAAATCTTTATCGGGCTAGTCATAGGCATTTTGGTCGGCTGGCAATTCCCGGAAGTCGGCGTCAACTTGAGTGTGGGCGCCGACGTTTTTCTGCGATTGATCAAGACGATTATCGCGCCGCTCATATTCGCAACGCTGGTGGTTGGCATAGCCGGTACCGGAAGTATGCATGCCGTAGGACGACTGAGTCTCAAGTCACTGATTTACTTCGAGGCTGTAACGACTTTTGCTCTGTTCATCGGTCTTTTGGTGGTCAATGTTATGCAGCCGGGCGCTGGTATCAGTTTGGCTGCGGCGACCGGCGGCGCGTCTAATGCCACAGCGGAAGCGCTTTTGGCTAAGCAGCCTCAAGGCGGCGAGCTGATAACCCACGTCTTTCCTACCAGCGTCATTGATGCAATGGCCCGTGGAGATGTGCTTCAAATCGTTGTTTTTACCATCCTCTTCGCTACTGCTGCTTCCGCCGTCAAGGCCGAGCCGGTGATCAACCTGGCTAGATCGCTTGCAGATGTGATGTTCAAGTACACGGAATACGTGATGAAGGTGGCTCCTGTGGGTGTCGCTTGTGCGATGGCCGCGACGGTAGGAAAGCACGGTCTGATGGTCTTGCTCTCCCTCGGCAAACTTGTTGGCACGCTCTACCTGGCCCTCGTTATTTTCGTCGTCTGTGTTTTATTGCCGATCGCCACTTTTGCTCGTATTCCGATCAAGAAGTTCATCGGTGCGGTCAAAGAGCCATTTATAATCGCCTTCTCAACAACCAGCAGCGAGGCTGCTTTGCCGAAAGCTATGCTGGCAATGGAACGGATTGGCGTGCCGCGCAGCATCGTGAGCTTCGTACTGCCGCTTGGCTATACATTCAATCTGGATGGTACGACTCTGTACCTGTCTCTGGCTGCCATGTTCGTAGCCCAGGCCGCAGGTGTCAATATGCCGATAGAGCAGCAGCTTCTCATGCTGTTGACCCTTATGCTCACGAGTAAAGGCGTTGCGGCGGTTCCAAGGGCTTCCCTGGTGATTTTGGCGGGGACCCTGGCGACCTTCAATTTGCCGCTCTCTGGGATCGCTTTGATTCTCGGTGTCGACACACTTATGGACATGGCGCGGACTTCGGTCAACGTGCTCGGTAACTGTCTCGCCTCTGCTGTCATCGCCAAGTGGGAAGGCGTGTTTGGAACATCGGATGATGTCGTGCCGGATAACCTCGATAATGGACTTCCCGAAGGTGTGAGTATTCCCGCAGAAGCGACGGCGGTTAATTAGCGATTCGGTCGTTGTTCGTTCAATATAGTTCTCGGCTGCGAGGGGTCATGATGGAATTCCAAACAGCTGCCGGAGACTTGCGGTAAATAAACAAATAGACGATTTTATCGAGGTCGGTGTGCTACTGCCGGTGGTGCAAATCGGTTTTTAAGCAATGAAACGCTATTGAGATTGTGTGTGTGTGTAACCAATCGGTACTAGCGATCAGCCGCCAAGGATGTCAGGTAGATGAAATTATTCACATTGATCGAACGAGTGATATTGTAGATACCGTATCGATATCCGCTCCAGCTCTCAAATTACACCTTTATTTCCACCCCTCACTGTTACAACTAGTGCAAGCGTCCGCTACGTTGCGGATTTGGGAATTTGGAATAAAATAGAAAGGTTGCCCCTGGACATGTGGTTGCTCGAAATGATCCCACTCTGATCGAGCAAGCGGAGGAGTGCCAATGCCCAATTGGAACCCGTCCAGGGGCTGACACTTAACCTATCATTGCGTGTAGCGAATTTGTATTTGTGTTAACAACTGTCTTGGTAAAGATTCCCAATGGCAGTATCCGCATATCGACGCAATTTTATCTAAGTTTTCCTCGCGCGCTTCGTGTTGGTATTGTTAGCTTTTGAGCGGCTTGCGGCATATTGTATTGCGCCCCCAGAGCGGAGCTTGGATGTTGAGTCGTGCGCAAAATCCGTATCTGATCAATATCGATTGAAGTGATACTATTCGGAGCGCTAGTGGTGCCACGCGAGGAGTTATAGCAAATGTTCGATGGCGTCAGGGTTCTCGTTACTGGATGCAGCGGATTTCTCGGTCCGTGGGTTTGCAAGAAGCTCATTTCAGCTCGTGCGATTGTGATCGGCGGCGATATAGTTTTTCCTTCGCAATCTAGAATTCACGAGCTTTCCAATCAAATGCAGCTCCTCCGGCTGGATATCGTGGACATGGAGCAAGTCCAACAAGTGATAGTTACTAACGGTATTGAGTTCGTTTTTCATCTCGCTGCTCAAGCCCTTGTCGGTGTGGCTTTGCAAGATCCGTTGACAACAATATCTACAAATGTGATGGGCACGGCCAATATTTTGGAAGTGGCGCGCCATCTTAGTACTGGTTCCTATGCGCTTAAAGGCATTCTGGTCGCGTCGAGCGACAAAGCTTACGGCGATCAGATCAATCTTCCATATTTCGAAGACGCGCCGATGATGGGACGTTTCCCCTACGATGTATCGAAGAGTTGTGCTGACCTGATTACCCGCAGTTATTTTCATTCGTATGCATTGCCTGTTGCCGTTACACGTTGCGGCAACCTGTATGGAGGCGGAGACATCAACTGGAGCAGAATCGTGCCAGGGACCATCCGCAGTCTTCTCGAAGGTGCGCCGCCGATCATCCGCAGCGATGGCACCCTGGTTCGCGACTATATCTATGTGGAAGACGCTGCTGATGCGGCTATTCTTGTCGGTGAGGCGTTGATGCGGGATGATACTATCAATGGTGAGGCGTTCAATATTAGTAACGATAGTCCTATGTCTGTCATTCAAGTCGTCGATGCGATCCGTGATGTAATGGGCATTAGCGACCTCACTGCAGTAATAGAGAATACGGCGCGCGGCGAGATCAAAGAGCAGTTCCTCAGCTCACAACACTTGAGAGATAAGCTCAATTGGGAGCCAAAGATTGGATTTCGCAAGGGATTGGAGCATGCTGTTGACTGGTATCGCAGTTGGCACGCTGCATCCGTTGCGGTCAAGGGTCCGATGGACTAGCGGTCCGTGCCTGAAGATTGATTTTGTTGTTGCCGGGAGTCCGGGCGATCAGTGCAAAGCGCTTCCAATGTGTGACTGCATAGCGATGCTGGTCCCGAATCCTATTAGGCGTGAATGATTGCGTCTCAGCTTCCAACGTGTTCTGGCTTCTGTAGGCTGACGAGGCGCGGAGCGCTCGGCGCGTAGTAGCAGTTGTCGGATCTCGAAGACCGTATTCGGAACACCGAATCCAAGTAGCACAAGGTGAACGCATGTTCGTGTAGTCAAGCGTGCATCGCAAAAGAGGGCATTAGCGACGCTTCTGAAAAAGTGCAAAAAGTGCTGGAATTAGATGAGCCTCACTTCTTTGTGATGTCAATGAGTAGCGGTGGTTCTCGAATCGACTCAGTTATCGTGAATATTCAGTAGCCAGACTAATCTTGCTTTCAAAATGAAATGCAAATCGATGTCGAAACAAATGCTGTGCGCAAAGCTAGAGTGGTTGGCGAGGTGAGCGAAAGTGTGTCAGCCAATTGCCAGATTGTTCTCCTATCTTGAGTCTGTTACCACGTGATGTTCAGCTAGCTCAGAGGCTTTTTTTTGCTGAACTGGAAGAAGGAGCGGTTATGGACGGCAGAGCGCAAGGCTTGCTGGCATATTACCTGTCTAAACTACCTGACGAGCGGCTCTCGCGTGCCACCAAGAAATCTTATGCCTCTGTCGCCAGGCAGTTCGTGTATTTTCTGGAGGAGTCACGGTTACTAGATGAGTTGACGACTGCTTCGTTCAGCTCGATTGCGCAAGCTTTTCTCTCCTCGGAATTCGATGGCAAGGGCTCTTCGATCAACGCACGCGCGTCAGCGATAAAGCATTTTTTGAGAACATTGGGCATGCCATGCGGAACGCTGGAGCGTCCACTGGTAAGGCTCACTACGCGTGAGTGTTTGACTGATCCGGAGTTACGTTCATTTTTTGATTGTGCTCGGAATTCTGATCCGCGGGACAGAGCAATAAGTCTGATTTTCGCCACCACCGGTATCCAGCTGAAAGAATGTGCCGCGTTGAACTTGGACAACATAATCTATTCGAAAGATGTTCTTTCGCTGGAGGTCGTGCGAAATGGACGTCGAAGGGTCGTAAGATTGGCTGTAGAAGCACAGAGTGCTCTGGAAGAATATCTGGATAAAACAAAGCCTTATCGAAATTACAGTCATCAATATCAGGCTTTGTTTGTTGACAGAAACGGAGAACGCATGTCGATGAGGGCGCTGACAGCGGCAGTTCGAAAAATCGGCTGGGCGGCTAAGCTATCAATCACGCCTGCTCTTCTGAGAGTGACGACCTTAACCAAAGCTGCTCGTCAAAATTGCAGTGCGGTTACCTTGGCACAGTTTGCGGGGTTTGAAAGTCTGGAGTCTGCGAGACGAATAATTAGAGCATCTTCGAGGGACATGACGAGAGGACCAGTTCGAGAGGAGCTTACTGACTTGTGTTTTGATGTTGCTCGAAACAGCGGTGAAATCGGATTCATGAAGAGTTAGGTCACCGCGAACGTGTCCGCGATCCGTAAACGTTCACTTGCGGACGTTATGAGGCAGCTTTCGGTGAGGGCAAGCGGTAGAACATGTCATGCCGCATGTTCCACGCATGTTCTGCAAACGGCTCCAGATGGCGAGTCTCCACGTCCAGCACTAACGGTCCACGGAGTCTTTAATGCTTTAATCGCAGACGCCTAAAATCTCTCCATCTGAGCTTTTAACGAAACACCCAGCACTGAAGTAGGCTCAGGGAGCGATTGGACACGTCCGCCACTAACCATCTTCCGGAGTCTGGTCATACCTATCGGCATGTCACAGGTAGGTTAAAAATGTCCGTGGGCAGCAGGACTGCGGACATTTTGCACCCACGT
>JAIERK010000083.1 GCA_019746975.1 Candidatus Obscuribacterales bacterium
AGAACATGTTGCGCCGCCTGTTCTGCCGCTAGTCCTCAGCGAAGCAGCCTCAAAACGTCCGCAAGTGAACGTTTACCCAAGCGCGAAACCGCAGAATCCGGGGGGGGCGTTGGGGCCCCGGAGTTCCGCGGTTCGAGATTGCGTCGTGCACCACTCATGGTGCGGGACTAGTACATCAGGCCGTCCGACGAAGCGCCTCGCCCTCATCAGTCTCGAGGTTGGTACACCTCGACCCGATCGTCGAAACGCGCCCGCAGCGACTCGTTCATCACCTCATCGTCGAGCAGGTTCAGAACGACGACGAGCTGCTTGTTGTCCCCGCAGTCGACTTGTTCGATCAGCTCCTGGACAACCAACTCCAGCCCCGGCTGGCTCAGCATCTCTCCGTCCTCGATGAGGAGCAGGGTGGGGCCGCCCTTGGCCCGCGCCTCGTCGAACTTCGCCTTGACATCGCCGGACATGCCGCACATAACGAGCGACATATGCACTACCTCCGCACCACCTTCGTTGGCGGTGCAGTAGGCCAGGAAAGTCTTACCCGAGCAGTGAGGGCCGACGACGCGCACCCGCCGCGCGACCGGGATGGGCGAATGGGTGGCGCTCAACGCGACCGCCACCCGTCCCATCCGCTCGCGAGCCTGCCCGTTGCGACGCCCGAGGAAATCAGCCAGCCGATGATCCTTCTTCATGCTTCTTCTCGCAGTGAGAGAACGCCACCAGAAGAGGTGGCAGTGACACAACACACGTTAGCGAGGAACTCTTCGTGGCCCTCGCGCGCCGAGAGGGGCACCAACGGCGGTGCCCCTCTCTCCCAAACGATACTGAGGCGAGCGCGGTTGCCCGCGCCGCCTGGCACTGCACGACGTTCTTGCTAGGCGGCTGCGTTTTTCTCGAGCCGCTTCGCTCCATCGATGAAGTATGTCAGTTCGCGCCGCGACTTGCTCGACAAGTACTTCGGCGTGAAGAACCGATCCTGCCAGGCCGGCGTGCCGTTGAGCGACGCATCGAACTTGCCCCCGTCGGCACGGACCATACTGCGGAAGCGGTAGTGGTCGTACACGTCGAGGACATGCGCGAGGCATGCCGCAGCCAGCCGGTGGTTGCCGCGGATAATGAGGAGGTTCTCATCGTTGGCGTACGATGCCTTGAAGCCCAGGTTATGGCTTCCGAGGATCACGATCGGTTCGTCTCCGAACGGGTCGATCACCACGAGCTTGTCGTGGATGATCGAGTGCGCCTCCGGCAACTTCAACAGCTCACGCTGCCAGTTGCCCACCGCCGTCTCGAGCGAGTCGGCGGCGATGATGACCGGACGCCTCCGGTCGTGGTGGAAGATTTGCACCGGCGCTGCCGCCGGAGTGATAAGCCCACTGCTGATGTCGGGAACGACGATCCCACCCGCCGTAACCCCCACCGTCTCCTGCGCCGTGAGCTGGCCACTCCCTGTGTCGAGGAAGCGGCTCGCGGATGGCGTGAACGGGCGAGGCAAGGCTTGCGGACTGGACACGGCCCCTCGGTAGAAGAGGTGCTTCTTCTTGCTGCTGGGAGCGTTCTGCATGCCGTTGATCTTCGAGATGATGCTGGGAAACCCGGGGTAGAAGGCGAGAAAGTAAACGCCTTCTTGGGCCGCATCGATCGCATCGAACACCTCGAACATGTCCACCGGAACGCCTGGCGACTTCGACGGCTTGGTCCGCTCCTTCGTGTTCGGGGAGAACCACGCTGTCACCCGCGCCCCGTCCACGACGATCTCCTTCCGCTTCTTGCGGTTGAAGGCGCGGAACGTCTCGCCCTGCTCTTCGCCACTCTCGGTGTCCGCCTTGAGGGCGTCCCAGTAAGCGACGTAGATGGCGGCGAGTTCGTCGTTGACGATCGAGATGGCGTTGTTGCTCTGGCAACACAGACCGGTGAAGGTCGCGTTGGCGCTGGCGCTCAGCACCGCCACCGGTTTCCCCTTCTTGTTCTTCCGCACATGGAACTTGTTGTGCGGAAGCGACCGGCCCTTCGGGAGGAACCGGTCGATCACCTTCGCGACCGCCGCGTGCAAGCGCGCGCGGGCGTCCTTGTTGGTCTCGTCATCCTCGCCGGCATTGCCGAGGATCAACTCGAAGGTGTCCGGGTTGGCGAGGAGGAAGTCTACGATCTCGGGATCGGCCAGTTCGTACAGAGCCGAGAACACCTGCCCACCCTCGGCCTTCGCCTCGAGGAAGATGGACTTGATGAACGCGGGCAGGCTGCCGGCCAGCATCTTGCGAATCGCGCTCGACGGATCCTTGAGCGCCTCTATCAGCGTCGCCGGGTCGGGGTTGCCGTCGGGGAGCTTCGGAAGCATGTGCGCCAACTTCTGGGTGGACAAGATCCCCCGATTGAAGCACACCTTGATGTTCTCGCTCACCGTCGTGGTTCGCGCCACGGCGCTGCTGACGACCGCCATCGAGTCCAGCGGCTTGAGGTCGTCCGGCGTCCCGACCATGGGGACCACCTGATACTTGTAGGTCTTGCCCTCGACCCCGCCGAAGTCCTTCCACTTGAACCCCTGGACAGGCCACTTGTCCGTGGTACTGCCCGTCCAGCCTTCGCCGCCCTGTCCCTTGAACGGCAGGTACGCCTTGAGCGGTTCGGTGGTTCCGGCTTCCTCGTCGATTCGTCGAATGGAGAATCCGAGGCAGCCGTCGATCGGGGCGTCCGTCTGCCAGACGATCACAGCGCAGGTGTTATTGCCGAAGGCCACGATGCGGAGGGCCGGCTTTTTCTTCTTGGCCACCAGAGCGACCGGAGTGGTGCCCTCAGGGGTAGTGTTGTCTGTGGTTGACATGTTGTGGTGCACTCCTTTCAGTGCGTGCGCCCCAATGGGCGCTGAGTAGGTGCGCGCGTCTAATCGGGCGGATGCGACACTCATCCGTCCTCGTATTCAGCGCGTTGCGGTAAACTTTCGTGCGTCAACGTCAGCCAGGATGGCCGCACGTCGCACTATTCTCGATGTTGGTTAGGCTTTTGGGCTATTGATTGCGCATTTACCTGTGAGACCAAATCGGGGATAACTTGTCATATCTGAAATGGCTCTCACTTTGCAACCAATTCTTAGCGCCAGCTAGACTTGCCTAAACGCTTTCCAATCAAGCCATATAGCTGAAACTGCTCAAAAACCGAACCCCGGAAACTACATAAAGCAGGTTGGGATATCAATCCATATGCATATGACAACTCTCCGCCAGGTTTCAATATCAAAGTCAAATCTTATGTGAACCAAATCTCAACTCTTTCGTTCCTGTAAGATCACAAGTTTATTTTTCAAAACGGGCTGCCAGTCAAGATCCTGTGACGCTCTCCGGAGATAATTGCGATAACCTAATGATTCTCAAGAGGCGTACTAAAACCGTAGTACAAATTTGAGTGTTGGATATACATCGGGTAACCACCCGTTCTGCAAAAGGAGAGCCGGAAATGACGGGAATCTTCTACGACCTGAATAGCTACGGTCACGAGCAAGTCTCATTTTTCCATGATAAAGAAACTGGATTGAAAGCCATCATCGGCGTACACAGCACTGTGCTCGGACCCTCGTTGGGCGGTTGCAGAATGTGGAAGTACAACGATGATCAAGAAGCTCTTCGTGACGTGCTCAGGCTCTCACGCGGCATGACTTACAAAGCCTCCCTCGCCGGATTGAATCTGGGCGGCGGCAAGGCAGTAATCATCGGCGACTCCCGTCAAGACAAATCCGATGAGATGCTAAAGGTCTTCGGACGCGCGGTCGATTCACTCGGCGGACGCTACATCACCGCTGAAGACGTCGGCATGACCGTCAGGGACATCGATACCATCAGAACAGTAACCCACCATGCCGTCGGCGGCAGCAACGAAGGTGGCAGTGGCGACCCGTCCGTCATGACCGCATTCGGCGTGTTCCAGGGTATGAAGGCGGCTCTGAAGCAGAGCGGTATGGGCGAAAGCCTGGAAGGTCTCAGGGTCGCGATCCAGGGCGTCGGCAACGTCGGCTATCACCTAGCTAGTTATCTTTCGGCAGCCGGAGCTAATCTGGTTATCACCGATATCTATCCGAACCAGGTCGAAAAGGTCGTCCAGGAATTTGGTGCCGATATCGTCTCGCCAGACCAGATCTACTCGACAAATTGCGATATTTTTGCGCCATGCGCTCTTGGAGCCATTTTGAATGCAAGAACGATCCCGCAACTTAAATGCAAAATCGTGGCAGGCTCCTCCAACAATCAGTTAGAAACTGAAAAAGACGGTTTCGATCTGTTCAATCGCGGCATCATCTACGCACCCGACTATGCCATCAATGCTGGTGGCTTGATCAATGTCGGCGCCGAGCTGGACGGATACAACTCGAAGGAAGTGATGGACAAGGTCTCGAAGATCTACAACACCATCAACAAAGTCCTCGAACGCAGCAAGAAGGAAAATATTCCGCCGCATCAGGCAGCTGACGCTCTTGCCGAACAACGCCTCGAGGAAGCTCGCAAAACGAGAAAGGCAACAAGCAAGACCGAACTCCGCAGCGAGTATCTCACCAAACTCAACAAGGCTATGACAGCCAACAACTAATATGAGCTTCAACACTCTGGAAGATGGGCTTAACTGCCCATTCTGCGACGCTGTAATCATCTCGGGTGTTGGATTTCGACTAGGATCAATCGCGAGTCTCCGATATAAGGTCGGAGACTCGCTTTCTTGGGACTCGGATTACTGCAGACCGAAAGAAAAGCCGCAGGCCCATGTGATCAAGACGCTCGGTTACTACAATTGCGACAACATCAAATGCAAGACCTGGCAAGACTGCTACCCTGATGTTCACCTGGCAGTCATAACTGTCGAAAACAACGTGATATGCAAGGTCGAGCCATACAAAGGACCAGAACCGAAAAGCGAGTTCCCGATTCTGGAGCCGGAAGAGCTCACGAACGCCTGATTCGGTATCTGGATGTATCAGCTATGTGACCGTTCTTCGAGCGGACGCCCTATAACGGCTGTGGACTGGATATAATCAGTCCCTCCAGCCCATGCTGGCGCACATCTAAGGAGGCAACGATGGCGGTAAGCAACGAACGCGAATTCCTCATGATTCCAGGTCCCACACCGGTGCCGGACCGTGTACTCGCCGCATTGGCCCGTCACCCTCTAGGACATCGCAGTCCAGATTTTTCCGACATCCTCATGGAAGCGATCGAAGGACTCAAGTGGATTGGCGACACCAATAACGAACCGCTCATCCTGGCTTCGTCAGGTACAGGCGGGATGGACGGCGCGATTGCCAACACCGTTAATCGCGGAGACAAAGTCGTCAGTCTCGTATGTGGAGTGTTTGGCGAGCGCTTCGCCAAAATCGCAGAAGCTTATGGCGCCGACGTCACGAGATTGAAGGCGGACTTCGGTCAGCCGGTTCAACCAGATGCGCTCCGCGAGCTGCTCGCCAAAGACACGAAGAAAGAGATCAAGGCAGTCACGATTACACACAACGAGACTTCTACCGGTGTAATAAACGATCTCGAGACGATTGCGAAAATCATCAGCGATCACGGCGCCCTGTCTCTAGTCGACGCTGTAACCAGCTTCGGCGCCACGGATGTGCCAATCGACAAATGGAAGCTTGATATTGTCGTTACCGGCAGCCAGAAAGCGCTAATGCTTCCTCCCGGGTTAGGGTTCGCCTTCGTCAGCGACAAGGCATGGCAAGCAGTCGATCGCTCTACGAATCCTCGTTTTTACCTCGACTTCAAAAAATATTTGAAGTCTCAAAAGGAGCGCACAACACCGTTTACACCCAACGTATCCTTCATACTCGCCCTCACAGAGTCGATCAAGATGATGAAAGAGGAAGGCAAGGACAACATCTTCAAACGTCATGAAAACTTGAGAGAAACGTTGAGAAAGGGTGTCCGAGAACTGGGACTGAAGCCCTTTGTGGAAGAAGCCTATGCTTCTCCGACAATCACATCCATCTGGCCACCAGATTCGATTGATGTGCCCAGCATTAGAAAGCAGCTCAAAGAGCGCTATCGCATTACCGTCGCCGACGGGCAGGAAGATCTCAAAGGCAAGATTTTCCGAATGGGACACATGGGTTACGTCTTCGAACGCGATCTCGGAATGGCATTGTACGCATTGAAGCAGATTGTCGGTCAGACCTCGTCGACACCTATCAAGACAGGCGCGAGCGCTAACTAGTGTGATCAACCTGCGATCAAGAACTGTAGAGAACGTTGAGACTGTCCATCACTTAGGATGCCCATGGACAGCCACTCTAGCGTTGATTGACAACACTTGGATCGCTTTGAGTTGGTGAAACTAGTATTAAAGGTTTTACAGAAACGCTGTACTCACGATCGTTTCGGTACTACAATCGTCTTTAAAACCACGGGCTGAGGTCCCCAACATGAATGCAAAGCATGAGAGGTTTGCTCGCAAGGCCGCGCCGCTAAGTTTCCGCCTTGCCATATTGTCCGGCTTACTCGTCTCCGGAAGCGCACTCCTACAGCAACCAGCTGATGCCTACTATTATCCATTCTATTACCGTGGACTGGCTAATCTGCTCTATCCTCTGAGATACGCGACATATCCTCTTCTTGGCGGATATGGTCCGTACAGCTCTTGGACATCGGCAACACCATATAGATTGGCGACTGGCAGACTGGCGGGTTATCCGTACATGTACGGTCCTCAGAGACTGAAGAATTACAATGATCAGGAGCCGCTTAACGCACCGCGCAAGCGGGTCAAGCAGACGCGCACCGGTCAAGAGCTCGGCGTCGACGAGTCGACGCATGCACAATGGGCTGATGGAGACGAGGACGCCAGGGGAATAGCACCACAGACAGTGCCCAATAATGCGTATCAGCCGGGCATGGCACAAGCTCCTGGAGCAGCACCACAAGCACCGCAGCAATTGGCATATGCACCGTCAGCGCACTCCCAGCCTCCGATTGTCGGACAAGCCCCAGGATACGCGCCCCCCACAGCACCAGCAGTGGTATCAAAGCCGCCAATTGCACTTGCGCCCAACGTGCGTGGCGCGCAGCCGGGTCAGACCTTCGGCCACAATGCACCGCTGGCGGATGGATTCGTCAATCAGATCAACAGTAAGTTCAACGGGGACATAGAAGCAGCTCTGTTCGATCCCGAGACCAGAAGCTGGGCGAAGCTGGTCGGACTGGTCAATGACGACAGCATGTTCGGCATCGATTTCAGCGACGCTCGCGTGGAGCTGGTCAAGCGCATTTTCTCCGACAACTCGCTCGATTCTGTAAGCAAGCTTAACGCCGTTAAGATACTTTTGAACGGTGGTGGCGCTAACCGCGCTAAAGAATAATGGCGCGAAATTAGTTGAAAAGACAGTAATAGAGCGCGCCTCCTACCTTTACATCTTGCCTAAATAGCCAGTGCTACGCAACCGGTCATCGCTGTCGCACAGCCGTCCAGCGCATTGTCAGGAGACAAACATTTGCATAGCAGACGCCTGGCTAACTAAGCTGATTCTACTTATCAAGTACCGCTCAATCCTTCGGAATTATCAAGACTCAATAGAAGTACTCTTTCCTAACAAGCGAACCAAAACTCGTTCATCAGACGCGAGTAGTTGTTTGTCTCTTCGGATGAGTACCAGCTAGGCGCAGACAAAGGCTTGCTCGCTAATGCAACCTGAAATCTGCTTGTCCGGTATTCCAAAGCAAGTTCTTAACAACAACGCAGACCAGAGCTCGTCATCGAACGCGAGTTGGTCCGCTCGTCCTTTGAACACTGGAGTCACCATGTTCACGCCGCAAGACCGGTTTATGAGTCTTCCGGCATTGATGTCGGAGCTCACAGAAGACAAGGACTACCGGATTCGCTTACAGCGACGCGGTAGCAAGGTCACGATTATGTCGCCCCACGGCGGATTCATCGAACCAGGTACATCCGCCCTCGCCGAAGCCATCGCCGGCAAAACCTTTAACTTCTTCGACTTCCAGGGGCTTCAGACAGTTCGTCCGGAAGAGCTCCACGTGACTTCGACGCGATTCCGACACCCCGTCCTCGACGAGATGCTCTCTTGCTCTCAGCTGGCACTGTCTGTGCACGGCATGGGCGACGTCGACACTTGGACGCTCTGGTTGGGCGGATTGAATGCCACGATGAAAGAGCGGGTTCAAGACAAGCTGACAGCGACAGGCTTCTCGGTCAACCCGACAGCACCGATGTACAAGGGCGAGAATCCGCTCAACGTGGTCAATCTCGTCCCCAACAAAGGGGTCCAGCTCGAGCTTCCCGACGACCTCATAGCAGCACTGTTTGCAAAGGGAGTCGCCTTTCCGGGGCCCGGCATCAAGCCAAAGACAACCCGACTGTTCAAGCGCTTCGTCGAGGCGGTGAGAACAGCGATCTTTGAGGAGCTCAAAACTCTATGATTGAAACCTGCCAAAGCGTTCATCGAGCCATCGAGACGCGCTCCACATCAGGGGATCAATCGCAAAGATCGGGAACAACGGAAGGAGGTTTCCTTTCGTTGTTCTTCATCGGATTCTTACTACACTCTTTCGTAGTAATTCGACACCCTACACCGATATAAATGGTCAGAGATGGACGTGTTTAATCAGCTCCCATAAGCTGTTTGCGAACCTGCTTCGTGCAGCATGTTCCGTCAGACGCTCAATCAGAAGAGCGCTTGAGCGTGCGAATAAACCGGTTGCGATTAGCCTCAAACAAGGTGCTCAGGTTTCACAGGTTCACCGACTGACATTCCATGAACATACGTCTGCACCTCCGGTTGGGCAGTTGTACCTCATTCAAGACATCGCTACAAGTAATATGCTCAGTTCCGACCGTCGCCCCATTTGCAATTATATCAAAGCCGAAAAACCGACCATCAGCGACTTAGTTTGTCGTTCGTTTGAAAAGCAGCTTGTTCACTGGATCTACATCGTAGTTTAATCGACAATTCAGCATTCCGCAGATAAACCCTCCGGTCCGCACGACTGGCCAGATTGGGCCAATCGACCCAAGCTGAAGATCCTTTTGAATAGCCGCTTTCATCGGGGTCCACTCCGTGCACAGACCCTCCTGTCGCAAAAAGTGCTGAAGCGAGATCCGATCCCCAAGCAGAGTGTGCTTTGCGGCTAGTGCACCCTTGGACCAATGCATCACCTGCAGATAGTCTAGAACTTCAGAACCTGTTCGTGTTCCGTATCGGTGCTCGACGACTGCAGAACTTATCGCGCTGAAAGCCAGACCAGCTCTCCAGACACGGATAGAGATGTCTCTATCTTCACCGGAAGGATATGCGGTTCCGGGACCCAGATTCGTATCGAATGCTCCTACTTTCTCGAGAAATGCCGTTCTCCTGTATGAAATATTGGCACCCATCATTCCATGGACCGTCTTGTTCAAAACATAGTCGCTGCAACCATCTCCACCCTGCCAGCTAAACTCTCCGCCAAAGTAAAAAGGACAGTGCGTTTGCCCATTGTTGCCGCTGTGCTCGGGTGGCGGATGCACCGGACCACCCACCATAGCGAGCGTCGGTTCCGTGTCGTATGCGGCAAGAAGCGCTGCCACCCAGTCTGGACGCGGGATGCAGTCATCATCGGTGCATGCTACGATTTGGCCTCGGGCCTGCGAAATTCCGATGTTTAACGCCCTCGATTTTCCGATGCCATCATCAACGATGTGCCGAATTCTCGAATCATTCAACTGTCCGATCGATACGCCGAGTTCTCCCGAGTGAGACTGATCAACGACAAGCAGCTCCCAGTTTTGCAGCGTCTGATTCCTGACGGCATCGACCGCGCTCAAGACCCGGCTTGGTCTAACCGTGCAGATCAGGATGGAAATCCTACCGTCAAATTCACTGTAATTAGAATTCATCGCGGACCGTCAGCTCGATTATTAGTATCGCATACAGTATCAGTTATTTTCCACTTGAAGTAACACCATGCTTGACCAACTCCGCCTCCACCAGCCTGGCCAACACCTTCGCAGTGTCCTTCGTAAAGTGAGCGCCATCTACCGTGTCCCAATTATTACCTTCAGGTTTGAACCAATAAAACTCCCTAGCCGACAATTCCGATTTCAATATCTTGTTGACTTCACTCACGTACTTGGTATTTTGAATCGCTTTATCTCGCGGGATCTCCAAAATTATTATGTCGACGTTTTGTTTTTTGCGTATTCTCTTCAGCCTTCTCCTCAACGCAATGGCACCCTGCCTCACCCTCGCCTTATCTTCGATCGACAGTGGCTCTTTATTCCGCTTCCAAACAAGATAATGCCTTCTTATCGATCTCACAGTATGAGTGGCCGGCAGCCAGCCAAAGAACTTCATGTTGAGCTGTCCAAATAGTACGGAACTCGGTTGATAACTGAGGTCGAATATCGGACTGAGCTTGATGAGCGCGATCGTGCAGGGGGAAAGAGCTTCTTCTACAGGGTGAAAATGCGGATGGGCATCGAGACGATCGCTCGCCTCGACCATAAGAACCTTCGGAAATTTGTTGGCAGCAAGCATTACGTTGCAACCTTCCAGGGCAGATCCTCCACCCAAACAAAGGTCGAACCAATTGCGCGGAATGAAGCGGCTTGTAATTCCCTGCATCCATGAGCTTCCCGCAAATACAACGTCATATTTCTTTTGAGACAATGCATATTCTCGGATTCGAGCGATACGATCGTTGCCGAACTGCACGGGATGCCCCATGCGCACGAAATCACGGGTGACTAGAAAATGGTAGGCCAAAAGAATGCTCATCACCGTGACGAGCATGGTTATCACCACAACTCTGAAATTAGAATTGGAAATAGATGAATTCATACGGCGGCCCGGCGTTCAAAATAGCTAAGCTGATCATAATACCGTATGCGATACCTCGAAAAATCGGCGCATATTTTTTTCCTGTTATCGATGCCAACATATTGGCTATTGGTTGACATTTCATGAGGTGGTACAACAATACCGGAGTCCCGAAAAACAGGACATAGACAAATCTTTCAAGCTCGAATGGCTCTTTGATACTTCTGAAGACGGTCACGAGAAAGTAGGAAATCTGTGAGAAGTCCGACGTTTTGAAGAAGATCCACGAAAGGGTTACGAACGTAAAAGTCAAAATAATTCGCAGCGGAGACCAAACGGTCCACGTGCCGTAGGTATTCGGAATTCGAAAAAGATGCTCCAGACAGAGACCGATGCCATGAAACAACCCCCAGAGTGCGAAGCCCCATGCCGCACCATGCCAAAGTCCCGCAAGCGTCATCACGACTATCAAATTCAGACAGACATGCCATAGCACCACCCGACTTCCGCCAAGTGGGATATACATGTAATCACGAATCCAGGTCGACAGCGTTATATGCCAACGCTGCCAAAATTCACGCAGAGACTGCGAGATATAAGGTGTCTTGAAGTTGACCGGTAAGTCGTATCCAAGCATTGCACCAAGACCGACTGCGATAAACGAATATCCGGCAAAGTCTGCGAATATGCGAGCGCTAAATGCGACCAGACTGACAACGATGCCGAAGGAGCTATTACCCTCGAACATGGGGAAATCAATCCATCTCGAGGCCGTCGATAGGTTGTCGGCGACAAACATTTTCAAAAAATACCCGACGACAAGGAAGTGAACAGCGCGGTCCCACTGGATGTCCTTGAAAAGTTTGGTCTTAATCTGCGGATAAAACTCGGTAGCTCTAAGGATGGGACCAGCTATCAGATGCGGAAAGAAGGAGAGGAACAACGAAGTGAAAGCGGCGTGCTCGAGAAAGGTCTTGGAACGCGTTTTGCCTTTGTAAACATCGACGACTAAGCTTATCGATTCGAAAGTATAGAATGAGATTCCGATTGGCAGCGGCATGTGGAGGAGAACAGAGATGATCTTATCGACCAAACTGCTGTGCGGTAGTTGAACAAAACCAACGAAAGTATCCGTCAAAAGCCCGGCGTATTTGAATGAAGCCAAAATCAGCACATTTATCGACACACCGGTTAATGCCAGAATAAAAGCCTTCTTTCGCGAATCACTCCTGTCCACCAAATAACTTATAGCCGAGTTGAGAGCCATCGCGACAAGAAGAATAAATGTGAGCCGAGCCGCTCCCCAGGCGTAGAACACCAGGCTCGCCACAATCAAAAGTAGAACCTGATGTTTTCGAAAGCCCGGCGCGTAATAGAGGACCCAAACAATCAGGAAGAAGAACAAAAACTCGTACGAATTGAATAGCAAGCTCCGGACCTTTCGGCAGTGATTCCGAGTCTTCAGATTACTCTGAAGCGTGACGCATAATTTGGTTTTGTCTCAGTGAAACAGGTTGTTTATCTAAACCGACGCAATTTTAGCGCGCTATCTGAATTACTTTATTAGACGCGCAAAGCGCTTTGCGGCGTCGCGCTTGAACGAATTCCAGTACTGACGAGTTTCGCATTTGACTTCATCAAGGTCGAGCGGCCGGTTGCGCAGCCATGGCGCATATGATTCGAGAGCCACACGCTCAACCTCGAGCCTGGCGGCGTTCAACGCACGACTGCGGAAGAATTGTCGACGATGTTCTTCGGAGGAACACCAGCGCTGCCACTCTTCTATTGCCAATTCCGTCAGAACATACCGCCAACGTCTTGCCACGTCCTCCACTTGGAGCTCTTGCGCTCGCACAAAGCCATTATCGATCATGGCTTGCCGAAGAGCCGGATCTTGTTGTAGCCTGCGCAAAGCCTCAATCAGTGCACTTTGCGACCGCGCCTCCAGGTAATCCAGATCGCTTCTTTTCAAAAGCGAATAAGCGGAGTCGGCACTCAGAATGGCAGGCACACCGGCTCGCCATGCATTGATCAGCTTCGAGAACGGCTTGTGATAAAACGGCTTGTCGCCGAAGCTGCGGATACCTATGACGACATCTACACCGCTGTAATCGTTCCACTCATTCGCATCTTGAATCGTCCACTTCATACCAAGCTTCTCGATCTCGGAAGCCCATTCCTGCGACAACAACTCTTTTGCAATCTCGCGCTTGGTGTGCCCGAAGAAAGCCGCATTTTCAAACTTGTCTCCGCGATCTGCCGCACGACCAATCAAACCGGTTTGCGGCCATAGAGGCACGAATTGCGGAGACCAATGGATTCGCTCTCTTTGAAAAAGTGGATCCAGCGGATTTTGCACAATGTGGATTTGAGCGTAGGGATGCTCGATGGTGTCTGACTTGATCGAGACTATCAGCTGCTTTGCGCCGGGTATAAACCCACGCGGCAAGGTCGGGCCAAAACAAACGATAATCCCCTCCTCTGGAATTTTTTCGACAAGCCGGCAGTCCAGACCGCTATCTCGCAATCGCAGGTAGGTCATCAGAATCCAGCAATAGAGCCCGTGTTGAAAGCCATACCAATATTCGTCCGCTGTCTCAGGCCAGGGGCGCGGCAGTGGATAGTATTCTGTAGCAAGATAAAAGTAGACTGCCGGACGCTGCATCTAGGAGCCTCCTGGACGCGGACCGAGACGAGTTCTGCGCTCGACAGCGCGCCGATAGCTCTCCTCGATCAGAGGCATAATTCGGTTGCTGTCGTAAGTATCTACGATATGGCGGCGGGCACTCAGCCCCATCTCAACACGCCGCTCTCTGTCATCCAGCAGGCCAGCAATCGCTCTTGCAAGCCTGCGAGGACGCTGGGGCGGCACCAAAACGCCGACCCGGGATGAATTGATGATTTCCTTTACACCGCCTACGCTGGTTGCGACCACCGCGCGAGCAGCGGCCATAGCCTCTCTGACTACATAGGGAAAGTTTTCCCAGACACTAGGAAAAACGCACACGTCACTATCACGCAAGAGTCCCGGTATCGCCTCCAGTGGCACTCCGTCAGTAAATTCGACAGCGTCACCGTACGGTTCGAGCCATTTTTGCAGATAAACCGACATATCCTCACCGCGCACAGGTGACTTCATACCGCGGCCAATCAGACGAAATCTAGTCTCTGGTCGACGCTGCAATACATGCGGGATGGCCTGGGCAAGAGAGATAACGCCCTTTCGATACTCCAGCCTTCCGTAGTACGTGACCGTGCCGTTTCTCTCGTCGGCGGGAATAGACAGCAGCACAGGATCAACGAACAAAGGCAAAGGAATCACGCTGATAAGTTTCCTTTCGACAAGCCACGATCGAGAGATCAAATCAGCCATGTCCCGACAAAGTGCCACTATTTCATCGGCTTCCTGAGCATGGAGACGCTCCGGGTCGGTAAGTATACTAGCTCTGGCATCGGCCTCATCCCATCTGAGCCAGTATGGGTTGAAAAAGTGCCTGACCTGCTCTCGAAGGATCTCGCCGCGCTGAGCGCAGTCGAGTCCGGGAACTGTGAAATCGAGCAAAGTGTTGATTTCGCGCAACACCAGCCCTGGGGTGTGGAGCTTGAGCACGAATGGGATTTCCGGTGCCAATTTCAGTATCGGCGCACAATGTGCGAATCGATCTACGCCTTCGACAACATCGAACGGACGCTCCTGATGCCGCTTTATGAAGACATTAGCAATTGAATCGCTAAAAGACGGACGGTTAGGCACCACCACGCGATGGACCGGGATGCCATCATCGCTTTCCGTCAGAGCTCGATCGGGACTGCCGGAAAAAACTTCAACGTCATGTCCTCTAGCGAAAAGGAGACGGGAAATCTGATGCACGTAGGTTGCGACACCACCATCGGCAGTATCAGGTGGATATTCATAACTGACCAGCGCTATCCGCATAAGCAATCCCGCAACTTCTCTATTCGTGCCGCTAGACAAAGACTGATTCGGTTAGACGATTCAAATGATGCGAGCTGCTATTATATATAATCGACGTAGCGGTTTAAACCATACTGTGTATTGCAACCACACTCGAGCTGTCAAGTCCTGAAGTGAGATTGAGACGAGATCAAATGCGCATAGCATTTTTCGGACACGGTAAGTTCTATCAGACTCAGGTTCGGGCACTCGGCGCTCGAGTGCATATCGAGCAAATCTTGAAGCGTCTTTCAGACCGAGGACACGAGCTCTGGTCGTCAAATCCACCGCCGGACCTGGAATTTGTGGAGCGGCTACCGACGGGACGATTGGCGAGAATCAATCACTTACGGAGCATGGACCTGCTTTATGCGCGTGTTGATTTCGAGTTGCCACTCGGCTGGTGGTGGGAGATTGATGCGGCCAGAGCTTTGTTTCCTAAAATGATCTGGGAGCTTAACTGCGTGCCTGAATTCGGGCAGTACGCCGGACGAAAGCCCGATGCAATCGACAGCAACATTCAGTATTTCAGACGACTGGCTAGAGTTTGCGACCTTGCGATCTGCGTATCAGAGCAGATGGCCGCTTATGCGCGCGACAATCTAGGTCTCAAAAAAACCAAGGTTATTCCCAATGGTAGCGATCCGGTTCATTTTCAACCGGGCCGGAACAGCAGCACTGTATTCGATAGGAACGCGCTTAATGTCGTGTTTTTATCAGGATCGAACCTGCACAATCAAAATATTTTCCTGTTCTGCGATGTAGCCAGAAGGCTTCTGGCTATTGAAAATAACAGCAACATCAAGCTCCACACCATCGGGCCGTTCGATCACAAGCTTGTTTCCCTTCCCAACATCGAGATTCACGGCATCACAAGCTATGAGAACCTGCCTTACTGGCTCGACGGAATGGATGTCGGTCTATGTCTTTACCCGCCGGGTCCATGCGAGTATGCATCACCGCTCAAGTTCTACGACTACCTGGCAGCTGGGTTGGCAGTGATCTCAACGCCCCAATCCCAGGTCGGGGAGTTGATGCAGCGCTTCAACTGCCCCGATCTAATGGTCAACGCCGATGATCCAGAGGCAATTCTGGAGCGATTGCTCGCCCTGGAGGCTGACAGAGAGCGCGTGAAGCAACTGGGAGCGCTTGGCCGTCAAGCCGTAGTTGATTACTACAACTGGAATCGGGTCGCAGAAGAGACAGTAGGAGCTATCGACTCAGTTTTGCCAGTTCGTTAATCTCCTTTCTGGCGGTCTCTGGAGTCGAGGCAAAGCTGAGTCAACCGATATAACGACTGCGACTCGCCTGAGCCCGACTGCTGAAACGGCGCGCCTCCTTGATGCGCGCAATGTATCTCAGACGGTTTGCAGCCATAACTGTCAAATACCCTTGCCAGAATTCCAGATCGGCAAGATCCGACTCAGAACCGGACATCAGCAATCGAAAACAGATCCGTCCAAGACGCAGTGCCCCCCAAGCCATTCCATGCTCCCATGTGAGACCGAGTCGCTCCCAAACTCGCGGCGAGCTGGTGGCCGCAATCAGCGGTTCCAGGTTGGGATGCGCCATTCCCTGTGCGCGAGCCAGCCCTTTCACCGACGAAGCATTTACGCGAACGCCGGCAATATGGTGATCGAGAGCGAGTTTGTCCGAGTACAACAGTTTCCATCCGGCTAAAGTCATGAAGATGGTGAGTTCGACATCACTTCCAGGTTTTCTTCCAGCATAGCCTTCCGTCTTCGAGAACTCAAATCCAGAATCGAGAATATGCCTCACCGCATCTTTTCGAACAGTAAGCCCGGCACTCCACATCCAGCCCTGACCGCGATAAATCTGCTCGCCGACGGCGTGCCTTTGCTTTTGTCGTTTGAACCAATCTGGAGGGTCACGATCAAAAACACCCCGAGAGGCGACACCAAGGGCTCCAGCTTCAAGATTGGCTTGCATGCTTTGAAAAACTTCGTCGACCCAATTAGCTGGGACCCAGTTATCATCATCGATGAAGCTGACCAGAGAGAATTTCGCTTGATCGATAGCCTGCAGTCGAGCCTGACGAATATCCGGTTGAGGTACGGATATGACCCGGATCGGCACCTTGTCCGCCAATTTCCAGGCGCTCATGGCCACGTTGATGGTATCGTCGGAAGAGCCATTGTCCACAACAATGATCTCCCAGGGCACCGAGGCATCGACGTTCGCAGCGAGGCGCTCGAGACATTTCTCGATCCTTGATGCGCCATTTAGCGTGCAGATCGCACAACTGACTCCGGCATTTGTCACGAGCGACCATCTCCCCGACACGACCTCTTATCGGTCGCGGGTTGATTATACAGGTGGCACGCCCGTTTCTCCCTTCCCAATCGGTAGGCTTCGAATTTATGCGCCCGTGGTGGTGACGGGCGACGTGCCGAGCAACGCGCGGAAGGTAGGCTCGTCTCAGCCTGCCGTCTTTGCAACAATTCGATTGTTACCGCAAAAGCGTTGATATACGGGAGGCAGCCGGGAATAAAGTAGTCGGTGCTGGAGTACATGGCGAGAGAGCTGGTCGAATTTTATCTGTTAAGTCCTCAATCGAAACCAGCTTATCGAATGGTCTTACCTCTTGTGAAGGATAAAGGTTTGGCGTTGATTTCAGCAGGAAAAACATCAAGCAATCGACGAACGGAAATAGCGAACCACAGTAGTGGTGAACTCTAATGGCGACTGAATCAAAAAAGGGCGACCTTCACCTGCAAGAGA
>JAIERK010000166.1 GCA_019746975.1 Candidatus Obscuribacterales bacterium
CAACACTTTTAAAGCCTCGACCGCTTTACCCGAATGCTGCAGTCCGATGACACGCGCAGCGCAAAGGCCCCAATTCGCCCTTCCGTCTGATCGCTCAGTTACTGCTCTGGTCAAGACTGTTTCAAGACGTGCGATGGTGCGATCGATATTTGCAAATTGTTTTAAACAGATCAAACGATAAACGAAGAAATTGCAAAGCTCCACGAATTCCTCGTCATCAGCGGCAAGCCTTTTCGATTTCGGACACTGCGCTCTGGTATCAAACGCGTCACGCAACATCGCGTCGAATTCAGGTATCAATTTCGCATCGAATCCGGAGTCGGACTTTCGCATCTTGGCGATCATTCGTAACCTCGAAATCTGATATCGCCTTTCATGGAAGGAGCTAGAATTTTCTCCTCCACGATCGGTAATAGCAGCCGCAGTATCAATGTATCGACTGGCAAGCTCGAAGTCCTTTCTCTCCATACATTGCCTTGCGGCAACGAAGTACCAATCCACATCGCTGACGGAGGATCGCACCGCTGACGGTATCGACAGCATTGCCTTTTTATCATCACCCTGAAGAAAGTAAACATCCGCGAGCTGTAGCTGAGCGAGTTGTTGATTCGCCGGAGAAGGCTTGTTGACAAGAATTCCTTTCAACAACTCTTCGCGTCGGCTCAAATTATCTTGAGGGGTCGCCACAGCAACGGCCAGGCGAGCAGTGTTGTAAGGCTCAGGGTAGGCCTCGCGCCGGGAGTAACAGACCTGCTCGACCTTCTTGGCTATATTCAAATCCGCATACGCTAGTGAAAGTGAAGCAAGCCTCGATAGTGCGAACGAAACATTCGAAGTCCTTGACTCGGCACTACTCATCGCGGGGATCAGATACTTCAGAGTGACGCTCTTACTCGCATCGATCTGCCCGGATTTGAGCAATCCCACCGCCAACATGCTGTTGAGACTAAACCTTTGAAGCATGATCCGCAGACTCCGCTTTGCCGTTGCAAGTGCCGACACACCCTCTTTGGCCGAATCCACAAGACCCTGCCATTCCTGATGCACCTCCAATTGACCGCAACGGTCGATGACTGCTGCCACAAACTGCACGCTTCGCAGACCAAAGAATCTCCGACTTAGCTCAACTACTTCAGCGGATACAGCAAGAGTTTTGCGAGAATTCTGCGCTTTGTATACTTCGAACAACCGCCTTTTGATTCTTAGATAAATCAAGCGATCAGTCCAACCGTTTCTCTTCACAAGCTCCTGCTGGGTGGCGACTAGACTCTCCGCCTCAGTCAGTTTTCTCTCCGCAATAAGCACAGTAGCAAGATTCAGCGCAGTATCAGCACGCCGGATTGGTGATACTAAATGCAATACCTCTGGAGAACTCGCGCGGCGAAGAAAGTCCTCCGCAACCGCGAACGCTCCTCTTTCGAAGGCTCGGCTTCCTGACCTGCACAGAGTTGCCCATTCCGTATCTCGGGTCGCCGGAGAGAGCTGCTCGATCGCGGGCGCCGGACCGCAATAGACTGCGGAAGTCAACACAACAGATAAGAGTATCGGAGGAAGATGAGATTTCAAATCTGTGTAGCTCAGCGTTGCGACCAGTTATAATTTACCCGACCACCGAAGAGATCACCAGGTGAAACTTCGACTTCAGGGAATACTTCTTCTAGCCATACCGCTGCTCTTCGAAATCATAGCAGTATCGGTTCTGCTGTACACACTCAACAACTTCGAGTCGGCCGCGCGTTCCGTCAGCCGCGCAAAGCAAATAGTCGCGCAAAGCGATCAAATAAAGATAACCATCACCTCCAGCCACTTGGCACTGCTGTCGTCACAGTTCGTCCAAAGACGAAAATTCGGCGAAATAATCACGAAAACACGCCCAGATATCCAGGCCTCCTTTGCTCAACTAATTAAGCTTATCGGCGATGATGACACGGAGACAAAGAAGCTCGCCGAGAATTACAGAAAGGAAACCATGCACGTACAGGACCTTTTAGAAGACGGTAGCGCCGCCTTCGAAAGGGATTTCGTCAATCCAAGCCTGGCTGAGTTCCTCAACGAGAAAGAGTACATCGAAGAGCTATCCGAGTCCCTCTCCCGATTCGTTGAATCGGCCAGACAGCTGTCGGATAAGTTTGCTCCCAGTGCAAAGGAGTTTGCTCCATTGGAAGAGGAGCGGCGCCAACAACTGAAAAATCTGATAATTGCCGCCCTGGGCGGCAATGTTCTGATAGTTCTTGTTCTTGCTCTTTTCTACAGTCGCAACACGATGCGAAGATTCGATCAGTTGATGCGAAACATAGTCTCATTTGCTACAAGCAAAAAGGACTTTGAACCATTGAAAGGAGCCGATGAGCTATGCGAACTGGACCGTGCTTTCCGCGAGTCCGCTGAAGCCCGCTACAAAGCGGAGGACGCTCGCTCCTTCATGATGGACATGGTCGCGCATGATTTAAGAACACCACTAAGCGGCATCAGCCTGACGCTGCAGCTCGCACAGCAAGGGATGTATGGTGAGACAAACGCAAAGCTCTCGTCGAAAATAGACGGGGCATCATCGGAACTCGATCGATTGATTCGGCTCGTCAACGACCTTCTCGATGTAGAGAAAATCCAGGCGGGTCAGTTTGAGCTGTCATCAGATTCGGTGCCGCTCCAGGAGATATTCGAGTTCTCCATCTCCGCAGTTGGAGAACTCGCAAATATGTCTCAGATAACGGTAACATCTGATAATGCAGAGACCATGATTGTTTTCTGCGACAAAGAGCGCATCATTCAAGTAATGATCAACCTTTTGTCAAATGCAATTAGGTTTTCTCCTATGAAGTCGGAAATTTCATTGTGCCACCAAATTGACGCCGACAATTTTTGTCGTGTTGAAGTAAAGGACCAGGGACCCGGAATTCCAGAGGCTTATCTCAAGACGATTTTCGAAAGCTTCGTTCAAGTCCCAGACAAAAACAACCCAAGCAAAGGAACGACCGGTCTTGGATTGTCGATCTGCAAAGCCTTGATTGAAAAACATGGCGGAGGGATCGGCGTAGACTCGAAAGAAGGTGAGGGCTCGACGTTCTGGTTTACCATCCCAACCAATGAGAGTTCATCACTATAGAGTCAGCCCTCATCCCAGAATTTGTCCGCAAGATGTTCAAGCTGGAGATTAAGAGTTCCTGGCAGCTGCGCCAAATCAGTCTATGTCGTAGGTCACCCGCGATCGGACTGAAGTTGTCGTAGTCTACTCGGGAATGTCAACGGAACAAACGCCACAAACAATATGTCACGGACCGCGAATAACCTTCTTAGCATAACCTACGAGGGCTGGTGCGGCAATGGCAGATCATCGAGAGCTTGATACAACAGAACGCCATACATTGATCTTTCCGATTCGAGTCGAATTTCAAGACTTGATAAGCCAAGTTCAGCTGGAACGAGCGCGACCGTTTTTCAACGGTCCTTCTGTTGAGGGAAATCCGCCTCAGAATGCTCACCCGGGACCACCAAAGCCGGCTGAAACTGAGAGTGTTCGTTCTTCTGCACCAGCACGACCAAATCAGACTGGACCTGCTCAGTCTGGACCATCACAACAAAGTCAGCCAGAAAACTCGCACCCGGGACCACCGCAGAGGGACATACTCGGAGCTGTTCGGATGGGTCCGCTACCATCACTCGATGATGTTGGTCGTACGCACCTGGGACCGCCAGATTCGGGAGTTCGCACGGCGGAGATACGAGGACGTTCACAGATATACATTCCCGAAGAAGAACGTGTTGCTTCCAGCGCACCCACGGTAGGCGTGCGCGCAAGGTCGGAGGACGGAAACTCGTCGCTTGTCAGAGACAGCAAAACACAAATCGGACCGGTAGAGCTCAGGTTCACGGTCTCAGGCCAAACCCAGGTGAGAACAAGCTGGCTCGGCTCCGGCATCATATTGAGTCCAATGGACGCCAATTCCGGAACGCCACCGAAAATGATACCGCCCTCTACTGACTGGACGACGGTGGATATAGACAAATACAAAGTCGAGTACGGTAACGCAACTGCGAATGGCGACGGCAAAGGCTTTTCGCTCGAACATCCAAAGGCATTGAATTTGCAAAAAATGTTCGTACCGACGGTCCAACTACACGACTCCATAAATGGAAAACATCTCCCGTTACCGCCGGGCATCGACCGTTCTATAGTCGTCGGTCGAAAAGAAGCTCGCGGGCAAATTACATTTCCAGAAGACATGGTCTCCGCCAAACACGTGCAGTTGACGCAAAAGGCAGACGGACTATATGTCAAGGATCTTGGCTCTACTCACGGCACATATATAAAAGAGTTGTCGGGACTGACTAAAAGGGTCAGCGAAAATGGGGAGGTAAAAGTCAACGCAGGCGACAGAATTTACTTTGGCAAGCCGATGTTGGAGTTCCCGTTTCTGACAGTTACACCAATCAATAAAAAAGCAAATCCCATCCTCGGCGATAAATTTCTCCTCATTCCACCGATTAGTCAGCTCTCTGGCACGATGTCCGACGATGAGCGGCGCAATTCTTCGGACGGATGGAAGAATCGAACAGTGACGAATGGAGAAGTTGAAGGGACGGTTGTAACCACCGCGAACAACGGAAAAACTCTTATTGTTCAGCTAGCCGACCCGCCTTCGACCGACTCAAACAAACTCAAAAGCAAGCTCGAGAAAGCACTCGGCCCCGGAGGTTTTGTCGACATGAAAGAAGGTGACCTTGACCCTAACAATTCTCGAAAACCTAATTCCGGAAAATTCGAGTCATGCGATCTGAAAGGACCGGAACAAGGTTTCATGCCAAATTTGTATTTGACGAAGGATGGCAAGGTCGTTGAGATCAAAGTCAACGAAAGCACTAACAAACTGCAGATAAGAGAGCAACCAAATTTTCGCGCAATAGACAAGAATGACGCAGCGGGCTCATTGAAAGACGAATCCGTATACAAAAATCTAGGAAGCCTGAAGAAGCAATTCGAGAGCCTCAAGAATGAACCGCTATCTGACGCGGAGCTGAGTACATTGATAAATAGAAGAATTCAGGCTTTCCACCGGGCGCAGGGAACTGATTCAGATGCAGTGCGCAAAACAGTATTCGAATTTAGAAATGAGTTACCAGAACACAGAATGGAAAGATTCTTCTTCACGTCCAATGGCGAGGAGCGACCAGTCGAATACAAGGACGGAAAGTACTTCGAATTGCACGACCCCGCGACAAGCATCGATCCAAAAGTTGTCAGCCGAAAGATTATTCTGCATCGAGACCTGTTTACGAGCAATCCAGGACAGGCAGTGCTGCTTACCTACATGGAAGCAGACGCATCGAACCTTCAAACTACTAATCGGATTCAGCAAACCAGGGATGCATCGGAACCGCAAAATCAAAGGCGAGCGAGCGAGGTCAGTTCCGGCGCCGCTCTGTATCTTGGTCCTGAGGTCATGAGCACTAATGACTATCGGCAATTCGAAAGTAGTTTAATGGAGCACAATCAACAACTGATCAGCGATTTAAGCGGCATTGAGAACAAACGCGAGCTTTCACCCGAGCTAAGGAGCGTAATCAAAAAAATGAAACAAGAGCTCAAATCCAACCCGAGAGGCATGACCATTCCAATTTCCGATTATCTGCTCACAAAAGAGGGGCAGCTAATCGGGGAACACCTCAAGCACTTCAAACCGCTTAGTATAGAAGAGGTGCAGAATATTCAATCGAGCATGCTCGAGTACAGCAGAGAGCTCTATTCAGCGCGGAATGCACTCCGTGATGACACATCAGAGAGTGGAAGGCAAAAGGCGGCACGACTCGACCGTCAGGCGAAGCTATTGGCTGACCATGCACAGGCCTGGTTCAACGCACCGGCAAAGGTCAAGGCTGACATGACACGTGCCTACCGAACCGCTGGTCCTGAACACGCTGGAAAGCGCTACCTCGAGTATTCTCTATCGAAGAGCAAATACCTGGGTCTCATTCCTATCTTCCTCGAAGGACGAAGCTGGTTTGAATAAAACTGCTCATCTAACACAAACAGAATACACGATGGAAAGCGCTACCTCGAGTTTCTCTTTCGAATAGCGAATACCTGGGTATCATTTCCGTTTCCTCGAAGCACGAAGCTGGTTCGAAAAAACTGCTCGCGTCCAACACAAACAAAATGTCACGCTCGAGAAATAAACTCAAGAACGTCAAGGCGAGGGCCTGCAGAGCAAAACTGCAGCAGCGGGGGGTACTATGGCTCTGGAAGCAAAATCCGATTCATCAACACAACTGGGTGGCGGTCGCAACTCAAGTACTGACTTCAATGTGCTGCGACTGCTATTGGACAAAAATCAAACACAAAGAAGCGACCGTGGCGAAGTTGAGAAGGACGGCTCCACGGAAGAAGATCAAGTCGACCCGGCTCGTGATGAAGAACAGGCTCTTCTTCTAACGACTGATGTCGAGGAGAAAGAATCAAATCAAACAACACAGACTTCGACAGACGAAGATCTCAAGACGACGACTGCTAATGAAACCCAGGCAGACATTATGGAGGAACAACAAGGAGATGATGATGATGATGATGATGTTTATGACAGCTTAGAAGAAGAAGAAGAAGAAGAAGAAGTTGTTGTTGCTGTTCTCGACAGCTTTGAAGAGGATGATGACGATGACGAGAATGATGCTCGGCAGGAGCGAAGTGCTGAAGTTAATACCGCAATCGAGCAAGCCAATAAGCTCACGCCCAAACAACGCCAATCAATCGCGCAGCTTCACGAATTCTTCTCCACGCTCAACGATTCCGATCTCGCGCTGTTCAACAAAGAAGCGATAGACGGCTTGATAGACGAAAACAAAGGCACGATTCGCGATGAAAACGGGCAAGTGGCACACCAACTAAAAGGGCCTTACTTTGGTAAACATACCAGAGAAGCTTTCCGCATTTACACAGAGAGTTTCGAAAAATCCAAGGCACCAAATTTGGTGAAAGATCTCATTGAACTCGGCGCTGCAATTCCAGCGGGTTTTCCGATTAACTTATCCCAAACGGAAAAGGGCAAAGTGGAGAATCCGCAGCTGTTCTTCGAGCAGATTGCATCGGGTCGCCGCGAGGTAAAGTTAGGCATTGATAGCAATGTCATTCCAGACTCAGCCACGATTGCAAAGATGCGGGCAGTCGAAAAATGGACGACCAATGCTACTGTATCTGTCGAAACAGAAGCGGGTAAACGTACAATCGAGATTGCCACGCGAAGAGCTCAAAGCATGGAGAACATCCCGAAAACGTGGAAGATCGACACACAGGAAAAAGCGATGGCGGCAATGATTGTGATGAGCCGTCTCCAGGAAGGTATCGACCTAGTACATGCAATTGACAATCTAGAAAAGCACGTAACAGGGAGCGCCGCACGAGATTGGCGCGAGCCGATTTCAAAATTGCCTTCCTGCTTCACATACGATGGCAAAACAGCAAGAATCGCACCCAACTCATTGCCCGAATCGCTCAACCTGCAATCACCCGAGATGCTAAGGCTGATGCGCGAGCTGGAGAAATGGTCAGAAAAAGCGAGCAAACCGGTCGAACAAATCTTTCAAGACGCCAGGCGCACTCAAGGCGCCTCAAGGATAGCGCTCTCGTACACATGGATGGATCTAGCTCAGCCAAATCACTTTGTCAATCAAGAGGGCGCAGACGGGATCCCGCAGATGACGAAAGGGCACAAACCCGATAAAGGGAACTGGATTTCCTACAATCTCCTCGAGATGCGCTGTGAAACCAAGGAGATACGAGAAAATAAAGAGCTGACCGGCATCGTCCTGAGCAGTACGGCACGGTATTGCGATGTGCACTGGTTAGACCCTGATCTTTTCAAAAGAACGGCCGAAGGCACCAGAGAATTTCGGCGAGATTCCGGCGTTCTTGCACCGAACACAATGGTGGCAATAATGGACGGTGAAGAATCGCAGAAGTTCATGAGAGCTCGAGATGTCCAATCATTCGTTGACGACAAGAGATTCTGGCATTGGACTGGCAAGATTGCCGCGCTCACGTTCGACACCGCGACAATCGCGAGCGGTTACGGCACTTTGAAATACGGCAAGGGCCTGTTCGCCGCCTCTCAGTCAGGAAAACTGGACGCAGCGGCGCTCAAAGCAGTAGCAAAACAAGAAGCCAAGCATGGCTCGCAAGCGACAGTGAAACTAACTGAGCTTGTCGATAGACTTCAAATCGATGATGAATTCAGAAAGGCGACGATGAAAGAGTTAAGCACGCTTGCGAAACGGGAAATCTCGCATGGCTACAGGCAATTGCTTCTCGGCGGCACCTATTTTCTCAACAATGCAAATGCTGAAGCCAATCCGATACTCAATCCGCTCGGTAAGGGCAGAGGAATCATTTTTCAAGGGAGCATCCTGAAGGGGACCCTTTTCGATCCGGGCAAACGCTTGCTAGTAGGAAAGATCGGTAATACAGAACTCAGTATGACGGAGCTTTTGGCAGGGGCACTCAAGGAAGACTCACCCGGTTGGTTGCGCACCTTATCCAGTACCAGTCAATACGGTTTCGTCACCGGACAAGTTTTCTTCGGAGCCGATGCCATCCACTCACTGCTTAATATGAAAAGACCCAGGGAAGAGACTCCTATCGGAAAAGCGCTGGAGCGCAGCAAGCCATTGGGCATGCCGAGCATCGATCCGAAATCTGATGCAAAACAAATTCAAATCGCTTACCAGAACTACATAGATTCCATTCCACTTTCAGAGGCAGACAATGCTAAAATTGCCGAGCTCGTTCGGGAAACAAAAAAGCTAATCGAGCCACCGCGCACCGCCGACGGCACCATAGACAAAAAGTCAATCGATGGATGGAGAGCGCAGAGGGACTTCTTATTTAGGACCCGCTTAGCACCACTGTTATTGCTTTCCGGCGACGATATCGCAAAAGCCGAAAAGAAGCGAGGAGAAGAAGTCGGATTTCAGACCCAGGAGTTCCGAGACAAGAAGATGTACACAGCTAGTGAAATTCATGAGCTGGAGCAAAATGGATTGAAACCCGTTGACGGCGATCTGCGAAAGGTATTAGTTGCTACTGCGTTATGTTTATCAAGAAATGAGAATGGTAAATTCGATCTTGGCGATTCCAAAGATAATCTCTTTGAGCGCAACGTAACGGTCAACCCATGGCTATACGAGATGTTTGTCTTCAGGTCGCAAGATATCAAAGTCGTTCCAGGAATGGTGCCTTCAGACGGATCGGTACGATCGATTCATCAAACTCTGAAAACAAGTGAGCTTATGCAAGATCTGGAGAAGAGTTTATTGCGCACCAGCTCAGCTCAAGAAAAGTTGGCAGCGGGTGAATTCGCGGCGAGAGCAGGAATGCCGGCGGAGACGGTGGCGGCTTCGCTTCAAAACATGTTGAAAACAGACGCGTCTTTAAGCCCGGAGCAGCAACGCCAGGCTCTACTAATGCTCACGGCGGTGGCAGCGGAAATGTCAAAAGCAGAGCTAACCTCCGACGCTGACAGACAGGCATTGTCCCGAGTACTTGGCGCAGGCAACTCCGCAAAGGACATTAGAGAATTACTCGGCAACCTGCCGTTAACAAATGCCAACCCCGATACTCAAGCACTGGCTACACTTCTGAAGTGCACACTCGAGCGGCGTATCTTTGACGAACAAGACGCGAAACGACTTGATGAGCTTCTTGCTACGCCGGAAAAGTTGACTCGAAAGGTGATCATGCAGGCTTGTATCGATGACTTGCGGAAAGAGCCAGGCGCAGTAGTCGATCTCGACAGAAGTGCGTCTGCACTCAAAACACTTATGAGCTTAGCATCCAGCGATGGCAAGCTAGAAGGAACAGAGATTACAGTCGCAGACCTTATTGATTTCACCGCGACGCTCGTCGAGGACTCTGCTAAATTCGTAGATGACCAGAAGCTGGACCAGGTCAGAAAGCAGCTATTATCGCCGGCGAACAAAGCAAACAAAGAAGAATTTGAGCGACTGACAAAACAATTCAGTAAGCTAGAATTCGACCGGCTCAACTCGATGGAGATCGCCCTTGATGCAGCAAAGCAGCTCCTCCAACGCGATAGGACGACTGGTAAAACCGGTGTCTCGCTGCTCAATGCCGGCAATCAAAACCAACAAGCATCGATTCGCGATGCGCGCACCGCTCTTCTCGGCTACCTCAAATCCGAGGCACTGCTCGGCAAGGTGCCCGCCGTAAGAGACCTAGCAATCAGACGCGACGCGATCAAAGCGATATCGGATCTACTCCCTTCGCCGTCTCATGCCGGGGAGGAGCATGTAGCTGCGAAAACACAAAAACAGCAGTTTGCCGAGCTTCTCAGTAAGGTCCTCAGCAATCAATCTCAAGGAGGAATCAAGCTGCCAGGTGATAATGCGACCAGCAATAATGTGACTGTTCTATTTGCGGATTTACTGCAAGTTGCCAGACAGAATGAGGAGATTAGAGTGGCAGCAGTTGAAGCTCTTGCAAAACTCCAGGACAGTCAGGCACAAAGGATACTCGAGCGGAGTTCGCGCACTGATCAGGAGTCAAGTCCGGAAGTTAGACTAAAAGCGCTGCGCGGTTTGAGAGACGTCGTTCGAGGCGGCGACCAGGAGTATGTGGAGTTCCTACAATCAACGCTTCGCGATGTAGAGACTGTAGAAACAGATCCAGCAATCCGTGTTTTCCTTCACAACAAAACCGACGATGCCGACTTTAGACTTCAGGCGCAGTCGAGTCAAATAAACATTACCGCCAAAGATGCGCGGACGAGACTGTCGCTCAATTCGGAAGACAGCAAATTTAGCTGGCTTCCTCCAGCCCGGCTCCAATCAGACATCGATACGGCACGAGACAAGGTGAATGAAATGCCCTGGGGTCTTCGACTCAGCGACGCGATAAAGGCAGAGAGCGACCCGACGTACAAGTCCATTCGGGTGAAGAACCAGGAGGAAGTTTTCGAACAGTACAAAAAGCAATTCTCGGCAGTAAAACAGATCGCAACGTTTGGAAATGGCAATGAAGCTCAAGAGGCACGACAAGCGCTCTTTTTCATGGCAGCAGCAGATCATGACGGTTCGCTCAAATCGACTAACACAGCGCGTTATCCGCATAGCGAAAAATTCAAAGCTGCCTTCAAGCACCTCGTTATCGACGACCAAACAATCAAGAAATTCCAGGTGGAGGCCGCCTCGACGCTGGCAGACCTGGTCTCGAGCGTCGACAACAAGCGTCGTCTTCCAATGACGAGCGGAATGAAAGAAGTAGAAGGTATGTTGCTGTCGCTAATTGGCGATCGATCAACACCACTGGCAGTGCAGTGGCAGGCCTTGCGAGGGCTTGAGTCATTGAGCCGCCCTGGAGATCAGAAGCTAGGTGAAGCCTTCGAAAGGAGTTATTCAAAAGAAATAGCGGATGCACTCTCAGCAATGCTCAAACCACGATTGGAAGGAGATCCTACCGAGGAACAACGAAACAACCTATATTTGAATCAAGAGGACCGGGTCAGGCAGGCATTGGCGTTGAAGATGATTAAATACCTGGAGAGTCAGCCGTTCAACTCTTACGCTATAGATGCGCTAAATACTATCGCCAAAAGAACGACCAATGACAACGAAGTTCTCTTCTTCGGACCCATAGTGCAACGCAGCCTAGAAGTGGTGGCCGACAAATCAGAGCGATTGCCGAAATCGGCAGCTAAGGTGAACGGACAGTCAAAGCGTTTTTACTCCACGGAGGAGTGCGATGCGCTATTGACCGAGGCCCTTAATCACGCAACATTCGCGAAGCGCGCAGGTGAAGGAGCGGGTGTTCCGAAAGTCAAAGATGGGCTGGCCGCCGATCAATCCAATGAAAACAAAAAGGCCATTCACAAAATTCTGGAAACATCCAACTCGTTGGGACCAGGCGCCACCAACGATGACACCAGCAAAAAACTAGTGGACATCATGAAAGCGGATGGTGTCGGCGATCAGGTCAAAATAGCGTGCGCACTATCAGTGGTGCGAAAGGCAAATAATCCTCAACACCGGCTGGCGGCCATTCAACACTTGGCTCAGCAAAGCATTCAAGCCGATTCCTTCGGCGTACGAAGCGATGCTCGCGAGATTCTCTCGAAACTGACAGCTTCAGATGACCTGAAAACGGTTGAAATTGAACTGCAATCTATCCGAAAGTCCCTGGCAAAGAAAATGGATCCCGAAGGTCAACATATAGCCGATGGAATTATAGACGAACAATCACTATTCGATAATTTCAGAAAGTTGAACGACGAGAAGCAAGACGAGAAGCGGAGCAAGGAGCAGGGACAGAAGCAAGACTTAGTCGAGCGCTATGCCACGGTGCTTTCTCTTCTGGCAGAAGTGCAGTTGAAGCAGCATAACAACCAATCGTCCGCCGAAAATGCACAACTCAGTCTAAATCTATGGCTAGGAGAAAAGTCGCACAAACGTCTGCCTCTAACGACTTCCGAGAACGTCGACTCTTTCGCACTCAAAAATGTTTTGCTTCAACGATATGCAGCCAACCCGAACTTTCTTCAGGTCGCCCGCACCCTGGATTTGCTCGCACTAGCTAAGGCGGCAACCTTCGAGCACGAGGAAGCAGGCGAGATTGCAGCAACAGGTTTCATGCTGCGGAAAACGGTGCTCGGACCAGAACATCCTGAGACCGTTCGCGGCATCGGCACACTGGCAAGGGTGAATACGAAAATAGCGACCACTCTAAGGAGCGAAGCCGCGGACCTTCAGCAAATGGTCGACCGGGACAGAAGAACGGAAGAAGACTTGAACGAACAGTTACACGGACCGAATGCGCTCGAGCTAAAGGGAGAGTTGAATCACGTAAGAAAATCTCTTGACAAGAATCAAAAAGATCTGCTTAACAACTTGAGTTTGCAAGTTGCTCGCCTCGAATTTGCAGCGGAAAAACAGCAAGAGCAGCTCATACATTTGCAAACACAGTTCGGTTTAAATGCGAATTCGACGCTCAACGCAATCAACGAATGTATTTCAACTCTAGAGCAAAAGATCGCAGCCAAACAACGACTGGCTTCGGTCACTCCGGTTGCAGAGTTGCAAGAAAGTCTGCGTGGGCAGATCAAACAAGATCAAAGACTTCTGGAGCAACGCCTGACTTTAGAGATCAGCAGGCGGGAAAAGAGCTTCGATGCAGGCTCTCCATGGGTGACCAATCTGCGAACGAAGCTTGCCGGTCATCTCAGTCAGCAAGGGCCGGAGGGACAGAAGAAAGCGAGGGAGGAGCTTTCCAAGGTTGAACGCGCACTGCCCTCTATAGCTACACGAGAAAAGGCAGAGAACTACTTTAACCTGGGAGCCTTGGAGTTGCGGCTTAACAACCGGGATCAAGCCATGGAACAGTTTAAAAAACAGCTTGAGACGATCGGAACAATCTACGGCAATAACTTGGATGTTTATGCCCGCACCCTGATCTCGCAAGGGATAGCGCTGTCCGATGCGCAAGCAGATGGAGAGGCGGAAGCCAAAATCTTAGCCGCACTGGAAATTCATAAGAAGAAAGGCAACTCATCTACATTTTCAGACTATTTGCTTCTTGCGGAAATTTCGCAGAAAGACGATGCTAATCCGGCGAAAGCACTAGGCTACTTGAGAGAATCGCTTAGCAAGGCGAAAGACGTCCGAGGCGACATGCCAGCGTTTAAATCTACGTCAGAGCAACTGGCGCGAATCAGCAAAACCCTCTGCCTGACGGGGCAGTCTGAGAACGCCAAAGAATGGTTGTCTGAACTCTTCGCCCTCACTAACCCGGATGACCTTCTAGCTCGAAAAATACAAACGGCCGATGAACTTCGCTTGCTGCTAGATCGAGCGCCAAGGGCGGAGCGACCTTTCATAAGCGTGCTGTTGTCCTGGGTAGAAAATCAATAAAGCTGTTCTGCGGCCGAATCTTGACGCTTTTTTTGCGTTTCTCAGACTCGCCGGAGTTCTCCGCGGCGCGTCAAATAGCTACGCAGATCCGGGAAGTTCTCATCAGTGTTTCACCCTTAAAAAACTGATGTTGAAACACCGAACCACCTTCAGGCACAATTAACGACTGCATCAATTCACCAAACCTGACTTAGATGAGCAAATTAAACTTCGCTTCGTGGAACGTAAATGGCGTGCGCGCCGTATCCCAAAAAGGCTTTTACGATTGGTTGGCAAAAGAGAAGCCTGACATCGTCGGCATTCAAGAGACAAAGATTTCGTCGGACCAACTCAATGACGAGATCTCAAATCCCAAAGGCTACGTCAGCTACTGGAGTCATGCCGAGAAGCGCGGCTACAGCGGGGTAGCGCTTTTCGTAAAAGAGCGCCCAGTCTCAATTTCCGAAGGTATCGGCAATAAAAAGTTCGATAGTGAAGGACGCTCTCTTGTTGCCGACTATGGCGATTTCGTCATTCTCAATATCTACTTTCCTAATGGCAAACGCGACGAAGGTCGCCTGAATTTCAAGCTCGGCTATTACGACGCATTCCTTTCTTATGCGGAAAAACTGCGTAAAGCCGGTAAACGATTGATTGTCTGTGGCGATTTCAATACAGCACATAAAGAAATCGACCTTGCCAACCCCAAAGGAAACGTGAAGATCTCTGGGTTTCTCCCCGAAGAAAGAGCCTGGATGGACAAATTTACAAACAAGGGATATGTCGACACATTCCGCATGGTGAGCGACAAGCCTGACAATTACACATGGTGGCACGTCATGACAAACGCCAGGGCTAGAAACGTGGGCTGGCGTATTGACTACTTCTTCATCGGAAATGAACTGGTCAAGAACTTCGACCACGCTACAATTCAATCAGCGGTTTTGGGGTCTGACCACTGCCCGGTAACTCTGACACTTAAACTCTAGAAGTAACATTTCATGAGCGCTTACAGATAAGCAATTAAGTTTTCAAGTCAGGTAGGATATAAATTCGTCATAGGTGAATAATAATGGCAGCCGTTATTATCCTCACCACGCATCATCAAACCACGGGTATCTATGAGCAGCGACTTTGAAAAGCTAATGGAATCAGCCAATCAGGCGCTCCAGAACGAGGACCTCGCTCAAGCAGAAACGATGTATAAAGCCGCTCTGTGGGAAGCCGAGCGCTCTAAAGACCCGCTGACGGTTGCCAATTGCCTGGATCGCGTTGCCGAAGTCTGCTTTGAAGCCGGCAAATTTGAAGAGGCAGAGCCCCTTTATAAGAGGGCGCTGGAAATTCGAGAAAAAGAGCTCAGCCCGCAGCATGAAGACATCGTCCAGAGCTTGAACAACCTGTCGGCGGTTTACTTTTTTCAGGAACGCTACGACAAGGCAGAGCCTATCTGTACGCGACTTACAGAGATTTACGAACAAGTACTCGGACCGAACAACCCCGAAGTAGCAACCAGTTACAACAATTTGGCATTGCTCTATGCGGCGCAACAGAAATTCGGCGCGGCAGAAGCTCTGTACAAGCGCTCTCTCGAGCTCAAGACCAAAGCTCTAGGCGACGATCACCCCGAAGTCGGGGATATTCTGCACAATCTCGGCACGCTCTATATGTCAGACGAGCGCTTCGACGACGCCGAGCGCATGCTTCGCAAAGCGCTCAATGTTCTCGAAGTGGCGCTAGGACCGGAGCACAGCGATTTGCAAGGGCTCATCCTCAATCTGGCTGGGGTTCTTGAAAAGAATAACTCTCCATACGACGCGATGAAAATGCACGAGCGGATCCTTTCATTGAAAGAGGTTGCGCTCGGACCAACTCATCCCGAAGTGGTGGAGATGATAACCAACATTGCCACAGGCTACGCTCGCATATCAAAACATCAGGAAGCAGAGCGCTTTTACAAGCGTGCCCTCGCGATCAAAGAGCGTTCGCAGGCGAAGAAAACACCGGAAGGTGCAGAACTACTCTCTTATCTGGGCAAACTTTATCGAGACCAGAACAAACTTCCACAAGCAGAGTCTTTCTACCTGGAAGCGCTTACCATATGCGAGCAGTCGGTAGGTCTTCACCATCGAGAAACAGAAGCTCGCCTTCGCGATTTGGCTGCGTTCTATCAGTCTTACAAGCGCTGGCCGAAAGCCGAACCTTGTTGGCGACGGATCTTCGAAAATAAAGAGAGAACACTCGGAAAAGAGCATCCTGACACGCTCACGATCAAACGCGAACTGGCGTCCTGCCTGCTCGAACAGCAGCGTCTCGCCGATTCAGAAAAGCTCTTCCGCGAACTCCTACAGGCTTGCCAGAAAGTCTTCGGTCCCGATCATGGCGAAGTAGGCGAAGCTCTGCATGGTCTGGCCGAATCACTGAGGCAGGGCAACAAGTTTGATGAGGCTGAGGAACTTTATCGTAGAGCAATCGACGTGAAGACAAGAGCGCTAGGACCGCAGGATATCAGCGTTGCAAATTCGCTGATTGGATACTCGACCCTGCTCGAATCGACCTATCGCGAAGCTGAAGCTGAACACTGGAAATCTTGCGCCCAGGCGATTCTTGACAATGAGCGTCAGACCCAGGCTGCACGCTACTAACTACTGTTTCTTATTCGGTTTTTAATTCGTCCGATTGCAAGCGCTGCTCCGTGCGTGCTTCCAAACCCTTGGCGCAGAGCCAGATTTCGAGGAACAATGCCAGGTATGGAAGGAATGATATTTCGCATGCGCTCGTGTGGAGAATGAACAATCCGATTAGCGTTCGGCTGAAGGCACCGCTCAAGTTAGTACCCCATCTCCTGACACCATCCAGCATCAAGAATAGCGAAACGCCGATGAGCAGCAAATTACAGACCTCGGGACCGACACATAGCCAGAACTTTATAGAGCTCACAATTGCAATCGTATCGAAAAGGGTCGAGTGCTGCCGAGCGGCAGCGTAGGAAGCAAGAGGATTAGCGGCTACCAATGCGACAGCAGCTGCAACAATGAAAGTTTTTACGCGGATCATATTATTATCTCCAGGGATCACGGAGAATTCCGCACCAATGATGACACCACCAAGCGATTGCTCGCTTTGCGACGTGGCACCATATGCAATATCACTGCATTCGACCGAACGCTCCATTTGCAGAAGTTAGCGGTAGACACAAGAAAGGAAATGCGGCAAACCGCGAACACTGGTAATGTGCTGCTCGATTCCTGGCAAGTTGTTCGGGCTAGTAAGTGGACTAAGTGTCCGAAAAAAAGACTAGACGATACGAAAGCGATTGTCAAGGTGGCGAGTAACCTACACACTGGCGGTACTGAGAAATGCGCGGCTATCCTCTGCAACAGGGCATCGCATCGACTGTCGAGAACTACAGGTGTAATTCGTGCAAAGACGCTCAAGCGACTACTGAGTCTTCTCCATCTGGTCGATTTGCTGCTGCTCTTTCTTGACCTCGTCATTGAGGGCAAGAGCCTTGTAGGCTCGAACTAGAGCCTGATGCGCGCTCACTAGACCGGGATAGATCTTGGCTGCGTTTTGAAAACTTTCGAGAGCTTCTTTGTTCTTCCCGAGTTTCAAATCCGCATCGCCTTTGGGAATATGTGCTTCCGTGAAATAAG
>JAIERK010000104.1 GCA_019746975.1 Candidatus Obscuribacterales bacterium
GCCTTGCAATCAGTAAATCGATTGTCGAAGCGCACGGCGGCACCATAGGCGTAGACAGCCAGGGCGCCACCGGAAGCACTTTCTGGGTCTGCCTCCCCGCGAACACGCTCGCGGAGTTCGACTAAAAGAACCCTCAGGTCTCAGCGAAATTACGACCGCCCACACGATTCCATGTTGCGACGGATGACTTAATTCAACCGGTTGCGAATCGGAGCCGACAGAGAAGCCTTGACCCTGGCGTAGATGCAGAGCTGGCGCTAGTTCACTTCGACAGTAGAGTGTTAGGTTCTAACTGACTCTCGTTTGGCCGGGTGTAATATGCGACAGGCGTCGCTCTAAATTTCTGACCGCGCGAACAAGGTCCTGCTGCTTCGGCCAGCCAGGTCGCCAAGACCGATACTCGTGTAAACTAAGTGTGCAATTTTCGGCGACCATGACCAATACCTTTCTATGATCGAACAAAGCGACCGCACGAATTACAAACTGAGCGTTGTTATTCCGATGTTCAATGAAGAGCATGGTGCGGCAGAATGTGTTCGGCGTGTTCGCGAAGTTATCACCACTAAATTGCAGTGCCGCTACGAATTGATTTTCGTCAATGACGGAAGCGTAGACAACACGCTTCAGCTATTGAAAGAGGAAAAGGCTAAAGACGACAACATAAAGATTATCGATTTTAGCCGCAATTTCGGACATCAGACTGCCATCACCGCCGGTATCGACCATTCTACCGGCGACGCAGTCATCATAATCGACGGTGATTTGCAAGATCCACCGGAAGTTTTTCCAAAGTTGATCGAAAAATGGCAGGAGGGCGCGGACATGGTCCACGCCCGAAGAATCGCTCGACACGGCGAGACCGCACGCACGAAACTTCAAGCCGCCATCTACTACCGCCTGATGAGCCAGATATCCACGATCAACATACCTGTTGATGTCGGCGATTTTCGCTTGATGGATAGAATCGTGGTCAACGAGCTGAGGAAGCTCAAAGAGCATCGAAGATACGTGAGAGGGCTGGCAACATGGGTAGGCTTTAAACAGACGATTGTCGATTACGAGCGTGAACCGCGCTTCGCCGGGACGCGGAGCTTCACTTTCAAGGCCTCGTTTCAGCTAGCTCTTGCAGGCATTATCGGTTTTGCCATTTTTCCTGTGAGACTCGGCCTTTATCTTGGTACTTTTTTTGTTTTACTAGGCTTCGCCTGCGGACTTCTATTGATCCTCAATCCGGACGCGGTTAAAGACTGGGCACCACTGGTGATGACAGTGTTAATTGTCGGGGGCTCACAATTATTCTGCACTGGAATAATGGGAGAATACCTGTATCTCATCGTCGATGAAAGCAGAGGAAGACCGCTATATATTGTCAAACAGATATACTAGAGACGGACGATTGTTTTATGACTTCAAGCATATTCCGAATTCCCGAGCAGCTTGACATTCAAATGCGATCGACTCAAATCTGGCGACCGGAATGCCCTGTCCATATCGATCGCCTCGCCCGAGTCCCCGTCGAATTCATTGATTTTGAAAGTGTCGTTCACCGCGATGGTGAAATAATCGTGTTCGACGCAGTGGCAGAGAGAGTCTCACGCATATTCCAAGCACTCTTTGAAATGCGCTTCCCGATACATCGAGCTCGCTCATTGCATCACTATCAGGGCGACGACGACCTATCCATGGCAGACAACAACAGTTCCTGCTTCAACTTTCGGCCGATTGCAGGCAGCTCGACCGTCTCTATGCATGGGTATGGACTAGCTCTTGACATCAACCCGCTACAAAATCCATTCGTTCGATTCGACGAAAAGGAAGGCACAGCACGAATTTCCCCGCTGGATGGTTGGCAATACCTCAACCGTCGCAATCAAAAGCCTGGTATGGTCGAGTCAATAGTCCAGCTGTTTGCTGACAACGGATTCAATGTATGGGGCGGTTCCTGGACCACGCCAATCGACTATCATCACTTTCAACCACCACGGATGGTGGCTAATATTCTGGCAGACTTAAATCTAGAAGAGGGGCGAGAATTCTTCGAGCTGTGGGCGCTCAATCACTCACAACTCGCGGGTCTAGAGCAGAAACTTGGTGAAGAACCCTATGCCTTTTTCCGCAGCAACCGAGCCAACTTTATGGTAAAGCTTCAAGAAGTTCTATCCTAAGCCTTTCTTGCATATCCACCGCTCATTGACGATAGGAATCGAGGGCAACCTGAAACCTATAGGTATCACAATAGGAGTTAATTTACTCTATTGTCGGATTCTATGATAAGTCCGAGGGTTGACGCTTGGAGAGACCGTCATCAGTGCAACCTCTACCATGCCATCTTATTTAGTACCAAGTTGACCAGCACGATTCAAGAGCCGTCGTTGTGATTGCACTTATCTTTTGCCCTCGTCGTCATTTAGCCTTTTCTCTACCCATTTGATCAACTCGCCGGCGGCAGCGAGAATAAGTGCAGATGCCACGGCTAAAAGAATTTTGTTCATCATTACTGCTTTCCTTCAGATGTTTTGCTCTTGCATTTGGTAGATTTAGGATGTTTACTCGTTCATCGGTTTGCCCTTTCTATTCGCATTCCGATTGTCCGGATGATCAAGTATGTACAACTCCAGTCACGAGATCCACGCACATACAGTGCTCCGTCAACTGTGTCTGTGTTTTTTGATAAAGTATTCTCGGCGCAAGACACCATCAATCTGTTTGTTTCGCTTGTCGAGTACTTCCAATTTTTTCTTTGTAGGAACCAGAGATTGATTCGTGAACGGACCGACACCCAGAGCGTGCAAAAATGTGCCGTGAAACTGAACGCCCGGGATTTTTGGAAATACAAAATAGAAAGCGCTGGCCGTAAGCACCAGCCGAATCAGATAACGAGTCATTGGTCAGTTCCTTCATGTTCAATTAAGATAGGCTTCGAATTGCTCGATACGCGCGTTCTGCCGGAGTTTGCGCATCGCCCTAGAGGAAAGTTTTCCGACTTGATCTCTTGTCAAACCCAATTCTGTACCGATTTCGCGAAGGCTTCTTTCCTGACCGTCGATCAATCCGAAACGGATTTGCACGATTTGCCGCTCACGCTCGTCCAGTGAACCCAGCAATTCGTTGATTTCACTTCTCAGGTAATGAGTACTGACATTCTCTTCAGCCTTGTTGGACCTGGAATCCGGAATAATGTCGCAGAGGGTCAAATCCTCCTGTTCTTTGCTCGACAGATGTTGATCGAGTGAGAAGCATGGTCTGGAGCTGATAAGAACATGTTCGACCCTGACGATGCTTTCGCCTATCTCAAGGGCAATGTCACTTGAAAGCGGGTCGCATCCATTTCTGATGGAAAGTTGCGTGCGTGCTCTTCGAATCTTGCTCATTACCTCGCTGACATGAATGGGTAAACGAATCATTCTTGATTTATTGGACAATGCTCTGTTTATCGCTTCGCGAATCCACCAGACGGCGTAAGTTGACAGCCGAAGTCCCCGCTTCCGATCGAACTTCCGCACCGCAGTCATGAGTCCGATAGACCCCTCTTGGACCAGATCGCTCATTGGAACTCCGCAGTTTTGATACCGTTTTGCAATTCTAACAACCAGCCCCATATTGGCCAGCGTGAGGCCGTTGCGTGCCTGCCGATCGCCTGAATGGGCTCGACCGACGCTTTCACTCTCTTCCTGATGGGACATCGTCGTGAAAGCCCTACCGGTATTACAATAACCCGGTGAAAACTGCCGCTCAGGCTCATCTTCAACAAGGCGTATTTGAGAGATATGTTCGATGTCGGCGAGCCGCTCTGCTGTCATTGGAAACGCTACAGTGTTCGTACCGAACGCTTTGGATTGCGCGGTGAATCCCATATCTGTCACCTTCATGTCGAGTTGTTTAGACATTACTTCCTCTTTCATTCTTACTTAATTACCAAAATGCGCCCTGATTTGCGTGGCAGAAGACGGGTGGGTTCGAGCAGCGCTGTTAATGGGAGTTCTTACTGTTATTCGAACACGGGCAGAGTGAAAACCCCGTGAAACCTTAAAAACAAATTGATCCACTATGCCTCTACAAGTACACCATCAGGCGGCTCGTCACTTTCAAAAAATTGAGCCTAATCCCAGCTGTGGGCGCTGCCCCCGGATAAAAGCGAGAGAAAGAAGACGAGGATGACAGAGGCCCCTACTGAGGGAATAAGAGGCACGCCAAAGAGATCCGGTCCTAAATGAAATAGCATCGAGTAACCGATCCAGGCGCCAACAAAACCGACCGCGGCGGCAACTAGAAATCCGCCTGGCGCTGATTTCAGAAGGATGAACTCACTGATGACGGCGCATAACAGTCCAATAGCAATGAAAATGAAGAACGTAACGATACTCATATGGTCTCCTAAGCAGACGCGATAGGCGTCAATGAAAGGCTTTGAACGACTCCTGAGCAGATCTTCATGCGTAAGAGTACCACGCAAATTGGACAGGGCACCAAACACGATACCGTGCCATAGTGGTCTAACAAATTGTTCATCGACGAAAACTTTCCTATTCGCCGAATTAAAATCGTTCCTACAACATATATTTACCATGGACAATGTGAAAGTCCGGTTAAAACACCAGTATGTCAGAGGGTTTGGCGAATAGATGGAACGACCTGCGAAGAAGCCCGTATGGACTTTGAAGCGTGTGTCTAGTCTAACGTCAGCGTTCGATCGCGGATAGCGACTTAAGAGCGCTAGCTGAAACATATACATTGTCGTCTTCGGAAAGCAACTTCAATAGTGAAACGGTAATGTTGAGGCTCGCTGATACAGCGAGGCGGACGTCCGCACTCTCATCTTTTACGAGCAACTCGAGGACTGACGGTGACAGGTTACGATTTTCACAAAGGCTGATACGAACTTCTGCTTCAGGATCTTGTGCCAGCTTCGTTTGTATGTCCTTAGACAGACGAATATTTTCCGCTACCCTAGAGCGCACGCGATGATGTGGATCAGCAGCCAGCTTGCTCAATGCAATTAATGATGTATGCGGATTTCCGGCCAGCACGAGTCGCATGTGCATCTCCTCATCGCCACGCGGAAATCCACACGACTCCTCATTGTTTAGATCATAAATCGCTCGAATCAGTGTCGATAGCTTCTCTGTCGTGACCGGCTTGGCGACGTAATAGTTCATCTTTGACCTGAGTGCTTCCTGAACATCTTCCTCTCTATCCGAAACGGTGAGTAATACCACCGGTATCGAAATCAGGGAAGGATCATTCTTGATCTCGTGAAGAACTTCATGACCATTCATTTTGGGAAGATTTAGATCAAGCAAGATGATATCAGGCAGTTTCCTTTCATTGGACTGCTTTGCTCTGCGCAGGTATTCGAGGGCTTCCGCACCGTCAACGGCAATGGACAACTCATACATCAGATTAGAGCGCTTCAATGCTTCCTCAGTCAATCGGACATCGGATGGTGTATCTTCTACTAGCAGTATGTCAATTGTTTTTTTCATAGTTGTAGTCCTTTCTTCTTTAGCCGCAGGCAAGGTAAACATAAATATGGATCCTTGACCTGGGTGTGATTCAACCCAAATACTGCCACCGTGGGAAGTGACTATCCTCTTGCAAATCGCTAACCCGATTCCGGTTCCTGGGTATTGTGTCTTCGAATTCAATCGAGAGAACATGTCGAAAATCCTGTCGACGTATTGTTGCTCGATGCCCATGCCATTGTCACGGACCGAGAAGAGCCACTGATGCGTCACCGGCCTTGCCGATATAGTAATCCATGGAGGACTGGCTCCTTTGTATTTGATTGCATTACCTATCAAATTCTGAAAAAGCTGCACCACTTGCGATCGGTCCACAGCCACGTGTGGCATGGAGTCAATGTCCAGGTTCGCTTTCGTAGCCTCTATCGACTCCTGTAGATTAGCCAGCACCTCGTCGATCACGGAGTTGCAATCCGTGACTTGATTGAGTGAGTCGGCAGCGTTGATCTGCGAGTGTGACAAAATAGAATTGATCAGTTGCCGCATCCTGTTGGTACCATCTACGATGAATTCAATAAATTCAGTGCAGTCCTTGTCCAGCTTTCCTTCAGTACCAGCGGCAAGTAGCGTGGCAAATCCTTGAACCGCACGAAGTGGCTCCTGCAAGTCATGCGATGCGATCTTCGCGAATTGCTGCAGTTGCTCATTGCTTTGCTTGAGAATCTCAGTTCGCTCATGTATGAGCTTTTCGAGCTCCTCGTTCGATTTTTTTGAAACGGTAATGTCGCGCACGTATACGCAATATGAAGATTTTCCTTCCGCTCCCATCCGAAAAATTCCTAACTCAGCGGGGAACCTTTTCCCGGAGCGAGTTTCTACAGTAATATCCGTTGTTGTCTTGATAGGACCTCTATCATGCGCTGAGAAATAACTCTTGAATGTTTTCAAAAAACGTCTTCTCAGATAACTTGGGATGATTCGTGCCAGGCTCTGTCCAAGAATTGCATCTCTTTGCCAACCGAAAGTGCGTTCGGCAAGTAAGTTCCATTCCGTTATGCGCAATTGAGAGTCTACGGTCATGTATCCATCAAAGGAATGCTCGAGAACCTTCATGCGCTCCATTCTGTGGCGAAGTTCGATTGCGAGGCGATTGCGTTCAATTGCGAACTCCAGCGACCGAGTCAAGGAATCTTCATTGGTTATCCCTTTGACGAGATACTCTTGCGCACCCATTTTGACGAATTCGAGAGCTAATGCTCGATCATCGTGAATAGACAAAATTAAAATCGGAACTTCACCAGCCTGTGTACGGATCGTAGAGAACAAACTCATTCCCGTCGAGTCCAATTGCGAGATATCCAGTAGAATCACGTCAATTATCGATGCACTTAATTGCCTCGACATCTCCTCAATCGTCTGAACAAAAGTCGTCTTTATTCCAGGATCGGATAACACGCAGGATTTCTGCGCCAAGAATGCATCTTCAACTACTAGAACGTTCACTGTGCTTCCTCTAGGGACAGCACCTCATCAATCGCAGGCGGTGAGCCATTATATACATTGAATAGAACCGCAAACTTTCTGCCTAACAAAACAATGATGACGAGGGGACCTGGATTAAACTAGGCAGGCAGATCCTAACCATGCACTGACAAGGGGATTCCGGCAGAAATCCACAACTGGCGGATACCTCAATTATGCCACAAGCACAACTATTAAGCCATATGCGCTAACACCTAATGCCTATGCCGCATCAGAGACAGTCACGAGAGATTTGACACACCAACACTGGAGTAGACTGAAGAAGATCTGCTTGTCTCGACCGGCTCTCTTTGCGACAGAACGACGAAAGCTGAAACAGCGACGAACAGGATCGACAACGGAGTAAGTATCGATTTATGGCCCCAATGGTCGAACTTCTGCGGGATCTTGAAGTTTAGGGTACAACTGTAGTATGACTCGCGAAGGAGTCAAAGGAGCTAAATGCCTAAGAAAGTCCAGGAAAAGCCGCTTTTCCACCCCAGGCTTGTAACCAGAAAAATGCCTGCCGCTGTCCTGCCAACGATAATAGTACTGCTACTTGGTTTTGCTTTTTTTGTATTCTATCTTCATCAGTAGCTATGAATACTTCGTTTTGACAACCAGACATAGAAATCATTTCGACATCAAAAGTTTTCATACCAACTGCGCGGGCACGGTTCAGACAGCTCGCAGATCGCGATGCAAAATCCCGCTATGCGCCTTGAACATACTCAAGGCGACAACACAGGAGTGCGCGCCGGTGCTTAGCCCTCTCCAAAATGAAGTCGAGGAGATCTCTACCGACAAGAGACTGTGTTTTGACTGCAAGAAGTGATAACAGCTCTTTCATAGATTAAGACCCGTCATCTATGAAAAACTCTGTGAGCGCATGCTGCCAGGCAAGATAGGCTCGGGAGTCGAAAGGACCAGCAGTACTTTCAATCCAAGCCCACTGATGTGCTCGGGAGCCAGGTCAACCAATTCAGCGGCGCGAGAGTATTCGCGCGGATGCGATAACTATTCGAACTAGCAAAACTCCGGACACTTCTTACTTTACGACCACTACTGCTCCTTCCAGAGTCACGCTTGATGGATGGCTCTTCATACTTTGGCATATCGTAGTTTCAAACCAACGGCGAGAAGAGCAAAGTGTTGCAGACTTCTCTATGTTGCTGATTCTCAACGACAATATACATCAGGCATCATTGCCGAGAACGACACTTCCGGATCAGTCTATCGCCCCGCTAATCACGTCTCGACTTGACGAAACCTCAGTACCACCCGCGAAAAACCTTCGCCCCCAAGACAATAGCTAACAGACACAGGCCGAAAGCATTCATTAGTGCATAAGGCATCATAGCCAACCCTGTAAAAACCAGGACGCAGTAGATGCCGACCGGAATAAGCAAGTAGACGAGCGCCCAGATGGTGAACTCAATAATGAATGGTTTCTGTTCCAACTCCGTTTGATAGCGAATGTAGCAGCCGTCCGCACAGTAAAGCGCCAGACCCAACACAACAGTCAAAACTGTCCCGCCGACCAAGTTAGGGAACATTGGCGGATTCGCCATGTGCATTAGACCAGCGAGAACAGCGACATCCAGCAACGTAATGATTAATCGCAAAATGGGTATCCTTTCAAATGGAGTGCAGTGACTTGAGCCTATTTAACAAACGGCTCAATGCTTGTTGAACCATAGTCGGTTCTCGTCGGAGCGAACGGCATTGTTCGCTCGCAACTGTAGCCGTCTGCGAACGACTTTCATTCCTCGACGAAGTCGATTGCCACCGAAACGCTACTATTGCGCTCGCTACAACGGCTAGAAATCAGTATCTGGGGCTTTCTTAAGCAACTACCAACTGATGGGAATCCGGACTTCGACAGCAACGTTTTAACATCTAGCTCGTACAACGCGCAAACACGAACGGAGACCAGTCATTCCACGCAGAACATTGATGACCACCGGACTTCCCTCTGTTCTCCGACAAAGACAACGTTCTAAGATCTCGTAATTCTAAGGTCGCAATCAACACTAAAAGCCCTCACGCAAGGCAAAACACTGATATTTCCTTGAATGTCATAATCAGCGCCACCAGCTTCGCTAAGTAGTTCAACGAACTAAAATAACGTGACCGGAAACACTGTCCAGCTTGTCAAATTTTTATTCGCCAGCGGAATCATCGCCAGAGTCACTATCGGGTATCGTCTCGTGCGGAGCTAAGCGGATGGCGCCAGCGACGGGCAATAAGTTGAGATTCAGCATTGGATTGACGAAGAGTCTGGATTCGAGAGGACTGAAGAATTTGGTTGTCACCGCTCCGGAGAGGTTCCCGGCTTCCTTGACTTGCGTATTCGAGGGCTGTGAGCTGGTAGAACTTTGGTCGCGATATTTGATGCCACCATTCGAGTAGAACGTCGGTGTTCCCGCTTCGGCCGCAGCACTGATTAGACCAGAATCAAATCTTATCGCAGCGCTTTCTGATCCGATGCTTCCGTTTGCTCGAAGAGTAATGCTGTCACCGGAAATTGGTGCCGCTGCCGCCGGCATCACGATATTGTTACTGAACTTTGGCAAACTAAACGAAGGTCGTTCGGATGGTGATACTCAAGTAGCGCCCAATCCCGGAGCTGGTGGGCGAGACACGATGAGCTGCTCTGTCGCAGCAGCTCGAATGAGCGGTTTACCTAGCAGGCAAGCCCGTTTAAGCGTTTTTGTGTTGGGAAATTAAGTAACTCCTCTATCTTCAAGAATGATGCTGCTGATACGAGAGACAAACGACTGCAGTGGTTTCATCTCGAACGATCGGCACTTCTGTCCGATCGAATCGTTCAGCGGAACCTGACGAATATTCTTGGTTCGCCGTTCAGGTCTGGATAATCACCACCCTTAGTTTTTTCCAAAATTTCACCTTCATGTTCCTGCGAAAACCCAATAGGTGCGCTCTTCGCCAAGTCGAGTCTTTAGTTTAATAGGTGGCCTTTTTTACGAGAATATGCACTTATACTGGAGCGATGAAAAGAAAAATCGGCAAACCAATTTTTACTGTCCGTAGGATGCTGTCATTATTTGGCCTGTCAGCATTGGTAACGGCATGCAGCGCACAGGGAGAATCTGACATGGCGCGACTATCCCCTCGTGACTATTTAAGTAGGGTAATCGCTTTGATTGAGAAAAGGGGGCTCAGGTCTTCTAAAGTCGATTGGAAGATTGTCAAGGCAAGAAGCCTTGAAATGATTACAGAGGCCAAATCGACAGCCGATACCTATCCTGCAATTAACTATGTTCTTTCAGAACTTGGAGACAATCATAGTTTTTTGATAAGTCGCACTGGCTCTGGCACCAGACCTCTTAAAGCATCAGTTCAACCGACAATAAAAAAGCGTGTCGCTTCGCCTCGGGTACTAGAAGCTGATGGTAAGAAGTTTGGCTTTGTGAGAGTAGGCTCTCTCGGAGATGCGAGTGACACGGAAGCTGCAAAAACTTTTGCTAGATTCCTTCAGCAAGAGATATCGGAAGCCGCTCAGCAACAGCCTGTTGGTTGGATAGTGGATTTAAGGGGAAACACAGGCGGGAATATGTGGCCGATGCTAGTAGGCGTTGGACCGCTAATTGGCTCTGGAACCCTCGGTTTTTTTGAATATCCGAATATGAATGTTGCTTGGTTTTATGAGAACGGGGAAGCTGGAGTGGTAAACGGGCTAGGAAAACACGCCAATTTCAAATTGGATAACAGCATTGCGGATCTGCGGAATGTACCAGTTGTAGTTTTGATCGATGGCGCTACAGCTAGCTCTGGCGAAGCTGTTACGATTTCGTTCAAGGGCCGCGCCAATACTTGCTTGATAGGAAGTCATACAAGGGGTCTATCAACCAATAACGAGAATATCAAACTTCCAGACGGTGCAACACTTTTCTTGACGACATCGGGAGAAGCTGACAGGAATCAGGTTTCCTATGACTCAGGTATTGCACCAGACATCACTGTGGAACAGAGTGAAATACCGCTTGGAGCCAAAAATGATCCGGGAATTCGGGCTGCTATTGCCTGGTTGAACACACATTGCCACTGATCATGATTGGTCATTCGTTGTCTTCATAGGTCTTCTTTGCTAAGCAAATTGTTTTCTCCAATGGCTTTCCCTGGGCGTTTTCGTACTGTAAATTCTGGAGTTATTCGGCAGAGTTTTTGTGGAAATATTTGGCAGGATTTTGGAATTATTTGGCAGAGCTTCCGACACCGCTTACGGTGTCACTTTGGTATCAGAGCGTAGTAACCGATAGAGAGTTGTGTAATGAACTCCAAACGTCGACCAGTCTGTTGTGCCAATTCTCTGGCGCGTTTGGAAGCTCTGATTAAAGCAGCTGTTGCTTTCTGCATATCAGGATCTGAAAGGCTTTCGGGTTTCATGGATTTTCTCCTTCATCGATTACGATCGGGGTATCACCACTGCTGTCGTACCAGCGCCAAAAATTGACCTCGAAGCGATAGATAGCCTTGAAGTTATGCAAGCCTGAATTGAAACGACGACGCACTACGTCGTCAGGAACGTGATGTCCGCCTTGAGCTACTCGTGCAGCACTCCTAGCAATTGCCTCTTCAGGATCTGACAATGCAAGAAAGAACAACTTGACTTTGTATCCCTGTTCTAATGTCAGACGAGTTACGCCGCATAGAATGCGTCGAAGCGTCATCGAGTCCCAATGTTGCAAACGCGTCAGTCAAAACATTGTGCGCTTGGGCTCGCGTTAAATGCCCAGCAGCGGCTGCTGCGGAAGGGAAGAGCCACATCCCCAGGTCGACTTCCTTGCGATAATCTGTAAGTGCCTTTTTCAACTTGGCGTGTATTGGAATGTCGTTAAACACGGTATTTTTTTCTTCGTACGATTACTTCGCAGTGATACCAAAATGACACCGTTAGTGGTTCGCAGTTACTGCCAAATAATTCCAGAATTTACAACCATTGTAACAAGATCCCAGGCTACAGTGAATGCTTTGAGCAAAATTCGACAAGCTTATCGTCCAAAGAAAGAGTCTGGTTATAGCTTTCTCGATAGTCTTCTTGGAACTCAACTATGGCAATGGCCAACTGTTCAAGGAGCGCAAAATGCAGTGATTTAGCCAGCCGTTTTGATTTTTTTAGTTTCGATAGGCTGCGATCAGGAATTTCATCTAATTCTGATTCGATAAAAGAAGCTAACAGCCAGACTTTTAAGCCGTCTACTGAACTACACATTATGGTCGGCTGGTCGCTCATGGCTTCCAGAGAAAAGGAAAGAAAGTGTTCCTTGGCGAGATCGAAGGCCCAAACCGTTGTGCCTATTTCCCACAAAGGCAGGAATGTGGCTACTTCTTCTTCGTCCCAGATTGACATTCCGCGGCTGTACACTTTCCATGGTTCGTTAACTCCGAATTCATTATCAAATGCTGATTCAGCGAAGCATAGTTTCTCTAAGGACTTTGGCAGTGCCAAATTCTTGAGATAGGTTTTTCGTTCGAGTTTATCAACTGGGTACATTTGTCCGCCTTGTGTGCCGATGCAAAGCTAATTGTCCCCGAAGTTCAATCTAGTAGACAATGATCATTGTCCCCCACGATACCTGGGCGAGAGCAAAATTGAACCGTGGCCTCGATTTTCTGATCGCACATCATCAATCCGACGATATCGCGTTGCTGCGGTCTGTCAACATCATTCAATTGAATCTTAATTCTACTCTGAGCGGTTTATACCTCGACCTGGGAATAACGTGTGATGAGGTAGCTCCTGGATTTGAAAAACGGGGTTCTACAAGCTGAAAAGAATCAATCACCTTAGTCTAGCTTTGCTGACTCTCTTGATGTCGCTGCAGCCCGCTGCAAGGGCGCAAGTGACAATTCCGAACACCGTCACTCATCTTCTTATTACCAACAATACAGCTAGCTCCGTGTATGTGGGAATCGTGTTACCTGGAGGTGGGCAAAATGAGCAAGCAGGGTTGCGATGATAACTGCATATTGCCAGGTAGCAATCCTACGTCGGATCGTCCTGGGTGCAACCGTATGGTTTTACTCAATGCATAATTGTCGCTGTCCGTAAGAGTTCGAATCATTTCCACGACTAGTCATGCAAACGATCGACCCGATTACCAGTAAGAAGACTCACCAGGTTCATATTGCGATTCCTAGAGCTGCCCACAACACACAACAATGTCGAAGTCGAGTACATACAAGAGAGCAGCATTAGCAACGCTGATTGGTGCTGCTCTTTTGTGCATACAAAGCACTGGCTTGGCAGCAATCAAAGACATGAAAAATCATCTACCGGATGATTATCTGGTAAAACAGTTTGACTGGTCGATGGTTTTATATGTACCAGATACGAGAGGCTATCTCGATTACAATGGCACCAGTCTCTACCCTATAACCAAGGTTTGTGTGAACTTTAACGAGCATGCAACCCCTCTTCGTACTAAATCTTACGAAGAACTCTGGTATCACAAAAAGAAAACACTTGGTTTAAGACGTCAAAATTCAGTTCAAATCGAACCGGACAGTGATGGCACCATAATTATTTGTCCGAGCCAAAAGAAGGAGCAGCCGGATTTTGCTTTTGCTGTCTCCGATACACTCGTAAGATTGTTGGTGGACATTCATTTCAGAGACGCCACGTCAAGCCACGTAATGATTCCTGGCTCCGATTATGACGAAATCGTTGAAGCACTTAAACGTTACGGTATCTATTCGGAAAAAGTGAAAAAAGCCAGTTTGTCATCCTGTCCTTTGAGCGTTCGTCTGAGGACTTACCCGGAGCCAAGGGACGAGCTGTTTTATTTACATCGATAAGCGATGATCCATGCAACTTTTTGCACGTTGACCTTGCAGTAGGCCTGTCCGCTCTGACCACTTTTTTCAAAGTCTGCCATCACAGCACTCCAGTACTTCAGCTTTCGAAGATCGATCTCACCCTTCTTAGGCATGTCTTTCTCCATTTGATTTTCACAAATCAAGCCGAAGGCGCCCGGGTTTGACCCCGCCTTGCTGTGCTCGATTGCATCCAATCAAATCACGAAAACCGACCGTGTGCCACCACGTGTACTAGCGGACAGACACCGTTGACCAAGCGCAATACGAATAATTCAGTGCTGGTCACTCATTGGACTGAAGTAGATTTTCGATGAACTTATGACAGCTGCAGTGGAGTGATCGGCTGAATCGTCAAATGCGAATGAAACGCTCGGGCATCGACCCTTATAAATCTGCACATTCTAAAATGCCACCATAGGAGGAGCTGAGTCGCTGGTCGCTTTCTCCGCTGAGGATGGGGGTTTCGATGAACTCATGATTTGAAGTGGCGTGCTTGGCTGGATATCATTAAAGCGATTGAAACGCTCAGGCATTGACTCTTGAAAAAACTGCACAGAACCGTATCGCGCAGCACTGGAAAGTTGGAAGACTGTATGGACATTGACAGGCTCTTGTGACAGAAGCTTGAGAGAAAGTTGTGGTAGCGGCTTAGAAAGGCGCTTTTTCAGATCTTGAATGTAAGCGCATTCAGTTTTGGTGAACAGCTCAGCGGCCGAGCTGATGCTGGGGTAGAATACAACTTCTCCCTCTGGAACTTTCTTGTTGTTTGTGGTGACGAAGCTAACCCCTTCCATTGCCCTCATTGTGCCTTGAAGTTTAGATAGACGACACTTACAGTCCAGCCCTTCGATCACAAAGTGAGCTTTTTGCAGTTTAAGGTCATCCATACTGGTATTAGACAGATTGTCTTTATCGAAGACGTACTTGAGAATGAACCCAGGTAATGGATCTCCGCCGTGGATTTCTTGAGCTTTTTTCAGTTCGGCGATTGCTAGAGAATTCAACCTTTTACTGATGAGCGCGTTTGCATACGCTTGATGATAGCCCGCTTCTTTTGGAGCTAGCGCCACAGCGAATTCGAATGCTGCCAGTGAGCTGTCTAGCCATGCGGATTTGATTGACGGTGTATCGGCCTTCTCAGAATTGCACTCATAAATCCGTCCTAGTTGAAAGAATGTTCTGGCATCCGAATTTTTCTCGAGATTTTTTGAAACCCGATTCAACAAATCCTTACCGCGCTCGGGATGGCTTGCCGAAAGAAGTGTGTCGGCACAACGAACGATCGTTTCGTGATGGTCGCATGTGTCGATGACCCGTTCGTAAAGGGAGTTGGATTCATCGAATTGATTTTTCCGCAGTCGACAGAGAAGGAGTGCTCTGTCGACCTCTGTCTCTTCTGCCGAGGTAGATGCCAGATGCCTCGCCTTTGATAACAGCTTTAGAGCGAGGTCTAGTTCGTTGATTTTGAGGCATGTGTTCCCCGAATAGTAAAACCAATTGAAGCTTCCATTCTCACACTCACTCATGTGATTCAATATCTTGAGAGCTTTGGCTGTTTTTTCGGACATGATGTAGCAGCGCGCTATACCTACGAGTGGGATCGGATTATCGGGATCGAGTTTTCGAGCTTTACTGAAGCTTGCAATTGCAGCAGGATAGTCGCGAACAGCTTGCTGCATCAAACCTAGATTAATCAAAACGAGATTATTATCTGAGGCTAAACTGGCGGCGCGCTCAGCCTCGCTGAGTGCAGCGACTATGTTGGAGCGACGCCACTGCATGTATGCCAGCGTTGCATGAGCTAGCCAACAATTCGGCTGTTTGTCCAGAAGCTCCTTCTGCAGTTTTAACGATTCCTCTTCCTTTCCATCGTGAAAAAGCTCCATTGCTCGTTTCACAACCAATTCGGGCGAACCTTCTTGAGCGGCCGAAGCAGCGGAAAAGGTGCTACCAACTATCGCGGCTGCAGCTACTGAAACAATGACTCTAACTTTTGATTTAAACATTTAACTCAATCGGCTAAACGATCTACGAGAATGATATGCCCGCATCGAGCGTCCTCTCAATTTTAATTCTCGTTTGGAGTTAATTTATAAACGGTTGTCACTAGGTTGGGAATAAACCTTTCAGACAGATCGCTGCGGAAACAAGGGGCTTCGTATGTGGAAAAGAATAGATAGACTTGCATTGGCTTTGTTGGCTTTGTTGGCGCTATTTATGTCAGTGCAGCCCGACGCACGTGCGCAACAAGTGACTATTCCAACGACAGTAACACACCTTATTGTCACTAACAGTACAGGCAAATCGGTCACTATGGGGGTCGTATTGCCTCCGAGTGGTCAAGATGATGGCTGCACTACCAATGTCAACGACCTGCGTATGGCGAAGCTGGAAATCGGTCTCACTGGCAAAAAGACGACGGGACCTCAGCCGGTGATCCAGTTCGGGCCAACGACCAATGGGTACTTCAAGCTCAAGGCAAGAACTAGCTATGAGATGGTAAGCGTAATGGCAAATCCCGTTACCGGAAACAATGAAAACTGTTTGCAAGGGCTCATCATATCGTTCGGGCAGTTTAATCAGTGTCCAACTCAACCGACGACAAACAACCCCCCACAGGCATTTCCACCAGGTGGCTTATTCTCTCCCGGTCCGAAGATGCCGAACGGAGTGTGCGCCTTTGAACCCACATTGAATCTTCCTGGAACGATCAATGGTGGTAGCACAACTGGTGCTGCTGTTAACGAAGCTTGCGATATAACCTGTGTGAATGGAGCGAACGCGTACCTGGAACTCTTCATTAATTCGCCGCAAACACCGCAGCCACCGACCTCGGCTGCTTTGCCATGGACCTATGACGCTAATGGAAGTATAGGTGTCGGTCAGTCATTCAGTACTAAGAACTCCTGGGTAAAGGTCGAACCAACCGGCACAACCGGTTGTGATGACAACTGTGTTTTGCCCGGTAGCAACCCACCTACAGACCGTCCTGGCATACAACCATATGGTTGCTCTCAGTGTAATATCCCTTCGGACCCAGATCCGCCCTGCCAGAACCTTGGTATCGGAGATCAGTACTGTTCCGCTCAAAACGGACTGCCGCCTAATAAGGGATGCAGTTTCAACCGTTCCCCGCAAACGCTGAATTCGATTACCCAACAGTTCGGTGGAACGGTTGGGATCAATTATCTAGGTAAGGCAAAGCCACCGAATACGTGCCCCTAGTGTTGAGGCTCTCTCTGTCATATTAAGGACGCTCGCACGACCACATAGCGACGACCTTGTCCAGCCGGCGCTCGCGTACGTTCAAATTCGGTGCCTAGGTTTAATCTACAATTGTCTACCTCAATTAGCTGGTATCACGTAGCTAATTGGAGAGCTTTGTTTCGATCTGAACTTGAGGGGTGGCTGTTGGATGAGAAATAAGTGCAAAGCCAATGGCGTCATCTCCATTTCAGTCGTCAGGATGACAGTTCCTGTGACCAAACCCCCAGGATTGATCAGCGCATCTGTTTCTGGATCTCGACGCAAACGCGGCTGGCTAATGACTTCAGTCTCCACTGGCGAGACCAATCTGATGTTCAACGCCTTACCGTTCTGACGAGCTTGGTCAACCACAGTCTGCGCGCGTTGCTCGGCATTGGCCGGATCTCCAGCGGCGGCCTTCCGGGCTGCGTCTCGGCAAACTGAGTCATTGAGAGCTACGGCGTATAGCAGCATTGACAAATCGACCAGTATGATTGCGACCAGTACAATATCTATTTCACTGATTGTTGAATACAAAAGGTATTATGTAGATCTTTGTCTG
>JAIERK010000116.1 GCA_019746975.1 Candidatus Obscuribacterales bacterium
TTCTGGTACCGCATCCAGTGACCACTTAAAGGTCAAAAGGCTAAAAGATTGGAAAGTTCAAGTGCCCGAACGCACACTAGAGAACCAGCTTGATTACGCACATTTGCCCTTTGTACATCGAAAGACAATTGGCCGCGGCCTCGATGTTAGAGGTACAAGACGCATTGATTGCAATGACCTTCGAATACAGATGTACGTTGATCAGGAGAAGAGCGAAATTCCCGCTATTCAATTCATCTTTCCTAATCTCTGGCTGCTAACTATCCGAGCGCGAAAGTTCTTTCAATTCATTGCATTCGTTCCGGTGACGGCTGAGCGAACTCGTCTATATCTTCGAGCATATCAGGGTGTAATCACTTTTCCGCTCTTTAATCCCTTGCTTGGTCCGATATTCAACTGGACAAATGCAGTCATTCTGAATGAAGATCGCAGAATTGTTCTCTCTCAGCGACCGTCGGATACACGCAATGCGGTGAGTGAGAAACTGTTTCCGAGTGACAAAGCCGTCGACCACTTTCGGAGGCTATGGCACGCGAGTACTACCAGTGAAAACTCTTTGGCTGAGTAGTTGAAGTTATTGACTGAATTCGGGAAATTAGGTGGTTTACGGGAATAGGTAATTCTCTTAACTGGTGCCCATTCTCATTCAATCGCACATTTTCTCGTGAACTGTCAGACGACGTCGCCAAGTAATGCCAGAATCTTGGAATCTGACACTACTAGTGGTGGTAAAATCGTAACCACCTTTTTCTGCGCTACTCAGCCCAACTCGCTATGGTTTGCCACCATTTGTTGATGGCTTCCTCAGAAACTGGTTTGTCTTGTCCAGATTGAGTGAGTGCCTCTAGCTCTTTGCTTAGTGCCATTATTTCCTTCTCGCGATTGGACCCGGCCATTCTTTCGAATTCTTCTAAAGCATCGGCACTCACTTATAACACTGTTGTCAGTTCCTGGTAGTTGTGTGATTTCGCTGCCGGAAAAAGTTATCGAAAACACGATTCATGTCATGCTGGAGCGAGAACTTACTCATGCGAGTTGTTATCCTCTTTTCTGATCGGAAGATTCTTCTTGCCCTAGTTCCAAGGTATGAGACTACCAGTATTCATCCTCCTTCCTTTTTTAAACTGTGTTTCCAGTTACTCAGCCTGTACACTGATCTTCCTGGGCATGGCACGCTTGCTCTTAGGAAGAATCAGCTTGAGCACGCCGTTTTTCACCGAGGCCTGAATTCCGTCTCTGTCTATTTCATTCGACAAAGCAAATACGCGCCTGTAGCCGCCCATGCCGTATTCGGCATAGGTTAGATTGTAGCCAGGGAACTCGGGTGCATCGAGATGTCCGTAGATGGTCAGGATGTTTTGTTCCAGTGTGATCTCCACTCCATCCTGTTTGACACCAGGCATGTCGGCCAGCAAAGTCAGTTGCTCTTGGGTCTCGTGAATGTCGGTTGCCGGAGTGTAGAGTTTTTGCGTTCGGGTATGCTCCGCGTCATCCCGGCTCATCACTTCCTGTTTATTCATTTCCATAAGCTCGTTAGCCATAATTAAAAACCTCCTTCCTGTTCGATTAAGACTCGGATACAACGCTGATTCGTCGTGGCTTTTCTGCTTCGGCACGCGGCAGCGTGATCTGCAAAACACCACTTGCGAATTTCGCCTCTACCTTGTCTCCTTCGACGCCAAATGGAAGTTGAAGCGAACGCGTGAACCCCCCGAAGCCGCGCTCGTGCCTGTACCGTGCTTCCCCTTCTTTGAGTTCTTCTGGTTTGCGAGAACCTCTAATCGTGAGAGTGTCATGCACCAGAGAAATATCTACATCCTCAGGCGCAATGCCCGGCACCTCAGCGCGAACGATGGCGCCGTTTTCAGATGTCCATACATTAACAAGTGGATATTCCGCTGAATGATTTGGCGCACTCGATAAAACGCGATTGAGCGAGTCTTGCAGCCGCTGCATCTCGCGCAGTGAGCTGAACAAATCATTGCCAGCAAGTCTCTGAAACAACATATCTACCCCTCCTTTTGAGATTACGTCGGACTGCAAAATCAGGTCACCCTTTTTATTTGAACCTGACCCACACCGAATCTAGTGTCCATTGATTGGAGCCATTCACCAAGATTGATGATGAATTGCTTACACCTGTAATTTTTACTCTATGGAACGCGTCACCCTGAACCTTTGCACGATTTTTTAAAGATCTTGAAAAGCCAGAAGTTCTGAGCTTTTCCGGGAGCGACAATTCCGCGTACCCCAAAAGGGCACCCAGCTCAGCGTTTGCGGGATCAGAAAAATTTACAAGCGAACCCTTGACGAAGAAAAACGTTTTTGAATAAAAGGAATTGGAAGGTTCAAATTACCTTCGTTTGGATAGCGCCGTCGCCCAAAAGATAGAGCCCCCGGACTACCGAGGCTCATGGTCAAAGGCTCTTGCTGGAATCGTTCACAGAATTCAAACGACAATCGCTCTAGCCGGCAACGCTACTCGGAGTCGGAGTCGGAGTAGACAAAGTTCAGACAGCGAAGGGGCTCGCTACCTCTTGCCCAGCTCCTCCAGGATCCTCGAAAACGGAATCGAAAAGCTCACGGGCTCACCAGGTTTTCCTTCTCCGTCATGCAGAACAAACTGCAAGCCCACCGCCGCTTTACCAGAGTTGTCTCTTTCAAATGTAAGCATCGTTGGCGATACCACTTGTTTAAATCCGGCGAACGGCTCGATGTTTATCTTCACTCCATTGATGTTGCGTAAAGCGATTCCCGCTTGCCGACTATAAGATAGCGAAGCGGACACGTCGGCACCAAGATCCACACTATCTATCTTGACCGGCAAGCCTGCTGACACGTCTTGACCTAGCGGAACATGTTTTTCGCTTCTCGACCTTACCTGCATCTCGAACTGCTCTGAGCCTGCGGCAGACAAAGGTGATCGCTGTATACCAACGCTTAGTATGTCTTTCGACTGCTGTATCCTCAGGAAATCTGCCAAAGCGCGATCAATGTCCGTCGCATCTTGCATCATCCCGCGCAAAAATGGATCGCGCACATTTTCCGGATCAATGGTTATGTCCCGCGATTTTGTCCAGTGCTTCCGGACCAGCCCCCATTCGGCGCTCCCATTGACCGACATGTGATAGTCCCCGTCGCTGCCTTTGAAGAGCACTGCGCTGCCCGGCAGTACAGCTCTCGTCTGGCGCGGTCCTTCAACTGTGGGGTGGACGCCGACAAAATCGCTCAATTGCAACATCGCACCGCCGCCGCCATCGCCTCTAAGTGAAGCGCGCATGCCGAAATTCGGGTCCATTGTTACTGGACCCGAGCTGAACTGTCCCATGGATTTATCGACCATGTTTTCTTGCGTGGAGTGATTAAGCGAGACTTGCAATTGATAGTCACCATATACGGTTTGGTAAAGCTTTGCGCCTCTGAGATTGTCCAAACCACCGGCAAGCATCTTTACCATTTCGAGCACCGGATCAGGCGAGTCCTTTAATTTCCGAATCGCCTGCTCAAACATCGGGATGTCCAACACCTTGCCGCCGGATTTTAGGTCAACTTGACCAGTGTCCGATGGTTTCACTGGCTGAAGAACGACCTTATCACCTCCGATTTCGACCGACGGAAACGGGCTTGGTATCGCGTTGGCAGCTTTCGAGATAAGATCGGCCGGCGCAGATAACAGACCAAGCGGGTTCCATGGACTAGTGGCTGAGGTCTTGCTCGTCGCCTGCGTTTCGTCTCCAGAATGCTTCGTCTCACCTGGTTTGGATGCGTTTTTCTCCGCCTGCTCCCCAGTAGATGCAATGCCTCGCTGCTGGGAACTCACAGGAGGCACATTTATAGAATCGTTTGGCACGGATTAGTCTCTCGTTACTAATCCGTCCAATGTATAGGTCCAGAGTTGCAAGAACGTTGTAATGATCCTTATTCTCCTTCAAGCTTTCATCATGCTGTCCGATTCCCAGCTTCTTCCGGAGTGCTAGACGTCCTTTCGATCAATCGGTCGAGAAGATTCAAACACTTGAGTGCGAACAAGTCGCCAGCACGATTACGCTTACTGGACACATTTCCGTTGCCGTAGAAGGAAACATTGTCTTCAGTGGATCCATCCGGATAGACATAGAGAGCCAGAGGAAAGAGCTCCGTAATAGCGTACATGGCAGAATCTATCGAGCCTGTTCGTAATTGAAGCGATTATCTGCCATAATGGCCTTACCCTAGCGCTGGGTAGCTCGGTACAAATTGTTAGAGTACCAGGCAAGTGCTAATTGAATTAAATGAATAATGAACCAAAAAAACTCTTCGTCGGTAACCTGCCCTTCAGCACTTCCGAAGAAGATCTCCAAAAGCTTTTTGAACAATCTGGTTCGGTAAGCTCCGTGTCCATGCCGCTCGACAGAGAGACTGGCAGAAAGCGAGGCTTTGCCTTCGTAGAAATGGAGACACAGGCTCAGGCAGAACAAGCTGTCAAGGCTTTGAATGGAATGACCATTGATGGTCGACAAATAGCAGTCAACGCGTCTCAACCAAGAGATCGATCGAGCAAGCGTTGGTAACGCTAAGTTTGGCGCAGTCTCGCAATAGGCGAGGTTTGAGGCAGGAATGCTCTACCTTCATTTGGTCGTCAGAGTGTTGTGAGTGACCGCACTGGCGAAATTGATTGGTGAAGGCGATCGACTCGAAAGACATGGTCCTTCAGAGCAGTACGCCGGAGACGATCCGCCAATGAGATCTGAGTTGTTCAGTGCCGAGCAGATGGCTCAGCACGGAATCAAGTTGGCCGGGCTGCACAAAACAGGACACCAGCCCCATTCAAACCGACTGTTAGAGCGTCTCGCCGAAAATGAGGCGCTGCTTTCTGATGTATACAATCTACTCACTGATGCGGTCCAAGCCAAGCGTCGGATCACACCTGCAGGCGACTGGCTGCTGGACAACTTTTACCTGATCGAAGAACAAATTCGAACGGCCAAAAGGCACTTACCAAAAGGCTACAGCCGTGAGTTGCCCCGACTAGAGAGCGGTCCGTCAGCGGGGTTGCCTCGAGTCTACGATATTGCGCTTGCAGCAATCGCCCACGGCGACGGACGTGTCGATGCTGAAAATCTGGCCGGTTTTGTGGCGTCCTATCAAACGATCTGCGAGCTCAAACTCGGCGAGCTGTGGGCAATTCCCATTGTCCTGCGCCTGGCTCTTATTGAGAATTTAAGACGAGTCGCCGTGCGTATTGCCGCTGGCATGCTCGAAAGAGATTTGGCCAATTCATGGGCCGACAAAATGATGGTAGTCGCCACCAACGATCCCAAAAGTCTCATCCTGATAATTGCCGACATGGCGCGTTCTAATCCGCCCATGGTGAGTTCCTTCGTCTCCGAACTATCGCGCCGCTTGCTTGGTCAGAGCTCGGCTTTGGCACTAGCTTTGACATGGATCGAACAGCGACTCTCCGAATCGAACTCTACGATCGAGCAAATGGTGCAGGCCGAGACCGAGCGCCAGGCGACCGATCAAGTTTCTATCAGCAATAGCATCGGAAGCCTACGAGTACTGGGCGCCATGGACTGGCGAAAGTTCGTAGAAAGCCAGAGCGTCGTCGAACGCATCCTCATGGCAGATACCGCTTTTGGTGGCATGGATTTTTCTACCCGCGACTACTACCGCCACAAAGTCGAATTGCTAGCCAAGAAAAGCCTTCTGTCCGAAGGGCAAGTGGCCACAATTGCAATCGAGCTAGCTAAAGGAGGAGCGCTAGCCCAAGGCGTCGATGATCGAATTGCCCACGTTGGATTCTACTTAATTGATAAAGGGCTCTGTCGACTTGAAGATGCCGTGAGAGTCAAGCGATCGCTTGTTGATTACACAAGCCGAATCGTGTCCGGCATGCCTTTGCCGTTTTATCTCGGCCCGACTTTGCTGCTCACCGCCATTTTTGGTGCTGATCTAATTGTGCGATTGCCAATCATGTCTGCGAACATTTGGCTGTCAAGCCTCCTGGTGGCGATCGTGCTTACTAGCACCGGTCAGTTGGGAGTGGCAATCGTCAATTGGCTAGCGACTTTGCTTGCCAGTTCGAATCCGCTGCCGAAAATGGATTTTTCAAAAGGTATTCCGGTTGAAGCCAAAACGTTGGTTGTCGTTCCGACTATGATAACCACGCTCGAGAACGTTGAACATCTGATCGAGGCATTGGAAGTTCGCTTCCTCGCCAATCGAGAACAGCACATTTTTTTCGGTTTGCTTACCGATTTCGGTGACGCTGCCAGCGAAACCCTGGACACTGATCAAGCCCTTTTGCAGTCGGCGCGGGAGCATATAGAAGAGCTCAACAAAAAATACAGAACTAGTCCCAACGATATCTTCTTTCTCTTCCATCGGCCACGACTGTGGAGTTCGCATCAACGGACATGGATGGCGTACGAGCGCAAACGCGGGAAGTTAGCGGCTTTGAATTCGCTACTGAGTGGCGGAAACAGAGACAGTTTTTCAGTCATTGTCGGCGATACCACAAGCCTGTCGAATATCAAATACGTTATCACGCTAGATACCGATACTCAGTTACCTCGTGACGCAGCCAGGCAGCTCGTCGGGGCAATGATGCATCCATTGAATCGAGCCCATTTCGATCCCGATAAAAAAGTGGTGACTAAGGGATTCGGTATCTTGCAGCCTAGAGTCGGCGTGAGCCTGACGGGTGCCACTCGTTCAATATACGCAGCCCTGCACAGTCACGATGCGGGCATAGATCCATATACCCGAACTGTCTCGGACGTTTATCAAGACGTCTTCTACGAAGGATCATTTACCGGAAAAGGGATTTACGATGTAGATGCCTTTGAGAGTGCACTCAAGGACAGATTGCCGGAAAACCGCATTCTAAGCCACGATCTGCTAGAGGGATGCTATGCCCGCTCGGGCTTGCTCAGCGACGTTCAATTATTTGAGGAATATCCCTCTAGTTACAGCGCCGACGTGAAGCGCAGACACCGCTGGATTCGTGGTGATTGGCAGATAATCGGCTGGCTGTTTGCTCGAGTACCCGTAAGCGCCACACAAACACAACAGAATCCTCTATCCGCGCTATCACGCTGGAAGATCTTCGACAATCTCCGCCGCAGCCTCGTGTCACCGTCACTGATGCTGCTTTTCATTTTCGGCTGGACGATATTGTCACCTGTTTTTTTCTGGACAATGGCAGCACTCTCAATCATTTTGTTCCCACCGGCCCTATTTGTCATTTTGCAATTGCTGCGGAAACCAGTCGATATGACGTTCAAGCAACACTTGGTTACTACCGTTGACGGTGCAGCACGCCAATTGAACCAGACCCTCTTCTTTCTGGCCTGTCTTCCATATGAGGCTTGCTTCAGCCTTGACGCTATTGTGCGCACCTTATTCAGCTTGACCGTATCCAGGAGGAACCTGCTTTCTTGGAATCCATCGACGGACGCACGAATAACGAATACATCCGGCCTTTCAGGTCAGTATGTGGAGATGCTAAGCGCTCCAATAATCGCCGTCATGACGGCGCTTTTCTTAATTGCGTTCAGGCGCGACGCCCTATTAATTGCCTCACCGATTTTACTGAGCTGGTTGCTTTCACCCGCTCTCGCCTGGTGGATGAGCCGGACGACACCACTATATACGGTGCCGCTTTCGGCCAGTCAAAAGTTATTCTTGCGAAAGATTGCTCGCAAAACCTGGTTCTTTTTCGAGACCTTCGTATCAGAAGAAGACCATTGGTTGCCACCGGACAATGTGCAGGAATCACCGGTCGAGCGAGTGGCCCACCGAACATCTCCGACTAACATCGGGCTGTCGCTCTTGGCCAACCTCTCTGCTCACGACTTCGGCTACATTCAGGCAGGTCAATTGATTGCACGGACCAAACGAACGTTCAGGACGATGCGCTCCCTGGACAGGCACCGCGGCCATCTATACAACTGGTACGACACTACGACCTTGCGACCGCTGCCTCCTCATTATATTTCCACCGTGGATAGTGGCAATCTCGCCGGGCATCTTCTGACGCTCAAAGCTGGTTTGTACGATTTAATCGACCAGAAGATCTTGGATAATCGAATATTTGACGGAATAGAAGATGCTTTCTTTGTGCTCAGCGATGTTATTGGAAAACACGCGCCTCCGGAGTTGACAGAATTTGAAAATTCTTTGAGAAGCCTTAAATTAAACACCCTCAATTCAGTGGCAGCGATACATCACGCTCTGAGACAGCTGTCAAAACCGGCAGCGCGACTGACAAAAGGTTTGGAAGGCTCCGGCAGCGAATCGCTCGACTGGGCAAAATCCCTTGAATGCCAGATCTTGGAGGCGCTGGATGAATTAGTTCTACTTTCGCCATGGATCACTTTACCGGAGTTACCGTCTCGGATAGCTGGTCCTTCTATGGCGGCTGACATTCCCACTCTGCGCGAAGTGGCTGGCATCTGCGACAACTGGCTGCCGGCAATCAAAACACACTGCCTGAAAGCGGAATCAACACAGGAACGAAAGTCTCTTGATTCTATTCTAATACTAATGTCGGAAGCCAGTCGCCGGGCCCGAGCGAGGATCGCTGAACTAGAAGATCTGATTAACGAATGCAGCGACTTCGCCGAGATGGAATATGAATTTCTCTTCGACAAGAGCACGAATCTACTTTCAATCGGATTCAATGCCGATGAACGCCGCCTCGATGCCAGTTATTATGATCTTCTGGCATCGGAAGCCAGACTATGCAACTTCGTCGGCATAGCCCAGGACAAGCTGCCGCAAGAGAGTTGGTTTGCTCTCGGTAGATTGCTCACCACCGCCGGTGGCAAGCAAGTGCTCTTTTCCTGGAGTGGGTCCATGTTCGAATACCTCATGCCACTGCTTGTGATGCCGACCTATGCCAATACACTCTTGGACCAAACCTACAAAGCATCGGTTGATCGACAGATCGAGTATGGAAAACTGCGGGGCGTCCCCTGGGGAGTTTCCGAATCAGGCTACTATGCAGTTGACGTCCAACTCAACTACCAATACCATGCCTTTGGCGTTCCAGGATTAGGGCTTAGACGCGGTCTGGCTCAAGATCTGGTCATCGCACCCTACGCGTCGGCGTTGGCATTGATGGTGTCTCCGCAAGAGGCCTGCCTCAACTTACAGAGGCTAGCCGAAGAAGGCTTCGACGCGAAATATGGATTCTTTGAAGCTATCGATTACACAACCAATCGGATTCCTCGTGGACAGACACACGCTGTTGTTCAATCTTTTATGGCGCACCACCAGGGTATGTCATTTTTGGCGCTGGCCTACGTCCTTCTCGATCAGCCGATGCAGAGACGATTCCTAGCTGATCCGGCTTTGCAGGCGACAATGTTACTCCTGCAAGAGCGCATTCCGAAAGCCAGCGTTTTTCATTCACAAACGATCGAATCAGCAGAAATGCGCAATACCACTGGCGAAGATGCACCGCCGGTAAGATGTTTCACCCACCCAACCGGTTTTGCACCGGCAGTGCAACTCCTATCTAATGGTAAGTACCACGTCATGATTACCGATGCCGGCGGCGGTTATAGTCGATGGCAGGAGCTTGCTGTAACACGTTGGCGTGAAGACACGACCTTAGACAACTGGGGAACACTTTGTTATCTTCGAGACGTAGCCACAGGCGAATTCTGGTCAAACACCTATAACTCCACTCTAAAACCACCTGAGAATTACCAGGCGATTTTCTCCGAGGCTCGCGTCGAATTCCGGCGGTGCGACTATGATTTTGACACGCACACTGAGATAGTAGTTTCCTCTGAAGATGATGTCGAACTTCGTCGAATTCGAATTACCAATCGTTCCAAACATCGCCGCACGATCGAACTCACCACCTATGCTGAGGTGGTACTAGCACCACCCGTCAATGATTGGGTGCATCCGGTCTTTAGCAATCTATTCGTCGAGACCGAAATTCTCAAGGACAAACAGGCAATTCTTTGCAAAAGGCGACCACGCTCGAACGCGGAACGCATCCCTTGCATGTTCCATCTGATCGCAATTCATGGAGCGGACCAAAGCGACGTTTCCTATGAAACCGATCGCATGCAATTCATCGGACGAGGCAACTCACTAAGCCGTCCTTCAGCTTTGACCGGTGGAAAATCACTTTCCGGTAGTCAGGGCTCCGTGCTCGATCCTATTGTGGCTATTCGCTGCCGCATCACCCTCAATCCTGAAGAATCGGCGAAGGTGAATATGTTCACCGGAATCGCTGAGAATCGTGAAGCATGCTTGAGTCTTGTCGATAAGTATCAGGACCGCCACCTCGCCGATCGCGTTTTCGATCTTGCCTGGACACATAGTCAGGTTGTATTGCGTCAGCTCAACGCGACGGAATCGGACGGGCAGCTTTACGCCCAGCTGGCCGCCTCGGTGCTTTATGCGAACCAATCATTGCGTGCCGATGCCAGCATTCTGGTAAAGAATCGCCGCGGTCAATACGGACTATGGGGATATGCGATATCTGGAGATCTGCCGATCGTTCTGCTTCAAATTAAAGAGTTGGAAAACATCGAACTAGTACGACAGCTCGTAAAAGCCCATGCCTACTGGCGATTGAAAGGGCTGGCGGTAGATCTTGTGATCTGGAACGAAGATCGAGCCGGTTACAGACAATTAATTCAGGATCAGATCATGGGTTTAATCGCTTCCGGAGCAGAGGCCAATCTTCTCGACAAGCCTGGTGGAATCTTCGTGCGCGCAGCCGAGCAGATCTCAGATGAAGATCGAATCCTGTTGCAGACAGTCGCTCGCGTGATCATCAAAGACAGTCTCGGAAGCCTCGCCGAACAGATCAGCCGCCCCATCTTTCGAGACGTGAAAGTGCCCAAGCTTTCTGCCACGCGAACGCCTGTATCCGATCTGCAGTCCGGTCCGGTTGAGCAGCGCGCCGATCTGGTGCTTTTTAACGGGACAGGCGGGTTTACCTCTGACGGCAGGGAGTACGTCATCTCAACCTCGCCGAATCACGTTACTCCAGCGCCATGGGTTAATGTCCTTGCCAACCCGTTCTTTGGCACCGTCATATCGGAAAGTGGTCTGGCATATACTTGGCTTGAAAATGCTCACGAATTTCGTCTTACCCCCTGGAACAACGATCCGGTTACTGACGCCGCCGGCGAAGCATTCTATTTAAGAGATGAAGAATCCGGCTACGTCTGGTCTCCCTGTCCTCTTCCTGTGCGAGGCAACGCGTCCTACCGCACTCGGCATGGCCATGGATATTCCGTTTTCGAGCACACCGCCAATGGTATCGCGTCTGAGTTGAAAATTTATGTTGCCAACGATGCGCCCGTAAAATTTGCGACATTAAGAGTGCAAAACCATTCCGGTCGTGCGCGGCGCCTATCGGCAACCTCGTATGTTGAGTGGGTTCTGGGAGACGTTCGTTCAAATACAGCTATGCACATCGTCACCGAAATCGAGCCGAAAAGCGGTGCCTTGCTTGCGCGAAATCCCTACAGTAGCGAGTTCAGCGAGCGCGTCGCCTTTCTCGATGTCGACGACAACTCTCGCAGTGTGACCGGAGATCGCAGAGAATTCATCGGGCGCAATGCGAGCTTGGAAGCACCGGCTGCGATGTCCAGAGTTCGACTCTCCGGCAAAGTCGGCGCCGGACTGGACCCTTGCGGTGCCCTCCAGGTGCCATTTGAACTTGCAGATGGCGAAGAACGGGAGATAACTTTCAGACTCGGCATCGGCCAAAATATCAAGGACACAACCAATCTCATCGAACGTTTCCGCGACAAACAGGCCGCACTCGACGCTTTTGAATCTCTGTGCCACTACTGGAAGCACACGCTAGGTTGCGTCAATGTTGACACACCAGACCAATCGCTCAATATGTTGACGAATGGTTGGCTTCTGTATCAAACGATCTCATGCCGGTTGTGGGGCAGGAGCGGCTACTACCAATCTGGTGGAGCCTTCGGTTTTCGAGATCAACTGCAAGACTGCATGGCCTTGATCCACGCAGAACCACAGCTCTTACGCAAACAACTGCTTATCTGTGCTTCGCGACAGTTCGTCGAGGGCGACGTGCAACACTGGTGGCACCCGCCCTCCGGGAGAGGTGTAAGAACGCGATGTTCCGATGATTACTTATGGTTGCCATTGGCAACCTGCCGATTTGTTATGATCACAGGTGACAAGGGCGTCCTTGATGAACAAATCCATTTCTTGACGGGACGTCCCGTCAATCTACAAGACGAGTCCTATTACGACCTGCCGGGGACTTCGGAAGATACGGCCACTTTATATGAGCACTGCAAGCGCGCGATTCTGAACGGACTACATCAGGGAAATCACGGATTACCCCTAATCGGCACCGGTGATTGGAATGATGGTATGAATCTGGTCGGTATAGAAGGAAAAGGTGAAAGCGTTTGGCTGGCATTCTTCCTCCATGAAGTCCTGCGCCGATTCACGAAGGTAGCTCGCTTGAAGGGCGATGAGTCGTTCGCAGTCACCTGTGAGATGGAATGCCATAGAATTAGTCTCGCGATTGAGAAGAGCGGCTGGGACGGAGAGTGGTATCGACGCGCCTATTTCGATGATGGGTCGCCTCTGGGTTCCGTGACCAATTCGGAATGCCAGATAGACTCAATCTCTCAAAGCTGGTCGGTTCTATCCGGTGCCGGTAACGATGAACGTTGTCGCATAGCAATGAACTCGCTTGACGCTCGCCTTGTCAGGAGAGACTCTTCACTCATACAATTACTCGATCCGCCATTCGACAAATCAGAACTAAATCCAGGCTATATAAAAGGGTATGTTCCAGGAGTTAGAGAAAACGGTGGACAGTATACGCATGCTGCAATCTGGGCCACTATGGCTTTTGCCGTTCTGGGAGACAATAAGCGGGCATGGGAGTTGTTCGAGATGATCAACCCAATCAATCACGGCAATACACCGCAAGCAGTGGAAACATATAAAGTCGAACCGTATGTGGTGGCAGCTGACGTGTACGCGGCAGAACCTCACACCGGCCGTGGTGGCTGGACCTGGTACACGGGCTCGGCCAGTTGGATGTACCGGCTAATTACGGAATCGCTACTGGGCCTCAGACTTCAAGTCGATAAGCTGCGGTTCTCACCTTGCCTCCCGGAGAGTTGGAATGAATACAAAGTTCATTACCGATATCGCGAAACGGTTTACCACATAACCGTATCGCTAAACAGTGCCTCATCGACTGAACACTCCGTAATCGTAGATGGTGTATTGCTGGACAGCGATGCTATCCCCTTGGTTGACGATCATAGAGAACACTCGGTCGAAGTGAGAGTACCGAGAAAGAAAGCCTCGAGCGCGGTTAGAATGATAATGAATTGATCCGCACATCTCATGTTCGACTCGCTTGCTCTGCTTGCCTCTGAACTCCTTTTCCGAACGTTCCCAAAATCGGAAAGTCAAAACCTACTTATTCATCTCGCGGTACTACAAGCCAGCTTGGATCAGCACTTGGTGCAACATGCACTTGCCTAAAAAGGTGGCCTAGAATCCAGGGCGAAAACACATTCTTCAAAGGAAACAGCAAAGCTGTTGGTACGCTTGCTACAAAACCGATCCAGATTTGCAACTCAATCACGCAAGATTCCCATGGATTGTCACCTGGGATGACCATGAGGTTGACAACCTATCTGGGACAAAGAGGTGGTAGCATTCAGGAAAAGTCTCGTCGAATAGGTAAAGAAGATGGCTACGACTGGAAAGCTCGTTGTAATTAAACAGAAAACGCTGCAAGTTGAATTTACGAACGCAAAAGGCAAAGTGGTTCGCATGCCAATAGCGGATCGCCAACTGTCAGCCCGCCTCGAAGACGTAAAGTCTCACGACATTGCTAGCCTTGAAGGACTCGAAGTCGAATTCGAGGAAGTCCAAGGCCAACCCAAAAACGTCCGCACTAAAGGCGACCGATACGCGTTGCTGATGTAAGTCCGCCCCGTGCCTGATCACGGCATTCTGACACCAACATCGTATTTGCCTGCCATCTAGGAGAAAACCGAAATGAAAAAGTTCCTATCGGTCGTATTAGTTAATAGGCAATTGGGTTCTATCCGGGTGCCAAATCTCTATGTCCTCGTATGGTTTGGGGCAAATGTTGGCACTCTGATCTGCGCACTACTTCTTATCTGCGGCTCTGCGGCTTGATGAGCAAAAAATGACTTACTGAATCAAAACGGCTTTCAACAATTCGCGAACTGTTTGAACAATGTTCTTCGTGGCTCTCGAGTTTTGTATGTTTATAACGTACCGAACCAAGGAGACATCACAAATGAAACGCCCTATTGCAGTTGCACTTATTGGACTTTCTATTCTGTCCGCTATAGCCGTATCGCCTGCCAAAGCTTGTGAGGAAAACAGAGAAGACCCTGTCACGTTTTCCTTTCTTTTGCCGCTGCGACTGACTGCACTCGCCAGTGGTATCACGATTGGAGCACCAATTTCTACCATTCGCGCAATTCCAAAACAAACGGCAACCGCCTGGGATACCATGGCAGGATCCGAAAATGACACCAACGTTGCTGCTCGCCTGTTCACACTTCCGCCATCGTTACTGATTGGAAGCGTTGCCGGTGTAGCGGAGGGCTTAACAACAGGGACTGCAAATGCGTTGGATAACTTCTACGATCGCCCGTTCGGCGCTGAATCATTTAGCCTAAAAACTGTTGATGATTAACGGCGAACAGGAGCCACCGATTGGAGACGGCTTGAGTGAGACCTGATCGGTTGTTTTCACTGGGTGGCAAACCTTGTATTTCGTGGAATAATAGGCTGTCGACCCGTAAGCGATATGCCATATGCCCGACACCATACAGCCGTGAATAGTAGGAATCACTCAAGCGAACAATGCCGGCGCTGCGGCAACGAGGCACCTCACTGTTCCTGTTGGAACAGCGAAGCGAAGCCGCGTGCCGCAGCCCGACTGGTCGAGCCCGGTGACATCATCAATCAAAAGTACCAGATAATAAGGCAGGTGGGGCAAGGCGCAACATCCACTATTTATCTGGTTCGGCATGTGGTGTCGGATAAGCTTTTTGCAATGAAGATGCTCATTCGAGACATCCCGAATTTTGAGGAGAAACGGCTCAGATTTGAACGCGAGGCAAATGCAATAGGCAGTTTGAATCACGAGAATTTGGTTTCACTCTACGACTTTGGAATTTCGTCATCGGGGCATTTGTTTTTTATCACTGATTTCCTTGAAGGTAAGAGCCTCTTCAAGCTCTTACGAATGGAGAAGTTTCTGAAATGGGATCATGCCTGCCGCGTATTTTTGCAAGTCTGCAGTGCAATGCATTACGCGCATTTGCACGGGTTGATTCATCGCGATTTGAAACCATCAAACATCATGTTAATCGCAGCAGCGAATAACATTGAGCTTGTAAAAGTCGTTGATTTCGGGATTGTCCAATTCGACGACAGTCACATCGCAGGTGAATTGAACGAACGACTGACGCAAGAGGGCACGGTTGTCGGCAGTCCGAATTACATGAGTCCCGAACAGTGTCAGGGACATAAAGTCGACCACCGCTCAGACGTATACAGCCTGGGTTGCTTGATGTTCGAAACACTAACTGGTGAGATCGCATTTCCGGGCGACACTCCGATGAGTATTCTACTGAAACAAGTCACTGATCCCCCACCCTCGATGAACGAATTCATAGGTGTTCCGGCGGAGCTGGGGCGTATTGTGCTGAAAACACTTGCAAAAGATCCTCAAGAGCGATATCAAACAATGGAAGATCTGCAGGCGGCGATCTCGCGGTTCGCGCAGTTGCGAGTGTGATGCTCTCTCTGCTCTGAAGCACGGGAGATTGCAGGCCTTCAGCGGCATTCCACTCAATTTATCAACGGGCAAGATCGACCGCTTTGAGCCATCGCCCGCGGTGCCCTACTAACCTCACGTACACAACGTCGCTATTGAATGGCTAACTCGCGACAGCTACTTTAATTTGCAAGGTTTTGCCTCGAATAATTGTGAGAATAGAGAAAAATGTGCAGTTTCACAGTCCCGAAATCGGCGCCTATGGGTAAATTATAATAGTAGGCGTCGTGGGGATACTATGACCGATGAGCAGCCGCCTCCCTCACCACGGAAGAATGCAGGCGCGACTATTACTGATGACCCCATAACATCCACTCCATCCCGAGAGGATCGGATTGACGATCGAACTTACACATCGCTGTTACTGGAAGCCGAGTCCAGCAAAGACCTAGTCTCCCTCTTCCCTAAAGAATCAGATGTCGACAAATCGATAGCTGCCGAGAAGCAGCCTCAACCGGTTGATCCAGTCGAACAGGAGAAACAGAGAAAGCTCGCCGAGTCATTCACAACAATTCCCGGACTATCGGCTGCACGAATGGAAGCGGCTAACGCAGATACACTTAATTTGCGGGAGCTCGGCATTTCATTTCGTCAAAGCGTCGATTCAGCGCTCGGTTCTGGATCTGCCATCAGCTTTAGCAACGGTATCGTACAAACTCGCGGAGAGTTCGGCGTCAAAACTGAATTCCCACAGGGCGTAGAAGCGCCCCTCTTCAACGGACAACCAGTTCGATCGCTGACCTTCTTTAATCAGGATGAGTCCGGACACTCACTTTCTCTGACTACCAAGGATGGCACAACGGCCAGGCTCACACCGGAAGAAGCAACTAAGTTCGCGGAGCAAACAATATTTTCCTTCGACGGAAAAGATGGACAAACAACAACACTTCGCGCAAATGGCGACAAACATATCGTAGCGGCGGACGGCACTCGAACAGTGCAGTTTGGGCCGTTCGATCCTGACGGTCGGATTCTGACGCAAGAAAAAGACATTGATGGACGAAAGGTTGGAGTTACTTACTTCCAGGACGGCAAAAGACAGATAGATTTCGATCCTCCGCGCAAGGACGGCGCTTCCATTGTCACCGAAATGCCCAATGGCACCAATCCCCATTACGAAGCTAAGATGCTGACGTCACCAGCGGAAGTTCCAAAGCGCCTGGCCCAATCATTGAAAGCTCTGGAGACCTCAACGACTGCCGGCGACACCAGCAAGCAATTGGAGCAAATCAGGCGCCTGGCAGAACTGGAAAAGCAATCTCCACAGGCAAAAGAAGCCCTGGATAAGTTTGCCAGGACCAGTCCGGAAAACAATGGCATGGTGCAATACGCGCGCTTTAATCAAGACGGTGGTCCGATTCATGTGCTCCTGGAATCTGGCAAGCTGAGCGCAGAAGCGCGCGCGCATCTGCTGAAAGCAGCCGCAACCGATCTGACCGCAAATACAAACATGGATTCACTAACGCCAGAACAGGCTACCTTAGCAGCTCGCGGAATGGCATTCGCTCTTGGAGAGCGTCGTGACAACAGCCGTTCTGCCGGCGAGACCGCGAATCAGTTGCAGGAAGTATTGAGACGGGCGCTTGATGGAGAGGCCAGGGACGCGGCTATGAAAGCCAGTTTCGACATGATTAAGCTGGCTGACAAACCGACAATTGAGAGATTGAAGCTCGCAGAACCTTTCGTATCAATGTACGTCGACGGGCATCAAAAGTATCAAAGCGAAGGACAGGTGCCACGACATATTCAGCAACAAGTCGAACAACTGACACAGCGAGGCACTGCTGGTAATACCGCTGCGGCGAAGGTCGTGGACCAGGTCAATGGATCAGAGCCTACATACATGGCGGTAGGTTTTGTGGAAGAGCCAGCAGCTGACGCAGGATCCGACAATGATTCAGGAGCGACACCAAGTCTGGTGACAGGTGATGGCAAGCCCGTTATTCCGCCACTGCCGCCGGAAGGGAATCATGGTAAAACACCTCCAGAAGGCGATGGTGCTAAAAAACCTCCAGGGGTAAAGGTTGGAGATGAAGTCGTCGCACGTGGATTCAATTCTCCAGTACCGGTAGATCAGACTGTAGCGTTTGAGAACCTACCTCCTGATGTCCGAGAACTCGGACGACGCGTGCTCGATGACTTGAAGGACAACCCCAATATGGCATCCGTGAGTCTTCAGATTGCTCTGCTACAGGCGGCTCAACGTGGAGTG
>JAIERK010000203.1 GCA_019746975.1 Candidatus Obscuribacterales bacterium
TTTTCCCAGAGGCTTTTGCCGCTCATAGATCTAACCTTGGTTATGTTTGGGGCTAAAAGTTGTCAAAGTCCCACTAGACTGTCCAAGTTCGCCGTATTGAGAAAAAACTCGCGATGAGTTTCTCCCTCAAGGTGCTGTGTGCGAAGGCGTCCACCAAAGAATAACACTGTCCAACAAGAGGTCGTTTCAAAACGCTTCGTCAGAGGTAAACAGCAGAAGTTGTTACTTCTCAGCCAATCTGACTGGGAAGATCGCAGGCTTCGTGATTGTTGCTCGAATGCCGCCGAACACACGGAAGTTGAATCCAGCGTATCCAGGGTTGGCGTTGGCTCCCATGTTGAAGATTTCCTGGCAGCGAACGTAGGCTTCGATTGGCAATCGCAGATACGGAAGTCTGCGTGCAATTTCTTCGGTCAGGATGATGACCTGGTTATTGTGTCCTTGCCGAAGATTGCTATTACCGAAGTTGGAGTTGACAGTCATGTCGCCGAGTGCCGTCCATGGACCTTTACGGTGCACAGCGCCAAATGAATAGAACTGGTCGCCTTCCTGGAACTTACTCAGCATCTCGCGGAAGCGAATCTGTCCGAGGACAGAACTGTAGAGGATAGTGCTGTAACCGACCTGTCTCGTGACAGTGAGCGATGGTAGTAAGTCGTTGAAGAATGTGTCGCTGAAATTGTCTGGATTCGAGAACAACGCTCGTCCAAAGAAACCAGCCGTAACAGTTGTACGCCCTTTGGCATACAAGTCCTGATCGATCTGGAAGCCGACCGAATGGAAATTTCTACTCAGCGGATTGTTGTACTTAGTGTACTGATCTCTGAGGAAGAAGTAATTCGCCGATACCCGAGTGTGCTGCGTCAGGGCATAGCCAAGAGTCGTATTGGGCAGGATACGATAAATCATATCTGGCCTGTTGTGGCTCGCCGTCTGGAAGACGTTGGTTTCACATCGGAGGGAGTTGTCCACGACTGCGCTGAAGAAGAGCCGACTGGGTAGAGCATAAAGTGCGTTGTACTTCATGCCTTCAAATCGATTGAAGCTTGGTGTTCTGCGCGGGAGACTGACGGGCGTCAGGTCATAATCACGCGTATCCGAGTTGACTGTGTCGGTGGGGACTGTCTGCGCGATATCTCCTGGTGACAATCTGATAGTATCGCCGACAGTATCATTGTCTTCGGAAGATTTTTTGTCGCCTCGCAACTCTGGCGTCGAGTCATTTTCGTCCGGCAAAGCTGCGACTGGAATCTTATCTGTCGTTGATTCGCCAGAGTTATCGGAAGTCTCCAGGCTACTTTCTGCTGTGCTGTCATCTACCGATGTAGGCTCAGCTGGTGCCTCAGTCCTGATTTCGAGGTGAGCAGGCGAATAAATTGATGCCGTCGCCTCCGGAGCGCTTTCTTCGCTGCCGGCTTGAATCGTGCCGTCTTCGGAGAGCGCTGCTTCAGGCGCTTCCGTCGAGATGGACTCAGATCCTTTCTCGACCGGTCCGAACAGCGACAACGGTAACGATCCCGCCACCGCATCTAACGGCGAGGCAATCAAAATCCGCTCCGTGCCGACTGAATTTGCCGCACCTTCTGCGTTTGCAGGGTTAGCGCAGACAACTGATAAAACAGCCACCGCTATTGGTGCTATAGATGTCAGGTGAATAATCCTTGACTGCATGTATTTTTGTTCTTTAGTAAGTGGTAGAATTGCCTGGTTGCCAACAGGAAGGTGCCACCGTCCTCGTTGGGATTATAACCAAGTTTTTTGCACCTTCATAGTCTAATGTGTTGTTACCGCTACACTTAATATGTTTCCAACAACAGAAGGCGATAATAATCACACTTTTGTGGAGGCTGGCAGTGAGCGAGCATTTTGGTAGTCGCGATCCATCAATTCGCGTAGTCCTGCAACCAAAGGATACCAATAGTCAAGGGACGATTTTTGGTGGCATTATTCTCAGCTACATCGACCTTGCGGGCGCAGTCGAGTGTGGTCGGATTACGAAACAGAAGGTCGTGACGGTTGCAGTAAAAGAAGTTCAATTTAAGGCACCAGTATATATGGGGGAGGTAGTCAGCTTCTATACGACCACGACGAGAGTCGGCAACACTTCAATTTCTGTTCATGTAGACGTCGAAGTTTTCCGCGGTCACGAAACCATCCCCGTTACGGAGGCTGACCTGACGTTCGTTTGTGTTGATGCCAAGGGGGAGCCGACTAAGGTCCTGCGCACTTAGTCTGTCAATTTAGTACGTGAGAGTTAGTTCAGGCGAAGTCGCTGAAACTCTAGTTTGCAGGCGGTATGATATGACTTTCAACTTGTCTGGAACGCTTTGAACGAAGGGACTTTACATGACCAAGACGGATTCCTCTTCTGCGTTGACGAAAGATTCATCGTCGCAAGAGGAAAGTCGCGAGAAGATTCGACTTTATCTTGGCACTGCTTGTGGTAAGACCACAGCCACGTTTGGAGTGATTTTAAGAGCGCTGTCGAAAGGAAAGAATGTGACGATGACATTCTTCGATAAGCTCGAAGAAAATTCGAGCGAAGGAAAAGCGCTGCGGATACTCGCTGACCATCGGGAAGAAGGATTTGGCCGGCTGATCGTCAACTATACCGGAGTCAATCGAATTGGTTCTGGTCCGAAAGGAACCTTTCGCTTTTACAGTGCTCCGAATGGCATTCTGCCTGAAGATCGCGAGGCTGCAAGTGTTGGACTTAACTACATCGCTGAAGGGCTGAAGAGAGAGGATGATATCGTCATTGGTGACGAACTTCTCGACGTTGCTCGCGTTGGTCTGATTGACTGGGATTCTGTGAAAGCAGCTATTGCGCTTCGAAAAGCTGATACGGTGCTCGTCTTGACTGGTCGCCGCGCGCCGGACTGGCTCATGAAAGAAGCGACAACGGTATCGACAACCACACAGCTCAAACATCACGGAAGAGCGATAGAAGGGCTTGATTGTTAGTCTCTGAACTTTGATTCTGAGGGCATTGCAATCACGGTATCAAATTTGGTGCCGAGGATTCGGCCGGACGGAATGCTGGTGAAATCTTTTGGTAAGAAAAGCGGCGAACTCATTGAGCTCGCCGCTTAAGTCGCAGACTTTGTTTAACTCAACTCAGCTACTTTTTAGCTGCTGGTTGGGTCGTAGGTTGTGCTGTTTGGGAGCCGAGATTGGCGGTTTCCTTACCGCTGTCGCCGAGCTCCGCCTTTATCACTTCAATCGCTTTGTTCAATTGAATGTCACGACCGTCAGCCGGTGACTTGTCGAACTCTTTGTAATGAATATCAATCCACCACGGGCCCTTTCCGGCATCGTAGTCTTTGTCTTTCAATTCGACCTTGTAGTCAGGCACGATGCCGTGCTTGTGAATGTCGGTATCATTAGGCGTCAAGTATTTAGCGATAGTGACGTTAATGCCTGAGCCGTCATCCAATCTGTTGATCGCTTGTACGAGACCTTTGCCGAAGCTGCGCTGTCCTACCAGCTTTGCTCGACCGTTGTCTCTCAGTGCGCCGCTGAGGATTTCACTAGCGGATGCGCTTCCTTTATTGATCAACACAACCAGCGGTTGCTTGTTGATTGGTCTATTGGAAGAGAATGTCGATTGCTTGTAGCCGTCAGCATCAATAGTGCTAACAATGACTCCACGGTCGAGGAACATGTTGGCAATCTCGATTGCATTGGTCAACAGTCCGCCGGGGTTGTTGCGAAGGTCGAGGACAACGCCACTCGTATTTTCGACTTTTCTCAGAGCATCGCGCATCTCGGAGTTGGCTTTGGATGAGATGAAACTGTCCAGTCTGATGTATCCAATGTTGCCAGGAAGAATTTCGCAGTTGGCAACCGCTCGAATTGGAATCTCGGCGCGTTGCAACTTGACCTTCTTCTTTTTGCCACTGGCCATGAATGACAGGTCGACAGTACTATTGATTGGTCCACGAATACCTTTGACCACTTGATCAAGCGACTGCCCTTTTACTGGCTTGTCATCAACTTCGATGATCTCCCAACCAGGCAGAATTCCAGCTTTGTATGCCGGGGTTCCTTCGATTGGGGCGATAACCACGACTTTGTGCTCTTTGTTCATGCCAAGCTGCATGCCGACACCAAACAAATGAGCTTCGATCTGAGAGCGCTCTTCGTCGAACGCTTCTCTGTCGAGGAATCTGGTGTAGGGGTCGCCAAGACTATAGAGCATGCTCTCGATCCCTTTATGGGCATCGTCCAGCGTCTTGAGCTTGCCATCATAGTGATGTTTCCATCTGTTCCAGTCTTGACCGGCAAACTTCTGCTCGTAATAGGTCTCTTTGATCAGCCGCCAGGCGCGCTGATATAGGACCTGGGGTAAAACAGACGGCACGCTTCGTGACTGAGCCAGGAGTATTGGGTTTTCTTGGGATGGGGCGGCCCCATCAGCTACGAGGACATGTGAATCTGAAGTGTTTTCAGCGGCTATCAGCCAGCTCTGAAAAGCAAAGAAGAGCAAACAAAGGATTAAAGGAAAGCCAACTCTGGCTATCGTTTTTCGATTAAACAAGATTCGTCCTCTCAGGCGAAAAATTGATCCCTATCAAAATATTAGACCAAATCTATTCAAGTAATGACGGCACTACCAACAACCGTAACAACAACAGGCTGTCCAAAAACTTTTGGACGGTTCTCTATTAGAAAATACCTCCTTTCTATGTAAAAACCCACACGCTACAGTACAAACTTCAGGATTTACCGAATTAGATTTCTCAAAGTGAAGCTTGGTAATTTTTAATAACACGCCTTTCAAGTGGCTCTACTCGTGGGTTGGGTCGGATTTTTGCCGGGATTAGAAGAGAGCTTAAAATTTTCGCGTGTTCATGTCAGTGGCCCGGTCGCTACCATTGGCTTCGACGGATGTGGCGCGGACTAGTTCCAACTTTATTGGAAGCTTAGAAAAGTCAGAAGAGGAAAAAACCGGAGAGAAGGTGCCAGAGGTGACCAGTACGTTAGAAGTAGAAACTACGAGCGCTCGCACGACTAGCGCCCAGGTTGCCGAACCTATTGAGGATCTGCAGTCTACTGGCGGAAGCCCGATGTTCTCCGGCAGATTTCCCTTGCCACGAATATCACAGCAGTCGAAAACTCGACTCAAACTCCTGATTAGTATCGCGCTGTTCGCAAGCCTCTTTGCATTCGGCAAGGTCGATCTCCGCGAAAGCTACCAGGCAGCCATTCATGCCAACAAGACCTACCTGTTTTCGGCCTGCGGCCTCTTCCTTTTAAGTGTTTTCGTCATGGCGTATAGATGGCAGTTGTTGGCCTCTGCTGTTGGCTTGTCCAAGCCTTTCCTCAAGATGGTCCAGCTTTGCTATGTCGGCTTGTTCTTCAATCTCTTCTTGCCTTCGACTGTAGGCGGTGATGTCAGCCGTTGCTACTATTTGACCAAAGGAACCAACAAATACCTACATGCCCTGACCTCCGTTTTGGTTGATCGGGCAATGGGCTTAGCAGTACTTCTTCTATTCGCTACGTTTGGAATTTTGTTCGGCCCAGGCGGCAACGGCTTGCCTCTCCAGCTCAAGGTGCCGATATTTGTGCTGACTGGCGGCATGTACTGCGTAATCCCTTTTCTTCCTCAGCTCTCTATGAGGATACTGGGAGAAAACAACTGGGTGACCAGAAAGTTGAATCATGGTTCTGCGAAGGTCTATTGGCAGGACAAGCGCTTGACGATGATGACCCTGTTCTTGTCAGTAGTCAGTCAGATCATTATTGTTGCGTGTCACATCGCGGTCGGTCTGGCGCTCGGACTTGATCATATTCCGCTGTGGTATTACTTCGTTTTCTATCCTTCAGTCGCCGTGCTTGGCTTTGTCACACCTAGCGTCAACGGTATCGGCATCAGAGAATGGGCTTATACGTATTTTTTGACTCTGTCGGGTGTGGACCGGTCACTGGCGCTGACATACGCACTCATCTGGCTCGGGCTCACGACCTTGGGCAGCGTCGTTGGCGGCATCGTCTACATGGCCGGGCATTTCAAGCCGATCGAACGAACCGAGTAGAGAGCTGTTGTTCTAGCTAGGCTTAAATCGATATCGGTTTAAACGCTGTGAAAAAACGGAGCGCTTTTGTCAATTGGTGCCTCACTAGAAAAACGCTTAAGCGATATCGGTTAACGGGCCCAAGAAGACGTGAACCCTCGCCGGTGACTGGGATTTCCCGTTTTGATCGATTGCTAATTAGTCACAGTCCTTGTTTTTTACGGCTCTGGTGGATTTGCATTGGAGTAGACCGTAAAATCATGGTGTAAGGCGCTCATCGAGGGTGCGTCTCGCAACATCGGAATGGCGTCCAGTATGTCCTACAAACGGGTTTTTCTAAACAACAGTCCATTCGACCATCCTCAGGTTCAGCGTGTCGTTGAGATGGGGCATAAGCTCGATGTGGAGACCTATCTCGTTGGGGGATACATCCGGGACGTATTGTGGAAGCGGGACGCCGCCAATCCGAAGGATCTTGATTTTGCGGTGTGCGGTGGTTCTGCGATGGAATTCGCAAAACGATTAAGCGAGGAGCTAGCTGGACACTTCGTGTCATTGGACGAGGAGTTCGACACTGCGAGAGTTGTCCTTGATGGCGGTAGTTTTATCGATTTTGCGGGTTGCGTGGGCGGTAGCATCGAAACCGATCTCAGGCGACGTGACTTTACCGTCAATGCTCTTGCCCTCGACGGGTCGCGTCCCGATTGTGTACTCGATTTGTTCGACGGGCTGGGAGATATCGAGAAGCGCTCAATTCGGGCTATTTCGAGAGATGTCTTGCTTGACGATCCGCTTAGACTGTTGCGCGCATTTAGGTTTAGAGCAACTTTAAATGCAACTATCGAGCCTGAAACACTGGGATGGATCAAAGAAAACGCGCAGCTCATCGATAAGATGGCCTCTGAGCGTATCAACGCCGAAATGTTTACTCTTCTGACAAGCAGCAACTCAGGAGAGATTTTGAAGGAGCTTGGCGAGAGCGGACTTCTGGAAGTCATTTATCCCGAGCTTGTTGCAACCCGGAAAGTAACACCGAATGCCTATCATCATTTAGGACTGTTTGATCATAGCGTCGAAACAGTCTCGCAATTGGAGCTTAAGTTACCGCATTTACCAGATTGGGTGCACCAATCCAACGATCAGGAACTGTCTTTCGGCGTGACGCGGTTGGCTGCAACCAAGCTGGCAGCCCTTCTCCATGACATTGGCAAGCCGTCGACCTGGCAGATTAACGACGACGGACGCCACACTTTTTACGGTCACGACTCAATAGGCGCGACCATGGCTGAATCAACCGCGGAGCGAATGAAATGGTCGAAACCGATCAGCCGATTCATATGTAAGTTGATCAAGTGGCATCTCAGACCCGGAGCTCTTTATCATCAGGGCGATCCTGCTCCCAAGGCGTTGCAGCGCTTCTACCGCAAGGCAGGCGATGATGTGCCTGAGCTTATGGTGCTAGCTTTCGGCGACCTTGGCGCCACCCGAGGAGATGGATTGCCTGAATCCTCGCGCACCCAGCTTTCTGACAAGATGTTTGAACTGCTTGTAGGATACAAAGCATTCGTGGATGAGGTGGAAAGCCAACCCCGACTTCTTGGTGGTCACGATGTCATACGGATTATCGGTATAAAGCCAGGTCCTGTGGTTGGTGAAATTTTGGAAGCTCTCGATGAGGCTCAAGGTCTCAAGGAAGTGACTGATACTGCTTCCGCGGAAAAATTTGTAGTTGATTATCACAATAAAAAGTATTCCAGCTAACCAAAAATTGCTTGGCAACTAAGTTTTTCGGTTAAAAGGAAATTTTCCGGGAATAAATGCTACAGAGGCGAAGGTAAGACTCGTCTGGATTTCAAGAGATTGCCACATAGTTTGTGCCAGTCCAAGCCTACAAGGCTGTGTGCTGCTGCGGGAATGCAGCTATTTGAGGAAACAGCAATGATGAACACCAAAGTTGACAAACTATTCAACTACACAGTCATCGCCAGGCTCGATGATGCTATTCCGCTGCATACCGAAGAATGGGTAGCGGTTGAGCGTCTCCTTAACCAGATAAGCGAATTCGTTCCGACATCGATGCTTAACAACGTAACTGAAGCAATCATCACTTACGCCGACGATCAAGCACGCCGTGGATATCTCTTGGGTCAAGAGGATCTGGTGACGGAACTCAAGAAAAAAGCTTCAAAGATTGCATAGGTTTTTCTTCCACTTTCCCGGTCAGCGCCTCGAGAAATCGGGGCGCTGTCTGTTTGAGGTGAATTATCAAGTGGAATGGCTACGCACCGCATTTAGTGAATGTAGACTTACTTGATGAATTGAATCCTTCTCCTCTGGCTGGGTTGAGAACTTGTTGGTGTCCTATTTTTTTGTGACTATTCGTTGGAAGTTTGTTTGTTTTTTCTGATTTCCTTGGCTGAAGTAGATTCTCTTAGAGGATTCAGACTTTAGACTGTTATGCCAAAGATAAGTCACGCTGTTTACAGGATAACCTATGTTTTTGTATAGGGTAATCCATATTTATGAAACTGTAATTGGAGTCGTAGACAGGCTTTCGGGGAGTTGGGAAGTATATCAACAATACTTGCTTTGTGGAAAGAATTTCGGCTTCATGCATGATTGCCGCGCTTCCGAGCTGCTTGAAAGTTTCGCGAAATTCGCAAAAGCCTTGCACCAAGCCAACTGTTCTTCTAGTTGCAGTTTTGCATCGCCAGATAATCTGTAACCCTTTTATGGACCTCTTTGAGCGCATCGTAAGATTCGAGCATGCTCTGCCAATCCGGCGAGTTCTCCTTTGCCAACTTTTCCAGGTGCAAAGCTTGCCTGGAAAGCTCCGCCGCATAAATGCTGGAGCCCATACCCTTCATCTGATGGGCGGCATCGACGACCGTTTTGATGTCTTTTTCGTCCCATGCAGCATTGATGCGGCTGAACAAGACGTTGGAATGATTGAGAAACGTCTCAATAAGGTCCGCGCGTCCGTCCTCTCCAAAGGTGGCATCTAGCTGGTAAAGATCAATTGGTGGTTTGTCTGTCACGATTAAAATGTCACGATTTTTGCAAAAACGCGTCGCTTGCAGCGCTTACCTGATCAATTCTATTCGACTATCTTGCTCTTGAAAAAAACGTTTTATAATTAAACGCGATAAACATATAAATGGAATCTTGGAAACTGGTTTGGCAAACTAAGAATGGAAAGCAACGTAATCCGCCCCTGGAAAAAAATTCAATCCGAGCAAATCGCTGACTGCAGGGTTTTTACAGTTCACAAAAAATTGTCGCAGCGCACTTCCGCCAACTCCGAGCGAACTCATGACTTTTACGTGTTCGATTCCGGCGACTGGGTCAACATTATTCCGGTCACCGCTAACGGGGAAGTGATTTTAATCGAGCAATTTCGCCATGGTACCGAGGGATTCACTCTCGAGATACCGGGCGGAAGTGTAGACCGGGAGGATCCTTCGCCGCAGTATGCCGCCGAAAGAGAGCTTCTGGAGGAGACCGGTTATATGGCGCATCGCTGGGTTCCACTAGGACAGAGCCATCCGAATCCGGCTATTCAAGGCAATCTTTGCCACACATTTCTGGCACTCGATGTCAGACAGATCGAGGTGCCGGAGTTCTCGGGCACCGAAGAAATTGCGATTAGGCTGGTTCCGCTGTCGGAGATTCCAGACCTCATCAGGCAAGGCACTATAACGCACGCACTGGTGATGGTGGCGTTCTACTGGCTGCAACTCAGCGAAGACATTCTCAACCGCGAGTTCAACCTGATCGGTTTTCGACCTGGACTCAATTGATCAAATTAGAAAGGGCGAAGCCTGGCGTCGCCCCTCTTACTGGGACCGCCGGGCGTCTCGACCCCAGAGCATATTCGATTACGTTTTTGACGAGATGAGAAACAGGTAGGACAGAGATCCAACTGGAAGGTTTCCGGACATGTGCCAGCGGTCATAGTAGCCCGCCTCATCACAACAACAGCGCCTGGTTGAGCACAAGAGCGCGGCGAACAGAGGCTCTCCCTGTTGTGTAGATCTCTGCGCGACGCGAACGAGGGCTTCGATAACCCGAGATTGGACTCAACTCTGCCTTGATTAGTGGACGTAGTTGAGAGGATTGTTGGGTTTGCCTTCGACACGCACTTCGAAATGCAAGTGTGGTCCGGTAGCAAATCCGGTGGCACCTTCGTAACCGACGACATCGCCTTTCGCGATGTTCTGCCCCTTCGACACGGCGAAGCTCGAAAGGTGAGCGTAAAGTGTGGAGAGGTTGCTGCCGTGGCTTACGATGACGACCTTGCCGTATCCGCCATACCAACCGGTGTAGAGGACGTGTCCACTATCAGAAGCGCGAATCGGTGAGCGACGTGGACCAGCCAGGTCTACTCCCGTGTGGAATTTGCGACGACGAAAGATTGGGTGGGTGCGCCATCCGAAGGGCGATGTCACCTTGGCTCGAAGCGGCATCGCCATTGAGCCAGTTCCTCGTTGCATTGGCTTATTGGAGTGATTCTCGGATGAAGTTTCCATCGCCAAGATCTGCTTCTCCAGCGCTTTTGACTGCATCGCGAGTTCTCGCTCGGCTTGTTCGAAGAATGCTCGTTGTGTTCGCAGTTGGTCGGCGGCTTGCTCCTGAGAAACTCGAAGCTTGGCGAATTCCATCGCCTTCTTTGCTATCTCAGTGACAATATCGCCAAGTTTGTTCTTCTCGTGATCGAGTCTACTCTTATTGTCTTCGAGAGCTTGACGCCTGGCTCTCAATTGGTCGATAAGCGATCGGTCTAGAGAGGCGATTCGTTCCTGGTAATAGACACGATCCAGTAGGTTTTGCAGGGAGTCCACCTGGAAAGCCATTTCAAGAAAGCTGAGCCTGTGTCCCTCATAGATCTCCCGCAGTCGATGACCGGCAAGATGCTCGTGCTTCTGCGCTGCCGTCTCAGTTTTGTTAATCGTGTCTGCGGTTTTTTCGATCTGGTTTTCGGTCGCGTTCAGTTTGTTCTTGCTGTTCTTGAGCGTACCTTCCGTGGCGTGAAGCTTATGGGTAATCTCACTCAACTTTGCATAGGCGAGCTTTTCTTTCTTTCGAGCCCCTGCTATACGCGCATGGATCTCTTCCCTCTTGCGGTCGAGAGCCTCCATTTCGGCTTCCATGTCTGTCTTGTTGCTGAAATGCTTGGTTTGTCCGCTGCTTTTTTGCGGAGTGGCTTTTGGTGCCGCCGCTTTATGCGCTGCAGCCCTATGTCCTCTGTGCCGTGACCTGCACCATGCCGCTCCGTCGCTCGAGCAGATCGCTAATAAAAGCGTCCAAGCCACAACTTTGAAGACTTTGTTGTGCGGGTCAAACATTGGGAATCGGTTGAATGTCGCCATCAGTATGAATAGAAGTCACCAGGTCAGACGCTAATATCGATACCTCGCAAGCGGCACTTAGCAAATGTCAGGACCTCGATCGGTCCGTCAGTTTACCATCAACGGCAGAACCGATTCTGAATCTTCTTTACGACTTCGTCTCATCGTTACTTAGATGAGCTGCTCTTAAGCAAGTAAGCCGCCAACAAATGCCGATTGAGCCGCTAAAGAGGGATTCGGTATATAAAGCTTCAATACGCTTAAACAGCAGTCTTCTTCAAATAGTTTAAATAAGAGATGATAAACTGACAGTCTGTTTTATTCGAACGGATGAGCCTGTATAATTCGCGGCTCATTTAGCGAGATTGCGGCAAAGCCTCGTCAGGCGTTTCTTTGTGGCTTCTACACACAATCGGGTGGCAATAATGTTGAAAGAGATAGTGAAATATTCATTGGACATCAAAGGAATCTCGGACCCTACTTTCGTAGAAGTGAAAAGCCCGTTCGATGGTGAGATTGTCGCCGCTGTCGCCCAGGCTGACGAGAAAGCCATAGACCTGGCTATTTCGGAAGCCGAGCGCGTGTTTAAAGATGAAATGAGCAAGATGCCTGCATGGCGCCGCAGCGAGATTCTTGCTGAAGCTTCTCGCTTGATTAAAGAGCGTTCTGAAGAAATAGCGCAGATTATTGCCCGTGAAGGTGGAAAACCGCTTAAGGATGCGCGTATTGAAGTTAGTCGCGCCAGCAACACATTCGCCATCGCCAGTCGCGAAGCGTTGAGTCTCGATGGTGAGCAGTTGCCGATGGACGTCTCCGCCGGCAACGAAAAGCGCGTTGGAATCGTTATTCGCGAGCCTATAGGAGTAGTCGGCGCGATTACGCCGTTCAACTTCCCTCTCAATCTGGTGGCACATAAGGTGGCACCGGCGCTTGCTGCCGGAAATACTGTCGTATTGAAGCCGGCGTCCTCCACGCCGATTGCCTCGTTCAAACTCAAAGAGATCTTGAAGCAAGCCGGTCTACCTGACGGCGCCTTGATCGTTGTTCCTTGTCGTGGTTCGAAGGGCAGCTTTCTCGTGAAAGATCCTAGAATAGCCTGCATTACATTCACGGGAAGCCCGGAAGTGGGCTGGAAAATGAGAGGCGAAGTGCATCCGGGCACACGCGTCATTCTGGAGCTTGGTGGCAATGCCGGTATCGTCGTTCATCACGATGCCGATCTCGAAGCCGCGGCTCAAGCGGCATGCCGCGGTGGCTACGCTCACGCAGGTCAGGTTTGCATCTCGGTCCAACGTGTTTATGTTCAGGAAAAAGTATATGACCAATTCCTGAAACTGTTCACTGAAAAGGTCAAGGCGCTCAAAGTTGGAAATCCGCTCGACGAGCAGACTGACGTCGGTCCACTAATCGACGAAGGATCTGTCAAACAAACCGTCGAATGGGTTGAAAAGGCAGTGAAAGATGGTGCCAAGGTTATGTTGGGCGGCAAAACGCTAGCCAACAACTGCCTGGAACCAGTCATCCTCGCCGATACCAAGCCGGACATGTTGGTCGTGTGCAAAGAAGTGTTCGGACCGGTCGTATCGGTAATGAAGTACGACACCATCGACAATGCCATCAAAGAGATGAATGATGGTCGCTTCGGATTGCAGGCCGGCGTCTTCACTCAAGACATCAACGTCGCCTTCAAAGCTGCTCGTTCCATCGATGTTGGTGGCGTTATGGTGAATGATGCACCGATGTTCCGCGCCGATCATATGCCATATGGTGGTCGAAAAGAATCTGGGCTGGGACTGGAAGGCGTCAAGTATGCCTTGCAAGAGATGACTCAACCGAAGTTCATCTGTCTCAATCTCAAGGATTGATTGCGTAGCGTATGACAGAGCGGATTCTAACCGCTCTGTCTATCCGACATTAATGTCGCCGCGCTAAGTGACTCTCAGGTTCGAAACTCGGTAATAAATGAAGTCCAAATTTGATTCAATCGAGAAGCTCGAAGGTGCATTGATTGTTTCATGCCAGGCCGATCACGGTGAGCCTTTGTCGTCGCCGGAGATGATCGCGGCACTTTCGCTGTCGGTTGTGAGCGGCGGCGCATCAGCGCTGCGTCTGGAGGGTGTGGAGAATATCAGGTATGTCGCTTCGGTTTTGAAACAGCACAAGCTTGAAATTCCAATCCTCGGGCTCACTAAAATTCATGGATTGTCCGTCGAACAGCGACTGGACCAGGCGTACATCACTCCTCAATTCTCCGACGCGGAAGCGCTTGCTCACGCTGGCTCCGATGTGATTGCTTTAGACGCTACTGGACGCCCTTTCAAGGATGGCAGCACCTTGAAGGAAGCAATCGATCGAATTCACTCGCAATTGAAAAAGCCGGTGATGGCTGATGTCGCAACTCTAGAACAAGGTATGGCGGCTGCCGAGTACGGTGCCGATCTAATATCAACAACGCTATTCGGCTATACCAGAGAGACTATTCTTGGCGATGATGCCGGTCCCGGCTTCGATCTTTTGTCGCGAATGCTTGGAGCGGTGACAACGCCTGTGATCATGGAAGGTCGTGTATGGAGTCCCGACGAGCTGGAAAAGGCATTCGCACTCGGCGCCTATGCCGTTGTGGTCGGCTCGGCGATAACTCGTCCGCATTACATAACGAGACGCTTTGTCAAAGCGATTCCTCAACGATTTGCTCGACCTGAGCTTGGAAGCCAGAAAGCATGACGTCTCAATTCACGTTGTGGTTGTATCCGATACTGCTACTCTCGGCGGTATCAGTCATCTTTCGTTTGCGATTGCCGATAAAATGGTCCTGGCCTTTCATCGTCCAGTCTATTCCTTTGATTCTGTGTGGTGTTCTTGGATTGACCATCGGACCGGATTGGATGTTCGCGATCATCGGGTGGTCTCTGGTTTTCATTTTCTATGTTCCTCCAAAGCTATTCTATAGCGGACTCCAGCGGAATTTGACCGGGCTTAATGCTGATGAGCTGCGGCGCGCGGGAAAAAGTATCACTCTTGTATTCTGGGGATTGTCTGGTGAGTTTTGGAAGGATATGTGCGAAGCACTCGCCTTATTCGTTGAAATGAAGCCGGAACCAGCAGAAGCCCTGTTGCACAAATGGCAAGGGCGCGACGGTTTGCCAAAGGCGGTCGCCCAGATTCCGAATACTTACCGTCTCGTCGGCACCGGTGTGATGTGGCGGTGGCAGGACATCATCGCGAATTATGAAAGAGTGAAAGAGTCCGACCATGTCCCATCTTCGCTGTACACAGCGGCGGCGCGAGCCTATGCCGAGGAAGGGCGTTTTACAGAAGCGGCACAATGTTTGAAAGCAGCTCGTGTACCGGAAGCAAATCTACCTCTGTTTTCACTGGCGATTCTGATGTTACCGTTCTTCGGGTTGATCGGCGCGCGCAGGGAAACGGACGAATTACTCGCCATACTGGCGGAGAAGAATAAAGAGTTTCCAGAATACGCCCGGTACTATTGGAAGGGGCGCTGCGAGTGGGCTGACAACGATTTGACAGCGGCTCAGGCTACGCTACTCAAGGCCGATCAAATCTCGTCTTCACCATTATTTCGGGCCAGAATCGAGTTACAACTGGAAAAGGTAAAGCGAGGTGAGCCGTCATCTGCAGCCGGCTATGATGAAGCAACCCGGGCTGCATTGAGCAAGGAGATCTGGGCAATTTTCTCGAGGGCGGCTTTCGTCCAGGAAATAATCTCGCCTCGACGAAAGTCAATCGCTGTCGGTGTTCTCATTGTCGTGATTTCGATTTTTTTGTTAATAACTGATAGTTACGAGATAACCAAGATAGTTGCTCCAGGTAGCCCGATTGATGCCTTTGCGAGAATGTTGTCCAATACTGTCTTTCAATGTGGTGCATTGATACCACAGCTGGCGTTGAAAGGTGAGTATTGGCGTTTTATTAGCTACCTTTTCCTGCACGCGCACATTACCCATGCGGCGTTGAACTTGATTGGATTGTATTGGTTCGGAAGAGTCGCAGAGAATATTTTTGGAACCAGCAGATTCCTCGCTATATACATCGTTGGCGGCTTGCTGAGCGGAGTCGCGCATGCTGTACTGAGTCCGGACCAGAATGCCGTAGGTGCTTCCGGCGCCGTTATGGCAATTTTTGGTGCGGTAGGCGCTGGTATATTTCGATTGAAGGACAAGATTCCTGAGTCGATCTGGCGATTTCATGTATCCTGGCTTGCCGGGCTTGCTTTATCCCAACTTGTGCTCGACCATGTGATACCACATGTGGCGGCATTCGCTCACCTTGGCGGACTGCTTGCTGGTCTGGCTATCGGAATGCTTTTGTCGATTCGAACTCCATCACTTCACGAAGTTGACGGGACACAGAAATTCGTCGGCGGATAGTTCAACTCACCGGTGTCTCTACTTGTCCTTGAGGAATTTAATTAGCGTGCAATTATTGCCTGAGGGGATGATGGACGCGAAGGTTCCCTGGGAGGAATAGAATCAGCCGCGCAATAATTGCCTATGGTGAATGATGGCGACTATTGAAATGTGACCGGCAGCTCGTTGCGTGCAGTCTTCACTATGTGGAAACAGGACGTTGTCGTTTTTTCGCCTTGCGATTGACCACCGCCAGGAACGTCCCCTTCGCTGAGTGTGACCAGTACCTGATCGGGCAGGGATCGAATGCGATCAATCTCGATCAATCCGCAATCGTGCGTACCCTCGCCCTGAAAGACAGCCACTACCATTTGTTCGTCGAAGTCGAGAGGTGGTGCGACCTCCGGGGTCATGCTTCCGCGTTTGTGCCTGCGCCATAAGCTTAGCCATTCATCCTCGTCGCGAATCGCAAATCGTTCGCTGGACTTGATACCACTCTTAGTGCCTTTTGCAACAGTGTAGAAGGGCATGTCCTGGTCGGATGGTTTTTTCTTTAGGGTCGGCTCCGCTATCCTGGCATAAACGGCGATCGTCGTCAGGCTCAGGAAGGCAGCCAGCAAGCCTAACGCTTGTCCTTGCCGTCTGTTGCTTGAAATCATAGCTCCAACCTTATCGATTTCTACTTTCCAGTAAGCAATCGAGCTATTGCTGGGCTCCTGTCGATTGCTCCTGACCTGATTGTACAGCCGGAGCCTGAACTGTGTACGTCCAGGTGGCGTGAGATTTCGAATCGTTCATAGTAAGTGTTGGCACTTGAGCTTTATGCATCAGGTCCTTGGCTGGATCTATTATCTGCCGTCGCGAATTGGGATCGGCTAGCTCTGTATTGATGGTGAGCTCGCACGGACCCTGCGAGTTTATGTCTCCAGGCTGACCGGTAGTCTGGGCTGTCCAGGTGTACTCTCCAGTAGAACCGACTGCCTTGAGCCCTTCGTCGAGTTTGGTGTACAGCATCTGACGAGCCTCGATCCAGCTGATTTTATCCATCGGATCTTGTTGTACCGGACCGCGATCCATTACTTTTCCGATCCAGCTGCTCTTCGCCAGGGCAAATCCAGCGACGCCCAGGAAGATAATGACTAGTACGAAAGGCATCATGTTGACGGGCGGTTTTTTAGGAGCACCCTTCAGCAAGCCGCTGTAGGACTTATTGACTCGCTGACGGGTTCCACACGACGGACAGACCTCTTCGTGACCATGAAGGGGGACTCGACAAGTTGGACAGTCATGCATAGGACGGCAAATTCCTCTTACTTAAACCGGGTTCATTTATAATGTACCATTCGCGACGCATAAGCAAGTTTTTTCGGACCCTCCCGGCGTGAGCGCTGACGATCAGGCAATTTGCCCTCAAGTCGGTGAGTGAATTTAATGACGTTATCGTCGTTCAGGAAGCCAACGTGGACAGACGTTGCTTTCCACATACTGTTGTCGGATTTCTGATCACCGCCAGCGCTTTTGGACTCGCACCTCATGGATGTCAGTTTTTCTAGAGAAACCAATGGTGATTTCTCACCATTCCGAAGAAATCGCGACTACCGCGATAGGTACAAATACTCGCCCCAACGTAAGAGATCAGCTCGCCTGCCTCAGCGCTCTGGCATTTGTCTTCATCGGACTATTTTCTTGCAGTGCCGACTATTCGACAAATAACCGGCGAGAGATTTAAATCATCTGATAGCGAAGGCAAATGCTTTCGGCGATTTCATTTTGTCCGGCCTGTACTTCCCGCGTTAGCCCGCTTATCCGCAATCTCAACTGCCGATTTTTTGAGTTTCTCACTGGCGGAAAGGCAAAAGACAATCGTCGATTTACCAAGTCTAGACTGACGACTGATACCACCAATTCCCGCAATACGGTACCTGTACCGGATTGAATTTCGACAAAGACCTTCTCGTTGTCCTGAATTTTGAGACCGCTCGGCGCTGTGAGTTCGACTCCGCACAATTGGTCCATATCCGGCCTAATCTCAATGTTGATCGTGTCGGCATTTTTCAATTTTGATAACCACCAGGATGGAACGTCAGCCAGGAGTGTGTGTATGTCTTGGAGCCACTCGTCTTCAATCAGTTCCTGTCGATGATCGTGGAAAACTTTGGCGGCGGCATTTTCAATTATGGTCTTTCGAAGTGTTTCATCATCAACCAGGCGACACATGGCTTGATACCAGGATTCACGTGTGTTTTCCACAAGGAGACCATTGATCTGATTGGAAACAGACGATGAGTACACGTCCAGGTTTGAGTAAATTCCAGCTATGCCGCACGCACCATAATCGCGAAATTTGGTGTTGTTCTTCGATCGGTTGAACTCATTGTCTTCGAGCGGTGCAAGACCGATTTGGAAGTTCGAATTCACGAATTCTCTCAGAAAGGCGTTATACCCGGGCACCAGTTTTCTTGCAACCACACCTGGTATCGCAAGCAGATCCGCCGGTGCGCAGCCCCATACGGTGAATTCGACCTTTGACGAATAATCCTTAAGAAAGTCAGTAAGCGCCGGAAGGAAGACTTTGTATTGGTCGTCCACAGTTCTACTGGTAGCGTATACGATACCAAGCTTGTCGGTCGCATGCATGTTACTCTTCCGACCAGGTAACTGCGAAAAATCGAAAGACGATCTATACAACCCGACGTTGTGGTTGAATCGCGCCACCTTTGCCTCTAAAAGTGGGCTATACGCGCGGACCAGCGACGCATGCGACAGATATCGTTCGAACTGCTGAATTCTGAGCGCTTGCAAATGATAGCGAGCCAAGTCAGGATCGGTGGCGTTGGAAATGTCCCAAAAGCTGTCGTCGATGTCGTAGATTATTGGATGCCTTCTGCCTTTGGCTTCGCTGAGCAGGTGCCGAAATGCGGGTTCTGTATTTCGACAAAACACAACCAGATCGGCCCAGCGAATGTGCGAGAGCGAGGCTTGATGCTCCAGGACGTGTTGAAATTTTATCT
>JAIERK010000026.1 GCA_019746975.1 Candidatus Obscuribacterales bacterium
GCAGAGCCTATGCGATCCAAATCGTACTCTTCAAGTTTTTCATCAAGCAGACCGGCTTCCATGCCTCTCTGTATATAGGTCTTGAAGTAATCACAGTAACGCGCATCCATCCCGTCCTGATCGACTTCTTCGCCGAGCACTTCGCGACGCACGTCATGCAATAGCAATCGAGCAGAAACATATGTGTAATCTGGTTCTTGTTCAATAAGCGCGCGGGCGCTGAAAATCAACGACTTCATTACGTCCGTCTCTTTCACCCCATCATAGAGACCGGCGACGGAAGACTCGACAATTTTCTCGGGTGAAACGGAGCTGTCTAGACCAGCGGCGGCCAACTGAGCAACACGGTAGAGATGCTTCTTGTCGAGCGGCTTCAGATTTCCATCGGCGGCGGTGACGCGCAGTGTCGTGACGACCGGTTCGTCATGAGCCGACTGACGAGAGCGTTCCTGCGCTCTTTCGTTGCGATACAAGACGTAGCCTCTGGCTACTTCATGCTCACCATTGCGCATGAGCGCGATTTCGACCTGATCTTGAATATGCTCTATATGGAATACACCACCATTAGGGAGGCGCTGAAGGAGTGTTTCTACAACCTGCTCCGTCAACTTACGCACGACTTCCCGAATCTTCGAGCTTTCCTCACCACCGGCACCTTCCACTGCAAGGAAGGCTTTCGTCATCGCTACTGATACCTTATGAGGTTGAAAGTCAGCAACATTCCCATTCCTTCTCAACACCTTATAGTTGAGGAAACGGCCGTCGTCGCCACCGCCGTCGAACGGTTGTTGCATTTGGGTGATGGCTAGGGAATCTTGTCGTGCTGTAACTTGACTCATGTGTCCTCCGGAGATCCGATTTAATTTTTTTCGTGGAGCAATCCAAAATCCCCCTGGTCAGAGAAGACCAAGAGGCACAGCCAGCCAACAGAGAGGAAACTTTGCTTGCAAAGACAAATCCTCCTTCACCTCGATGAGGTGACATCCGGTGCGCTCAGGTGTGTAGCCTGACTTCCAGCAGAGCTGGTAGCAGTTGCGGGACAGCGGTGGACTTTCACCACACTTCCCCCACCAGATTGCCACTATCTATAGGGGCAATCTCTGCGTTTAGTAAGCGCCGAGGTTGGTGACCGTTGCTCCTTATGTAAAAGTCGATAGCTGAAACGTTAACATTGCGACACGAACCAATGCAAGAGCTGCTAACGGATATAGACTCGGCTCCGACAGGCTAGAACCCCACATATAGTGGCATCTTGATTTCATCGAACGCTCCGACGAATTCGCCCTAAAATGCTATTCACAGCCGACTTATAGCCCAACTAAATATACAAAAGATAACGCCATATACCTTATAAGCCTGTTGTTTCTGCGAAACGAACCTCGCCACCACAAATGGTGCCACAGCACAAAACGAACACCGGCGCATATACACTGACAGACATTTAAATATCGACCGAGATCCGCACTACCAGGTCTGCCCACATATCGGCTATTTCTTCCTGGATGGCGCTGCAGATCAGCCACTATATGTAGCGTTTTACGCAAGCTTGCACCAAGACAAGTCCTGGCACTTAAATCGATATGCGATAGATACACACGTTACTGCTTGGATGCCGGCAGTCTGCTGCGATTGCCTGACAAGCATAAGGGTAGTGACTTTCGGAGCGAGTCAATCGAACGCTCGAATCAAGACTGCCCCTTGCGCTTGGCAAGCACTGCCACCACCTTCGGTAGCATTTCACCGGACGGTCCCATGAGTGATAAAAACGAAATTTGCGTAACCGGATTTGTCTCTGGATTGACGTCAATGATTTTGGCGCCACGATTGTAGCCTGCCATCGGCAGCGATGCCGCGGGTTGCACAAGTGCAGACGTACCTACTACAAGAATTACCTGGCTGAATTCGCACTCGGTAACACCTCTGGTGAACGCTTTGGATGGCAGGGCCTCGCCAAACCAGACCACAGCCGGTCTGATCATACTCCCGCAATGGCAAGAAGGCGGCTCTTCCAATTCGTATGGCACATCCTTTGCTTCATGCTGATTGTCGAAGCAGTGAAAGCGGGTGATGCTACCATGAAGCTCCACCACATCGGAGGACCCGGCCTTCTGATGCAATCCATCAATGTTTTGAGTGACGATTGTCACTTTGGGAACATACTTCTCGAGTTCGACAAGAGCATAGTGACCTGGATTCGGCTTGGCATCACCAAGAAGCTTGCGCCTGAAGTCATACCACTTCCACACTAAAGGAGGATTGGCGAGAAAACCTTCTGGGGTGGCCAGCTCTTCTGGATTGAATTCCGCCCAGATTCCGGTCTGGGCATCGCGAAAAGTCGGAATGCCGCTCTCCTTGGATACTCCGGCGCCTGTCAGCACCGTCACACGCTTAGCCTCCGACAAGGCTTTAGCTGCTGCATCCACTGTTAACTGTATGCCTTCCAAGTCGTCCTGATGTTTCACATCGTTGCTCCGTTAGTCACCAATCAAACTATCAATATACCGCGACGACGAATTGCCTGATACCGTTGCCCCAGAACCGCCTTATAGAGGCAGACAGCGAGGTTTTTGCAATGTTGGCTGTAACATTTAACAAGTGATATTGAAAAAGAAAGTAGCGATAATCATGGTGATTCCACCATGGCCATATCAAAAGGGACACCAATTGTTCACATTTGAAATCTAGTCTGAAAACATAACAAAACACGCCTCCCGGCCACCCCCAAAGAACAAACATACTATGTCATCATCAACCGTTCCCCCTGGCGGCGCCAACTCCGCATCAGGTTTTTCGACCGACATTTACCAGCGTGTGCTCATGCGAAATGTCGAAGCAGCGATTGAAGATATCATCTTGATCGATGAGCCTTCCTCGCCGAGCGCACTCTTGTCTAAGAACACATCTTTGTTCACGCCAATCGGCAACCTGGAGATTGACGATAATCCCAGCGTGATGCCGATGCTCTACGTCGAATCGAGAGCTGATTCAGATCCGATCGTGCTAGACGAGGACGCCGTCGCGGCAGGACTTGAAGACTTCGTCGATCGCTCACCGACAGTGCAAAACATTCCGGGATTCGAGACTCTCGGTATGATAATCGAAGGTGAGTTGAGAGAAGATCCAATTGTGCCTAACAGTTTTGACCCATCCACATTCGATCCGTTCGATCCTTGCATCGACGATTTGATGTCTCTGGCACTCGTCTAAGCAGGTTTAGTTAGTCAATCATATTGCAGCTGTTCGTTCAACCGCGCATCAGTTTTTGTAGGCGGAGTTGTTAGCTGGCAAAGAATTTCATCAAAGCACTGCAAATCTAGCGCAAGGAATCGTCCAGTTGGCGTCGAACACCTGCTATGGTCATTGCTCCTGCAATTGACTAGACTTGTGTGTAGCTACAATTTTCGTTGATACCACATCCGGCGCCATGTTGATTTCAGCAAGCCTCTCAAGAGATGGCGGCACAGTATCAAAGTCATATATTTCGAAAAACAGACTATCGTCGGTTGGTGTCCCAGTATCAAATACAACGGGCGTAGTTTTGCCAGCCCCTGGCGGCAAGTAGCTCTTCATCGAGTGAACCTCTCCATGCAAAGCGATGCCCAGGGTACCCTGAGCGCTATCGAATGATTGGTGATACGGAGCGAAACGGAATTGCTAAAGTGAGTTTTGGAAAAGGTTACCCGTCAGTGAAACTCAGCGTACCGTTCGCTCGTGAAAATTTTGGATCTGTACTGCTCATATCGCTCATAAAGACACAGTACAGGAGCAATTTAAAGCCGTTTTGAAGACTTTCGGGTCATCGTCTAAATTACCCTCCTGTTCGAAGACTAACGTCAGAAAACGACAACAGCGTGACAAGTAGATTCTGCTAGTGCCGCCACTCTGATTCGAGGATTGCAAACAAGAAGGTGTCTCGCCATCTGCCTTTGATAAACATATCCTCGACAAAATGCGCTTCCTTGCGCATTCCGCACTTCTCCAAGACCCTTGCCGAACCAATGTTCTCCGTATCACACGTGGCATAGATTCGATGGAGCTTCAGGACTTCGAAACCAAACGTCAAGATTCGCCGAGACGCCTCACTGGTCATGCCTTGCCCCCAGAATTCCCGATGAAGGACGTAGCCGATCATTCCGGTAGCCGCCTCTGCTCCCACGATTTGCATCCCACAGCCACCTATTATTTTGTTTAACTCCTTATGAAACATCGCTAACTCAAAGCTGCGCCGAGGTCTCATCGCCGCGTGATCGACGGCATTGTGCACGAATTCCTTGGTCTCCTTTTCGGAATTTGGTCCCCAGATCATAAATTTCGAGACCTCTTCATCCTGAGCATAGCTATGCGCATCCCGCCATTCTGAGCGCTTCCAATCACGGAGAATCAACCGTTCTGTTTCGAGAGTAAACATGGAGCTTAAAGTTGCACCTCTTGTGTCAGTCAAGGGATTACCATCTACATATACAGAATCCTCAAGTCGGCCGCGGGCCGCGGTCTAGATTCTACACAAATAAGCATCAGGAGGCTGACATGGCCGAAGTAGTCGTAAAAAACAACAACGAGTACAAGCAAGAGATCAAAGCCGGTTCGCACTCATATCTCGCAGACATCCCCAAAGAAGAGGGCGGCAGCGGTCTGGGACCATCGCCACACGAGTTGATGCTGAGCGCTCTCGGCGCTTGCACATCGATGACAGTCAAAATGTACGCCACCCGCAAGGGCTGGCCGCTCACGGAAGTGACAGTGACACTCACCGAAGAAAAAGTGACGGATCCGGAGAATGAGTCCAGAACGATTCCGAAGATCATCAGAGATGTCAAATTGGTTGGCGATCTCACCGATGAGCAAATTGACTCGCTAAAGACGATTGCTGACAAGTGCCCGATCCACAAGCTTTTGTCCGGTCCCAAGCAGATTGAGACAGCCGTCGCAAAGGGTTAGGCGAGGGTTCAGACCATTAATTTGGAGTTAAACGAATTCGAGTCATTGTTGAAGACCGGCACAATTGGTCGGTCTTCAAATAATGAGCTTCTCGATTTGATCGACTCTACCAGCACAAGACTGGCGAAGTTAGCCAGGGACGGAGCGCCCGAGGGCACGGTCGTGTTCGCGCGACAGCAGACCGCCGGACGTGGACGCCTCGGACGGCAGTGGGTTTCACCTCCCAATTCTGGAATCTACGTGAGCCTGCTGCTGCGACCATCGCAGAGTCTCGGTGAGCTGCCCGTAATCACGCTGGGCATTGGCGTTGCCGCAGCCAAAGCAATCTTTGCAACAACGGGACTCAGGGTCGGTCTGAAGTGGGTCAACGACCTCGTCTTCGACGGAAAAAAATTGGGCGGTATACTTGCGGAAATGCTCTCCGGCGACAGACAGCAGCCGGCACTGATCGTGGGCATCGGCATTAATACGAGGTTTTCCAGCGAGGAAGTCCCGCAAGAACTGAAAGAAAAAATGTTGTGGCTAGAAGCTGCCACCGGTACCCCATTGGACACCAATCATCTGGCGGCAGAGTTGTGCTTCCAGATCGAGTCGATATATGAGTTGATGAAGCTAGGCCATACCGATAAGATCCTCGATGAATGGCGGGCTTTCTCGATTACACTCGGGCAGGAAATAGTATGTACGACTCCAGTCAAAGAGATCAGAGGCACCGCAATTGATGTCAACTCTACTGGAGCGCTGATTGTCAAAACAGCGACCGGCACCGAAGAGCTCGTCGGTGGCGAGATATCAATACGTACGGCGAGCGGCTCTTACTGCTAATCGCAGCACAGAACCAGTTCAGAACTAAGAACGATTGCGCGAAGCGGAGCACCGAACGCCTTGCTTCATTTCCAATCCCTTTTTATAGGCTTCAGTTGATTGGCTCGATAAACGCCGCACACAGCAGCATCGCCAACATTGCCCAAAGCTTCTAAACGACCTTCTGAAGCGCCTTGGTCAGATTGTTATACCATTCCCGCACAGTTTTGTTGATATCCCATACGGTATCAGTTTGCAATGTATAAGGAGTCGCGTACAAACATACAGTCTCACCAAATTCTTTAAAGCTGAGCTTGATGTAGTTGAGCGGATAGGGTTTCATCCACCAAGGATGCCTGTCTATGCCGATATCTACGATATCTTCTAACGCGATTCGAAAGCTTATTCGCGAACTCTCATACTCCAGATGCTCGTTAGTGAGACAAAGCAATCCACGAGATTCGAATAACCAGACCACCCAGTAGTTGAAGGACTTGTGATACTCAGGGCTCGACACCCAACAAGGTGTTGACCACATCAGGGCCGGCATCTGGTCGCCCTCTTGTTGACCGCGTTCGCACAGAGTGAGCAGCTGTTTGCTGTAATACTCAGCAACTTGCGGTCGACCCATTTTCAAATTTTCAGTGATTAATTTGTCGAGATCGGTAACAACATCTGAGGAAGCGCCAGTCGAAATTTTCGTCTCCAACTCTTTCAAGCGTTTGCGATCACCGGCAAGAAAGCCACGTGAAATATAACGGACAGCTAGAATGACAGCCAGACCGCCGCAGCCGCCAAGCAGAATCATGCCCAGAATGAAGAGGAGATAGTTGCCCGTGGCAAAAAGCAGCGGCGTGCCCAACAACAGCGACAATGGCGGCAATAGAAAGCCAAAGACAAAACAGCCTAGAAAGAAGAGAACAATCGGTCTCGCCTCAAACAGCCGCTGCTGAAGCGAAGGCTTCTTGGAGATTGAGAAAGTCGCTGGGAATAGAGCGCCGTCAGAATCCAAAGATTTCTCCCCATCTGAAATAGTAAGAATTTTCCATTAAACCTCTAACTTCATGCCCTCTCCCAGCCTATCGCTAAACGCGGGCATCTGACCTGGTGAAACGCAATTTCAGATGCAAATTAGGAAGTCTTGCAGACACAAAGGTGAACTTGAGGTCGGGGAAACCACTTGCCGTCGCTGCTAGCCACTCATCCTTCCATCTACGACCGCTTCCAACATTAAAAAGTAAGATTCACCTGGATACCGCCTCGCGAAAACTTGACATCAGAGAGCCCCCGACGGGTATGATCCTAAGAACCTGTATTGAGGATACGTCGATGTCCAAACGGAAAGTCTTCAACGTCGCTTACTTCATCACCTCAGTTGCGGTATTTTCCTGGCTCCTTCGTGACGATCCGCACTGGCGAACGCTGCCAATACTGAGCGTCCTCGCCATCGGTGCCTATGGATTTCTCGGATTGGTTGCCTTGCTAAAACCAAACGGCTTTGCGGTTTCCCATGCTGTGCTCGGCGAAGAGCAACAACGTCGATACCGTCGGTGGGCGCTATTGATCCCGGTCCCGGCTATCGTGTACATGACATTGTACAGCGCCTGCGTTCAGTACGCCGGTCAGGCGCCCTGTCTCAACAAGTTTTATGGTCCCATAGCGAAAATTGAAAGGGCTGCATTTTCGCGCAGCCGAATGCTCGACTTCTACCACAAGACACATCCGCAACTTCTAACGGCTGCAATGGCTTGTGAAAGTAAGCAGGATTGGGCACAAGCCGAATCATACTATCGCGCAGTCACCTCACTGGAAAATCGACTCTGCCACAACAAACGACCTTCGAGTTATGCGATCCTGGCCTGCTTGTACCAGCGCATGGGCAACTCGGAGAAGGCGGAGAGATACTTCCTCAAATCCGAGCAGGTCGCTAATCGCCACTGCAAATATCATCAAAAGTCTTGCAAACACGGAGAAATTGTTTCTGTCGGGCACGCACTGAAAGACATGGCCGCCTTAAGCACTGTCGATATCGCACTCGACCATCCCTGGCTCAGCAATTACGTACAGCTCAAAGGCGCACCGGCAGCGCAGCTTGGTAGAAAATTCGTAGCACTGGCAGATTCGGGTTCAGTGAAAAACGCAAAGCACGATCATTCCTGGTGCACATCTCACCGTTGCCTGAAAGCCGCTTGCGACAATGAAGACGAACAATGCGAGCATCCTCGGAGATGTCTCACCCATAGCCTATTCTACAAGCATGACTGCGACAAAGAAGACTGCAAGGACGAATGCAAAGACCATCAGCTCATGCTTCAACTGGGCCTGTCGCATGAGTGCAAAAACAAGGGCTGCGGAAACAAAGACCAAGACAATCGTTTAACCATTCCGAACTGCAAGGACGAGGAATGCGACAACAATGATCACGATCACAAAATGGTGCTATGCCCGCAGCATAACTGCAAAGACGAAGAGTGCAAAGACAAAGACCACGACCAACTAAGAAATCCACAGCTCAAAGCACTACAGCTAACGAGCATCTAGTACGACTCGATCAACAACGGAACTCAAGTGCTTGAAGAACCTCGAAGAGAACAAGAACTTGCGTTCCTCGACAGCGCGAAGTTCTCGCCTCGCGAGTCAGTTCGAGACGAACGAACTTGCATTGTTCGAAAGCAGATCTCGCGAAGTTTGGTTCCGATTTGGAACGAGGCGCTTAGGAAAAACGCGCGCCTTCGTCAAGTACAAGAGCGCAAACACAGGCGCTGGGCGGGATCGGATATGTACGCACCGAGTCTGCATCGATGTCGAAATAAACCTTTACAGAAACGGGGGGCATTCGTCAAGGCAAATCGCGAGACAGTAGTTAGACGTGAACGACAAACTGCGTTGCTCCAGCACGATGTTCCGCTCGCCTCGCGAGGCGGCACAACAGCAGGAAAACGAAAGCGGCTATTTCTACGAGTAACTAATTAGCGAAAACACCTCGGCGTTATCGTCAAGCTTGGCGCGACCGCCAAGAAATCCCAGTTCAACGACGAAGCCGTAGCCAACGAGATTACCGCCTACCTTCTTGATCAATTCGCCAGCCCCCTGAGCGGTTCCGCCGGTGGCTAGAAGATCGTCGATTATGAGCACTCGTTGACCTTTGTCAACTGCATCAACATGAACTTCGATCGTGTCGGTGCCATATTCCAGTGCGTAGCTGACTCGCTCCACTTTGAACGGCAGCTTGCCGGGCTTTCTGATTGGAACAAAACCAATTCCGAGAATATCGGCGATAGCCGGAGCCAGAATAAAACCTCTGGCTTCAATTCCAGCTACAACATCGGGTCGCAACTTAGCCGAATGTTGCGCTAGGGCATGGAGCGTAAAGTGGAACTGCTCCGGTGCCTTGATGAGCGGCGTAATGTCCTTGAAAACAATGCCCGGCTTAGGGAAATCGACAATGTCGCGAATCTTGCTTTTGAGCCAGTCTTCCTTGTCAAGCTTAAGAGGAAGTTGGTAGTCCGTAGTCGGTTGTTTGTCCATCTGAGTTGTCATAGTCGTCTTCCGTTTGTTCCTCAGAGCCCATGGGCGCCTCCGGGGCGGTCTCTCTCACCATGGGGACACCATGCTGAATAAGTCCCAATTGTATATCCTTGACCGGGGTGGTTGAACACCAGCGACGGAATGCTTTAATTTCGTCAAGGGTCGATGCCAATTGCTGGAATTCGACACACTCATCGAAGGCTGCCCCGGCATTACCCAGGCAATCAAGCTGGATGACGCTGTCCTCAGACATCCAGTCGATAAGATGCACTTGCTTCAACACGGTGAGTCCAAGTGCAAGACCCATGGTGCTGGTCGCCATTAACGCTTCGAGCTTCTCTGATTCGACACGACCTTCCTTTTGATTCACTGCATAACGCACCAAGCCATACAGCCTTTTAAGAAACGCTGATGGTTCGTCAATTTCGGACTTGTCGGCACCGACTAGATAAACCTGCTCGCAACCGATGACGGTAAGAATCTGTTGGAAGATTTCTTTGCTCGGTGGATATTGCCACAGCATGAGATGCTGCGCATTGACCAACCCAGTCCGGTCGATAAATCCGTCTTGAGCGGGACAGGCTTCTGCGAACACCACCATGTCTTTGCCCAGCTTTGTCTTGCCGCGACGCAGCAGATCTTCGGGATTGTCGTTGGCTCGCAAATCCCGCCACGTATATTTGACGACAGGACTGATAGGATCCCTTGTAGGTAGAGCAATACCATCTACAACCCGAGCAAGAGTGTCAATAACATTCTCCGCAAGCGCAGCGGCAGGGGCGGCAGAACCGGCGCCACCGTATTCAGTGCTCGACTTCGCATCGATAGCTGCTTTCTGCCTCTGCATCTCAGCAACCTGCTCGAGGCTGGTAATCTCATCGCCTACATAGAGGTCGCGCCAATCATTGATCACGAGTTGCAAGCGCTCGCGCCCGTTGAACACGTTGACGTCCGCCGTGAACACGAGGTCCACCGGTCGTCCCGCCAAGGGCACACGACCCTGGCTATTCCACATCACACACTCGAACTCTTGACCATCATCACTCGTGAGCATGATGCGGTGATGCTTTCCATCTTTGCCCAAGACACGTACATCCTTTGAAACCAGTCCTTTCATGCAAAACCGAGGCTTTCGGTTGCTCATACCAAAAGGAGCCAGTACTCTCAACTGCCTGGCAAGATTGAGATCGACGGTCTGAGGCAACACTTCGAGATCGACTTCGACAACACCGGTCATCGATTGCCCAGCAAGCATCCGATTGCATGTAGCTACAAGCGCTCGGCAGAGCTCATCAGCTTTTCCATACTCAACGCTAAATCCGGCAGCCATTTTATGCCCACCCCAGCGCGAGAGTAAATGCTCGTTAGCTTTCAGCACCTCATACAAATCGATCTGCTCGATACCACGCGCAGAACCACGCACGACCCCTTCTTCGGCATCGAGCTGTCCGATGAAAACAGGTCGATGATACTTTTCCACAAGGCGAGAAGCAACGATGCCAACCACCCCATGATGCCATTCGCGGTCGTAAATGGCGATGCATTTTGCGTCATTCCAGTTGCCGCTCACCTGGCGTTGCACGCGTGCATCGGCCTCCAGGAAAATCTTTTCACAAAGCTCTTGCCGGCGAACATTCTCGGTCTGCAAGTCCTTCGCGATCTCGGTGGCAAGTTCGACATCATCGGTCGTGAGAAGTTCTACCGCTTTGTTGGCATCCGATAAGCGACCAGCAGCATTGATACGTGGCGCAATGCCGAATCCGACCAGGTCTGTATCATTTTGTCCGTTGACCTGGGCGAGCAGCTGTTTGAGACCGACACGTTTGGTGGTCACCAGCTTCTCGAGCCCGATCTTCACCAGATAACGGTTCTCCCGGATAAGGGGAACAAGGTCGGCTATCATGCCGAGAGTAACGAAGTCGAGGAGTTCGTCAGCCTTCTCCGGCATTGATGCCAGTCGAAGAAGCTCTTCAGCAACTTTGTACGCCACGCCTACACCTGGCAAGTGGTAAAGCGGGTGCTCGGAATCAAGTAGCTTGGGATGCACGATCGCTGCCGCAGGTGGAAGGACTTCCGGCATCGTATGGTGGTCGAGAACTACAGTCTCGACCGAGAGAGAGCGTGCGAAGTTGATCTCCGCAAAGTTGGAAACTCCGCAATCGCATGTGATGATCAGGCGAGTCTTTTTCTTGCTGGCGAGAATGCTGATGGCTTTGAGATTAAGTCCATAGCCTTCTGTCACGCGATTAGGAATATAGTACTCGACCTTCGCGCCCAACTGCCGCAGAACAGTCAACAGGACCGAAGTGCCCGTAACACCATCGACATCGTAGTCACCATATATGGTGATTTGTTGTTGTTCGTCGATAGCCTTGCGGATGCGAGCGACGGCCTTGTCGATATCCGGCAAAGTCGACGCTGATGTTGGCTGGTAGGTCGATTCATCGAGAAATTTGCGCGCGTCCTCTGCGGATTTGACACCGCGCTTCATCAAGAGGGCCGCTATAACAGGCGAGCCGAGGGCAATGTCGACGATTGACTGAGGTGGCTCAATTCTGGGAGGGACGATCCAGACCTTCCCAGCTGGTAGTGCCGGAATTGGTGTCAACATCGATTCGCTTGCTGAGGTATTGGGCATCAGATCTGCCTCCGAGAATCGCCGGATAAATGTGATTGGAAGTTGCTGCGTGTCAGACTGAGATGCTCAACAATCCAAAAGCATCCCGTGCGGGACAGGAAAATAACTGCCCACGCTAGCATACAAGAGAGGGCGCTCACGCCCTGGAGCACGAGAAGCGCAGCAGGACATATACACTCCGAGCACAACAGACACCAAACTCAACAGAGAGAGAGGAGCACCAAACACCACTACTTAGATATACGTATTCGACAACTAAAAAGTTCAATCTTTTGGAACAGAATTTTCGTTAAACTTATCTACGTCTTTTAGATATACGTTTTGTCTTTGCCGCAGGCGCTGCGACAACGGCTTTCGCGCTCGCGGCAATCTGTTGCAACTGCTCCGCCTCTTCCGGTGTGACTGAGATCATTTGGACAGGTCCAATGGGCAGTTGGTAGGTGACGGTCCACGGCACACCTTTGCAGCTAGTATCGAATATGGTTTCGTATAAAACGCAAGCGGCCAGGTATGCGCCTTGATCACTTGAACTGTGAGTATCATCCGCGTACAGGCTTATCTTGGCCGTTTTATGGTCAAGTTTAAAGAATGCATCTCCAACAGCAGCATTCTTGGCAAATAGCAATCTCGCCATTCGATCCGTTACTTCAGAAATTTCCTTCTGATCGTCAACCCGCTGCTTATCAGCCCAGACTTCGAAAATGACGACCCGGGCCCCGAAGTTCGTCGCAATCTGGGCGAGTTTACCAGCGGAGTCGAACATTTTGTCAGGCTTTGTGAGCACGCGCTTTTGATTCTCCTGGAGCACAACGTAATTGATCTTGTTCTCTTTCAAAATTGTTTGAAACTCGCCTTCTTTGCAATGTTGATCAAGCGTCCAGTTGGGAGCCACCAACTGGTAGACGTCAGGGCGGACCTTTTGATTATTCTCAGCAAAAAAGGCGACTGCCCAAGGGAGCATGTGCAAATAGGTGAACGAGTCACCGACAAACAAAATTCTTGGAGCCGAAGGCGTCGACCCTTCGCAAAGGTGTTTGCGGTAGGAAGCCTCGGTCAAGAAAAGCTGCTGGACTCTAGGCTTACACACAATCAAGGCCGCAAGAAATGCGATGCCGCCGACGACAGCCAGGGCAGCGATTGCAAATAGCGCAAGGCGCAAAAACTTCGCCATTTTCCGGAATAATCACTCCTTACATTTATAGGATTCTACTTGTTGAGATCGGGGTCGATGATCTCAAAAACTTTCTTCGGCTTGGCAACTTTCGGCCAGTTACGTAAGTCATATTCCACTATTGTCGTAATAACGGGAGGTTTCGGCCAAGGTAAAGCCCAACCCATTATCCAAATAACCGGAAACAAAATCACATGAACGCTGACCGCCACCAGAAAACAATCTACCAGAGGAAGCTGCTCCTTGGCCCAATCAGCAACCATTTTGCCAGTTACGAGCGGATCTCCTTGCCATTCTGGAGGCACTGACGTGGAATTTGATTTTTCTGCTCCGGTCGGTTTCAACTTTTCAGTATGTATCGCTGAATGGTAGTATTGAGCCTACCTTTTAGCATACACTCAGGACTCAATCGCAATCATTGAGGTTGGAATGTCGTTAAGCGGCGCCCACGTCTTGACAATCAGATATTCTATTCTGGCTCTTTTGATTTTGCAGCCCGCTTTCAGCGCAGATCAGCCTGGTGAAGAGTACGGGCCGCCCAATTTGCTCAAGACAATGAAGACTCCGTTCGGCTCTGCGGAGCGCTCGGGCGATCAGCTAACACCCTTATCAAAACCGGAAGAGTTGGACAGCATCAGCCTCAACAACACCAGCCCGCAGCGCACGTCGGCGCCATCGGCAATTCAAAGGCTGAGCCTCAAAGAGCGTTTGATTCCGTCTCGGCTGTTTTTACCCGAAAGAATGCTATTGGGTCAAACCTCAAAATTCACGGTCACAGCAAAGCCCGGCATGAATGTCGCGATCGCGATGGCAGATAGAGACTCCGGCGCCAAGCCAATCCGGGGACATCGAGTCAGACTGGGTCCGGATCGTCGCGTGGTCGCAGTAACCAGAGTGCCCGAATCAGGTGTCGCGGAGCTCTTTATCGAGACCCCGATCGAGGGTGACCTGATTGGTCAAAACTTATTTTTCGAGGCGGCGCTCTGGTCGAAGGAGGACATGAGCGACCTGGAGTTTGCCGATCCGGTAGCGGCATCAGTCTCGGCAACACCGCACAATGCTGTCATGATTGGGCAATTGACCGAGAAAAAACGCGGCGTCAGCATCGTTCCTGATGGAACTGCGCAACCGCTGATGTTGCGGCAAGGGTCACCAAGCCTGGGATCAGGTCAACCATAAACCTACGTGTTCTACACCATGGAAAACAAGCGGAATCTAACTCGATGAAAGCACTCTTGATACCACTAGACGATCGTCCGGTCACCTACGTATTTCCTTCCATGGTCGCCAACTCTGCCGGGATAGAGATCGTAGCGCCACCTCGTTCTTTAATGGGGTCTCTCTTCCATGCCGCGCAGATTGACTCGCTGATCGGATGGATCAATACGACCCTCGAGCGCAATCAGTTCGACGTCGTAATCATCGGGCTCGATTCGATTCTCTACGGCGGGTTGATTACATCCCGTCGATGCGAAGATCCAGCGAAAGCAATTTCCAAGCGCCTTTCCAGCCTAAAGAAATGGCGGCAACCGGGCAAGGACAAACCGAAAATTTTCGCGCAGACGAGTGTTATGCGTATTTCGGACAACTACGACAACACCGAAGAGAAGCAATACTGGTCACGCTATGGACGTGAAATCTTCGCCTGGTCTGCGCTTCTGCACCGAATGTCGAAGAGCAAGGTTAATCAAGGCTTGCTCGACTCATTCGAGCGACGCATTCCTCTCGAGATTCGCGACGATTATTTGAAACTGCGATTTCGCAATTTTCAAGTCAATCAAGAGATCGTCGATTTAGTTCAAGACCGGGTGCTGGACCGCCTAATCATAAGCGTCGACGACTCAGGCAATCAAGGACTTAATGTACTCGAGCGCGAGAAGCTCATGCAAAAGGTCCAACAAGCGAATCTAGGCAACAAGGTGTTCTCCTACCCGGGTGCCGACGAAGTTCTCGACACATTGATTGCATCCTGGCTCAACGATCAACTCAGGTCGATGGGAGTAAAAATCCGTGCCAAAGCGGCTTTCAGTCCAGGCGCTGCCGCGCTCTGCCCAAGTCGATATGAAGGTCAGACTATAGCAGAAACGCTGAAATCGCAGGTCGAAGCAGCAGGCATCGAATTCGTCAACGATTTCGAGTCGACCGGTTACGATGGTGCCAACACGATAGACATTACGCTAGTGGTGCACGGCTCCGACGTCCAGGGGGATCACATACTCTTGCCGGGGCTTCCGGACATGCGTCAGGTCGATACTCGCCAGCAGACCAGAGAGACCATCTCCCTTTTGGAGAAAGCCACCACCCCTTGCATTCTCTGCGACGTGGCGTATGCCAATGGAGCCGATCCGCTTCTCATCGAAGAGCTTATTCAACGTCCTGACTTGATTTCCAAACTGATTGGATTTGCCGGATGGAACACCACCGGTAATACCGTCGGCTCAGCCCTCTCGATGGGTGTGGCAAGACTCTTCGCAATCCGGACACAGCGTCGCAACGAACTGACAGATAAGGCATTCCAGCGTTGCCTCTTCACGAGGCTGGCAGATGATTGGGCGTACCAGACTCGAGTGCGTCCCCAACTCAATTCCGACGCCTCTATCGATCGCCTAGCCCAACTGATAAAACCTTACCTCTCAAAGATAGGACAATCAATGAAGTTCGAGCCCGGCAATCTGAGGGTAAGCTTTCCATGGAAAAGAACCTTCGAATTAGAAGTTTGTTTTGAAGATCGCTAAAATATGACATGTAGAAGATTGATCAGGTAAATGTTAGCGAATCTCCGTTCAAAGCTTCCATACATTGCAGCGGCGGCGCTCATCGCCTCCGGCACTTACGTGTCGGCAGGGACAAGAACAATCGACACACGCTCAGGTGCGGCTGTATCAGAGACGTGGGAAACCCTGGATCGCCGGCTCAAGCAGCAGGTCTTCCAGGTCAATGTCGGTCTGAAGCTACGGTTGAAAGACGGTCAGTACGTACAGTTGTCCGACCTCTCACCGAAATATAGATTGCCTGTCTATACGACCAGTCCTCAAGATCGGGGCTATCGCGTCATAAGCTTTGGGACAGCATTTCCTGTGAAAACAGCGAAGGCTGACGCTGGATACTTCCTCACCAGCCGCCACGTCGTCGACAAATCAGAGCCCATCATCAAAGAGTGCGAGCGCTTCTTCGCAGCGATGCGTCTTTTCGCGGAGCAAACCGCAGGGAATCGGGACGTTGAAGGTCGATATCGCGAACTGCAAGCGATCGTGAACTGGTCTCAGACAAAGCGCATGAACACTCAAGAAAAAGCAACCTACACGCAGGTCGTCGATGCAATTTGGGACTGCTATGAAACTTACCTTTCAGAGAAAACCGATCCCTTACGGATCATGTTCAAACGTTACTCCCAGCAGACTGTAGTCAGCGAGACCGGATATTTCATTCACCCACCGGGTCCCTCGTCCCTGGCGCCGCTGAAAGGATATCTCTATCGAGTATCGGCTGGAGAGCAACAGCCGGATCTTGCACTTCTAGCAGTGAAGAGCACAATCATGGCTGCGATGGAGCTGGATGCTGCGGCACCCTCTGAAGGGCAGGAGGTTCAAGTTATTGGCTACCCAATCGCTTCGGACCAGATCGATACCGATTCGGCTGAGTACTACACACCGACATTCAGCACCGGACGAATTTCGAGAGTGACACCTCGAACACTACAGGTCGATGCGCCAATCCACACTGGCAACAGCGGCGGACCGGTGGTCAACTTGAGAGGAAAAGTCGTTGGAGTGGTGGCACGTAGGGCTCGAGACAAAGACGGTTCAGAACTCCCTCATTATGGCGCCGCCGTCTCAGCGCAATGCGTCAGAGCGTTCGCACCGGAGCTGTTCGGAAACGTAGCTAACGACTAGTCGATTGCAAACGCTATCTGTCAGACGAGGAGCATTAGCACTGTGCGCTTCAGTCTTGAGCTCGTCCTGTCCTTCTTGATCCAACTTCTGCAGTTGACCTTCAATGTCGGCTTAGCTACTCGATGCTGGGCAACCAGATCTCCGCTCCGATTGCAATGACTAAGAGTCCGACGAGGTTCAACATAAACGGTCGACTGACGGATGAGAAATAGCAGCGAGCAGAAGGGGACGAAGATGCAACCGAGCCCCCAGAGAATTCTGGTTCGAAATGCTACTCCCAGATCGCACCGAACTCAGGAAGGCAACAAAACCCAATCCGACTTTAGAAACCAATGCGACTCGTTTTCATCGGATTGGACTTGCAGTTCTTTAGAACCCTGAGTTCTTCAACGATGACGATCCGCCGGAGTCAAACATGCCACCGCCGCCGTCGGGACTTTCTGCAAACAACAACGCCATCTCGTCCTTGACTTTGTTGTACCCTTTCAACGGCTCAAACATACTGGAGTCGACAGTTTTCTTAGCGACGGTAGTTGTATCGAAGACCTGCACTATCTTGCCGGCGCGCTGTTGGAACATCGCCGCTCGCAAAGGTGTTCCGCCGGTCTTGATGGGCACCATCACCATACTGCCTACTACTTCAGAGAATTGCTTGGGTGCCACTATATTCGATGCCATCCAGATTTCACCGTACTTGGCACCGGTCGTTCGCGTCAAGGCCACCTCGTACGCCGGAGCACCACCGATTTGTTGAGTTTTCCCCGTTTTTGCCACCTTCATCTGCTGAATTTCGCTCTTCGCTCTTGTTGTTTTATTGCTCGGCATGAAAAACACTTTGTCTTTCCATACAGCGTACGGGAACGTGCAAAAATTCTTAGTCTCAGTGTTGAACAAGTAGGCGTCCCATTGAGGGGCCTTGAACATCCAGGTGATTCCCATTTTCTCGGCACGGATGCGCACCGCATCCGGTGATATCAAACAATTGATTGGACCGACCAGTTTGCTCGTCTGTTTCAACTCCCACACTTCGACCTTCTTACCGGTCGGAGCAGCATCATCCTTGGTTGGCGCCTTGCTCGGCGTGGACTTTTCTACCTTGTCTGACAAACGCTTGAGCAACTCTTTTCCCGTTTCGGCGAGGGCTGGCTGACTCAAAACGGAAAGACCGAAAAATGCTGCGAAGAATGCTGCACGACGCACAATTGAATTTCCTGAATTGTTAGAATGCATTGTCACTCACAAGTTGCTGAACAGTCGAGAAGAGCCAAAGTCTTAAATCAACATCATACCCCGAAGGTAAAGATCTTGGCATCTTGGTTTATTTTTCCCCGCATGACACGGTATAAACAGAGTCTGTAGATCAGAGAATCGATGGAACAACTCCCTCAACTACCATTCTTGCTTATAACAGTCGCGATAGCCTCGGCGATCGCGATTTATGCCGCGGCAGCATCAGACGGGCGAGAGAAATTCTTGTGCGCGGATTGCCGCTTTAACAACGATGAAGATTGCCTGAAAGCAGAGCGTCCTCGTGCAATCGCGTGCACGAGCTACCGGGCTGCCGACGCCCTAGCTGCAATTGCACGAACATCGAATGGTGTTACCGAATAGTTCTTGCCGTCACGAGCTGTTCGAACTCGGCGTTTTTCCATCGATCCGAAACTGGCGCACACGGCTATCTAACGTACTTGAGTCTCCTTCGATATCGAAATAGACGCTTTGGAAAAACGGAGGGCTTTCGTCAATGACAGTCGCGAAATTTGGTTCGAATTTGGAACGAAGCGCTTTGGAAAAAACGTGCCCGTTCGTCAAGTACTAGAGACCAAACACAGGCGCTGATCGCGATCCCATTGCACGATGCTGGGATCCAGTTCGATATCGAAATAGATGCTTTGGAAAGGGAGGGCTTTCGTCAATGACAGTCGCGAAGCTTGGTTCGAACGTGGAAAGAAGCGCTTTGGAAAAAACGTGCCCGTTCGTCAAGTACTAGAGACCAAACACAGGCGCTGATCGCGAT
>JAIERK010000217.1 GCA_019746975.1 Candidatus Obscuribacterales bacterium
AGTCAACCTGGACAAGCGTGCTATCCTCGCGCAAGGATTTGTCATCACCGGCGATGATAAAAGCGCAAGGAGAGAATACAAGCGCTATACGGAAGATGCGAAGAACGCCGATCAAAAATTCGCTGGACTGATCTCACTGGCCCGGCTCGAAAACCGACAGAAAAACTACGCGCTATCGCTGCAATACTATGACAAAGTTCAAAAAATCCTGAACGGTCCACCGATGACGAATCCGTTTTACCCAACCCTGCATCTGGAGATGGGTAGAGTCAACAGCAATTACAAACGCTTCAATGAGGCCCTTGCCAATTACAAGCAAATGCTTTCCTATATGGAGCTCCAAAAGCCTCGCCCTATCGATATTTATGCGGCAGCTATGAACGAGATGGCAGGCATTTACCGCGAGCGAGGCGATACGAAAAACTATTTAAAAATGGTCGACATGTGCGTTGATTATGTGACCTCGAGTCCAACAACAATCGATCTCTGGTATGCCATCAATACCCTGCTGCTCGCGGCAAGGTCTCCGAATCTGGACGGTCGGCCGTATTACAAACGAGCTATCACGATTGCAGAAAAACGAAAAACAAAAGAGGGATTGCTGCGGTGCATGCTCGAACTAGCATCGTATGAGCAGAGAGAAAATTGGCCGGCAGCGCGCGCGCGATACTATGAAGCAATCGCGCTGGCGAGGCAAGAGAAGCTTCCGATGTTCGCTCCGCTTAGGCACGTCGGAGTGCCCGAATATGCGTACGGCAATTACAAGGGAGCGCTCGCTCTGTTTAAAGAAGCCGCGGTATGGATCAAAGGTACAGAATTCGAAAGCCTGCATCCCGATGCTTACGCCGACCTCTTGATCCGAATGGCGAACTGTTATGCCTGCGAGTGCAATTTTAGCGAAACACAGAAGATGCTGGACGAATTTGATAAATACATTCAGTCTACTCCTGAATTCAATCGGAAGTCCTTACCCTACGCTATGTTCATGGAATCTCGCTCGCAGATGGCCTGGTTGAGGGGTGACTACGAGACCATGCGGACTATGTTCGAAAGGTCGGCAAATGTACGTAGACTCCACGGGGTGAGCGATTTGGATCGTGCCAGAAATATCATTCAGCATATTCGAATCATACACGTCAAAAATTGCAATCAACCAATGGAACCAACTCTGGCCAACGCATTGATCGGCTTGGATGCGATGAAACGCGACCTAGGGCCATACAGCGGTTATCGGGCAATGGTTTCAAAAGATCTGGCCCAAGCCTTGGAATGCGCAGGAATGCATAAGGAAGCCGAAGTAATCTCACGGAGAGCCGAGAATGATAAGAAAGCGTTGCTGGCCCACTTCAAAGCGCATGAATAGTTGGAGCGGGACTACGCCAGACGTCGACCTGTTTTTCAATCCGAAGAAGACCAGGCTTGGGAGACAGACTTCAGCGAGCAGTAACTTAGTTAGGCACCAAACTGGGGGAGTGCGTCGCCGATTGAGCGATGCACGAATACCTTGGACGCACAGAAACAGAACAGTTAGCTATCCGAAGATTTAAAGACAGACCGACTTGCCTGCCGCTGGAAGCGATGATTGATGTATCGTGCCACCGTCAATATGTATGATGCCACGCAAATGTCACGCTAAACCACTAGGATTTGCCAAGTAATCCTACCGACCACGTCTTTGAATTGCCCTCATTCAGGCAGAACAAAATTCTCTGAAGTTCACCAACGCTGCCAGAATGCGCATCTACAGTGCTGCCAATGACACCACTTACAATGCTTGCAAAATGCGGTGATTCCATGCAACAGTTTCTCAAGGATTGCTCTCTATTATCAAAATACAGTCAATCGAACGAGTTCTTGCCTAGTCGGTTAATTGCAATAGTAAGGAGGTGCAGTATCATGAGGCGATCTACCAGAGAGCGATTTTTCGCTGAGATCTTCCCAGATCTGCACCAATCCTTATTTGCGCCTCAACCTCAAGTCGTGCCTGAAGTCGTCCTTCGAGCACCAAGGAAAACCATAAGACTCAAACTGGTCCCGCCGAAACCAGTGACCCCCTCCTTCAAACTGCCACATTGGACGGCGACCAATAAATATTGAGAAGGTCATCACTCGGACATAGAACAAACGGGGACCCCGTGCCTTGCCGTCCGAAAACCTCAACTGTGGAGAGGCTACGCGATGAGCGTCGCCCACGGCAACGAGATAACTCAAAATCTGGAGTCTTGAAAACCAGTCGATTTAATTTCGAGAAAATGCTATTAAGTTTTCCATCCGGCCTCAGGGGGAATAGAGACCGCGGAGGAAACTGCCCATGGCCAAGCTAATTTTGATCGAAGACGATTTGATATTAGCGCACGTAGTAAAATCGTCGCTCGAGGCAGACAAGCATCATGTCGACCATACGGCAAGTGGTGACGAGGGTTTCGCATGGTTGAAAGGCGAGCACTATGATGCAGCGATTGTAGATTGGCAGTTGCCTGGAATGAATGGACCCGACATTTGCCGCGAGTTTCGAAAAGGTGGCGGTTCGTCTCCAATCCTAATGATCACAGGCAAAGACAAAACGAAAGACCTGGTCGAAGGACTCGAGTCAGGCGCAGACGATTTCATTTCAAAACCATTCGCACTAGAGGAGATGCATGCGCGCCTGCGCTCGCTCTTGCGTCGCCATCCGGTTTTTGAAGACACGGTCCTCCGAGTTGGCGATATCGAGATAGACACGGGCGGCGGAACGGTAAAAGTGGCCGGTCAATCAGTAAGTCTGCCGCGCAAGGAACTCGCTATTCTTGAGCTACTGATGAGACACCCAGGACATGTGTTTAGCGGCAACGCAATAATGGAGCGCGTCTGGCCCTCCGATTCAGACTCATCACCAGAGATAATACGCTGTCACATCACACGATTGCGCTCTCGATTGGGCGACGCATCCAAGACGGCGAGCGAATCTCTAAAGTCGGTCTATGGTCTCGGATATAAGATCGACGCCTGACCAGAATTTCGAAGGCTAATTGCGCGAAGTTTGTTGGCACCGACACTCCAAGTTGCGTTTCTCCCTCGCAAGCGACGGACAGCCAGCATCATTTGGAACCGTACACGGTAGTTGCGCTCCGACCTTGGCAAACAACAGACAGCGTCATCTTTGGGAACAGTACACTCTAGTTGCGCTCCGCCACTTTCCAGACGCAGAAACAAACGACGGACCGCCAGCTCTTTTGAACCAAACTTGAATCACAGATTTGATTGTGTTCAATTCGCAATCGTCAACAACAGCTGGTATCGCATATGGTGGCGCTCCTATCAAAATTTTATTTTTTTTTGGGAAATGTAACGCGATGCGATGCCATGAATCGCACTTCATCCGTTAGAACGCGACGGAGCTGTTGCAGAGACGTATGACAATCGGGAAATCTCAAGTATTGCTAATCAAGGTTGAGCAACGTGATTGGGGAAGCTCGTTCTCTCGTAGAATGACCTTTTCATCGCGAGAATATTGCGATAATGCCAAGTCGGAGTTCCAGCCACAACCCGGACCAGGCGGAATTGCTAGAATAGCTCAAAAGCCACCAAATCGATCGATGCCAGCAGCCAACGAGCACATCACACCATCAGCCAACGAGAGTGAATCTCAAGATCTCACTCCCCGTGCGCTTGCCGAACATGCAATGGATCTCAAGCTCTCCGAGGAAGACGAGGCTGGTCGAGCTGACGGCGACCTCATACCGGTCGACTATGACGTGAGTGTGGACAACCAGGAGTTTGAGCAGGAAGAGATCGAGGACGACGATGTCGAGCCAGGCTCTATGACTCTGGTCGAGCATCTCGGGGAATTGCGAGATCGCCTTGTACGATGCCTGCTCTATGTTGGCGTGGGTTGCGGTATTACACTCTCATTTGGAAAACAGATTATAGATTTCCTCCAGCAACCGGCTGGACCGATGCAGTTTCAAGCACTTTCCATCGAAGAACCCCTGCTTGTCTATTTCAAGGTCTCATTTTATGCCGGACTGGTGCTTTCTTCACCGTTCATCTTGTTCGAAGTATCCAGGTTCATAGCTCCTGGACTTACCAACAAAGAAAAGCAGATCGTCACGCCCGCGCTCGTCGGAGGTCCAGTCCTTTTCGTTTGCGGCGCAGCCTTCGCATACTACTGCTTGTTGCCGACAATGTTTCACTTCTTTAATACATTTAGCGGCGGCATAGCACCTATCCATCAGCGCCTTGACTTTTACATGTCCCTTGTTGCCTCGATCCTTTTATATATGGGATTGTGCTTTCAGTTACCGATTGTGCTTTTCGCACTGTCATTCACCGGCTTGGTCACATCGAACCAACTGATCAAGTTCTGGCGTTACGCGGTATTCGGTGCATCGTGCGTGGCACTCGTAATCACGCCTGATCCGACCGCATTTTCGATGCTTCTGGTTATCGGTGCTCTCGTTGGACTTTATGCTATATCTGTAATTCTGTTGAAACTTTTTGGACGCTGATGGACCCCACTATCAACAATTTAGGTTGGTTTGATTGGCAGATTGTTATCTGGATTCCGCTCGCAATCATGGCAGCCAAAGAGGTGAAGACCAACTGGCGCCAGATTTTTGACAACGAACTCACTGTCCAGGACCGCAATGCCCTCCAGAAGATAAACGTATTCTTTTGTATTCCACTGGTGGTGCTGTTGCACGAGATCGGTCACTCGCTTGCGATTCTATGGGCGAATGGCTCGATCGGTGAGTTCCACTGGGGAGTGTGGTGGGGATATGTAGTGCCGGTCGGTAAGTTCAACGAGGCGAAGACACTTATCATTTATTTAGCCGGAAGCGCAGTTCAAGTAGCTGTGGGTTTCTTAGCGCTGGTCGCCGCTCTTTTCATCAAGTCACCACCAGTAGTGGCATTGCTGGTTTACGTTGGACTCTATTCGATTGGCGGCACGATCATTATATACACCCTTCTATCATTGGTCGGCATGTATGGCGATTGGATCGCTATCTACACATCGCCCCTGCGCAACTGGGTGCATGTAATAGGCGTCACTCACGTCACCATGGTTGCGGCGCTGCTGTACATGTTATATGGCGTCAACCCACGCTTGTGGTATTCGAGCAAAACCCGACCCAAGTGGTACAAGGATTATTTGCGCGCAAGCGATGCCGTAAAGAAGGATCCGTCTGCGGTCAATTATTTGAACCTGGCCTGGACCTTTTTCTTCGTTGACCTGGGCAAGCCTGCTCAAAAAGCCCTAGATGCCTGCGCCGAAAAGGATCCGGACCTTATCGATCGTTTTATGCTCGAGGGCTGGATCAGAGAAGGAAAAGGCGACTTCGACGGCGCCATTCAGTCATTCGAAACTATCGCCGATTCGCCTAAAGCCGATGCCGTTTTGAAGTGCCGGGCGCTCATGGCTGTCGGACACAGCCTCGGCTACAAGGCCGCGAGGCAGGTCAAAGAGGGCCAGTCATTGCCCACAGATGAATACCGCCCCATCTTGGCAGCCTACCAACAGGCCAGCGAGACGGAACCTTCAGTCGCCGATCCGCGTTTTTACATGGCAACCGTGCTTAATAAAGCGGGTCTTCACAAAGAAGCGGAGAAAGAGCTGAGAGATTTACAAGGTAAGAAATGGCTCGACCCGGCGCTATCCGAATTGTTTTCTCACGAACTACAGGTTGCCAGGAAGTCCGATAACGGCGTGCAATAAAATTCTCTCAGACTTGTCATGGTAGACGCCCATATAATGTCAAGCCTATCGCGGTAGCCCCGTACTACGACAATCTGGCGTTCCTGAAATCCTGATGTCTCCAGATCCAAACAATATCTCCCTTTGGTGCATATCGGCTGTATCCCTGCTGGTGGCAATCGACACTTCCGTCCGCCTTTGGACGGAACGGCACCGGATGTCGAAAGACGATTTAAATGACGAAGATCGTTCGCTCATTTGGCGCATCGTGCTCTTTCTCGTCTTTCCCATTTTGACCCTTGTCGACTTGCGCAGCACTATCGTGGCATCAGACCTGATGGGTGGCCAGGTACAAAACTGGACTTTCGGCCTGATGTGGTTCGAAGCTCATCCGACCGGGCTGTCGCAACGGCTGATTATTCCGGCGGTTTTCGCCGGCGAAGTGGCTCAAGGTATCCTCTGCTTATCGCTGCTTGCAACACTGCTGTTCCGCCCTCACCCATTCCTCGCCACGCTTATCGGCTATTCAATCAATTTTATTCTTGGACTCAACTTGCTTGTCGAGCCGCTGCTTGCGATGACCGGTCTGGCCGCCAACAAGTGGGAAATCGCACTGACACAAACCGAGCTCAGTCAACGCTTGCCACTACTTGTGGTGCATGTCGTTCTGGCAGGGCTGTTCATCTTCTGCGTACGCAACAGCCGCGTGCGAATGTGGTTCTCTGATCTGACCAGGCCGGACGCCTCCGACCGGCTCAAGGAAGCACTCTCGGATCACTCGACTAATCCCGAAAGTGCACGGCTCACCTGCCGGCTCGGTCTGATGTATGACCGAGCCGGACTGCGCCGACAGGCAAAGCGACAGCTCAAGCGCCTAAAACGCAACTACCGGGAGTCGATCTACACATACTTTCTTGACGCACTCATGTCTTACAAGAGGAGGAATTACGAGCTCGCTCGCAAGCAATTCCTCCATGCAAGCGACTACCCCGAAATCGAGGGCGAACTGAAAGCCAGTCTTCTCGCGGCCGCCGCCTGTGCGGCCTTCGCCAGCGGTGACACAGTAGGAGCGCTCAACTTGTCGGAACGCTCGCTCGAGTTCGACGACGGAAGCATGGTCGCCCGCATGGTTAGAGTCGATGCCTTTTTGAAAATGGGAAGAAAGGAGCAGGCCGCCGAAGAGATTCTCGTCGCCATGCACTCAGGTATGCCGCTGGACCTGGAAAACAAGGTTCCGCTAGATATGGATCGAACCTTCGAAAAAATCGTCCTGATTGAGGAGACCAAACGCGGTCTGCGCCTGCTCGAATCCATGAGTAAGAACTAATTTTAAGATCGACGTCGATGACCGATGTTGGTGATTTCTTATAATGCTCCTGCAACCGGTCCCTTCACAGTCAATACGTAATAACCCCATTTAAACAAAGGAAATCTAGAAATTTTGCGCAATTTGCCCATTTTTCTGTCCGGTCAATACATCTATAATGCTGACGGCAGGAGGTTTAACGTACCCAATGCTCAGCAAAATAACATCTAGTTTAACAATCAGGGCACGATTGCTTTTGCTGTGTCTGGGCGTCGCACTTCCACTCCTTGCTATTGGCAGTTTTTCGATTTGGAAACAGTACGGCTCGCTCAAGGATGAAGCTGAGCGCGCCACCTCATTTCAGGCCGCCATTGCCGCCCGCGCTTTGACCCAGTGGACCGACTCGCACGTTAGGACTTTGTCCGCCATGTCGCACCTGACTCATGTCAGGGATCTCGACATGAAGGGCATCCAGCCAATTTTTTCGACGGCTCTCCACGCCCAACCTGACTGGGACGAATTGATTCTAGTTGGACTGGATGGAAAGACACAGTTGATGCAAAGCTTGAAGAAGCTCCCGGACGGCGTCGCCTCTGCTGCTTTCCGTGACAAGCAGCTTTTGAACAATGTCGTTAAAAGTAAAAAGGCTCAGGTCTCCAATTACAGCCACTCTCCTTGGACAGGTAAGCCGACCCTGATGGTGGTAGCGCCTGTGGTTAACGGCAATACGGTCAAAGCCCTCGTCGTCGCGACCATCAAACCTGACTCCGTGTATAAAGTATTCTCCGGACTCACGAAGAACGGCGCGGTCATAACAGTGGTCGATCAGAATCGACGAGTCGTCACGCGCACCTTACAGAACAATTACTGGGAAGGCAAAGACTTCTCCAACGCCCGCACAGTGAAAGCGGCGTCGAATGCACGAAGTGGCAGCCTCGAGACCGTCGGCATAGCAGATCCCATACCAAGAGCATATGCCTTCGATCATGCCGTCAACGACTGGATCCTGATAGTCGGCGTTCCGAAAGCGGACATCTACGGCGCCGCACATGACTGGCTCTATACGATGCTGACGTTCGCCTGCGTGGCGATTGGCATTTCGTTCGGTCTGGCTTACGCGGTGACCAATCACTTCACTCGTGCCATCCATGGTCTCGTCAGAGAGTCTCTCTCGATCGGCAAGGGAGACTTTACTAAACGTGTTCGGGTCACGACGCGCGACGAGTTCGGCATGCTTGCTCGAGCCTACAATGAAATGGCGGATATGCTGCTCTTCGATAAAGAGCACAAAAGCATGGTGCAAAAAATCTCCAACTCGATAAGACAATCGCTAGATCTGGACGAGATTCTCAACACGACGGTTCGAGAATTGGGACGACATCTGGAGGCCAGCCGCTGTTGCCTGGCTCTCTATGACGCTCGCGGGACGAAGACCCTGAATGATGATGAACTAGTATTCAATTATGTTTGGTGGGATAAAAAACTAAATGGTGCCCCTCTGCAAAACCATTCGATCCTTATCACAGAGCACAGCACCGTAAAGTCTATCCTCGAACACGGAACGATACTGTCGCTCGATATTCTCGAGGATCAGTCCAACACGCCGCTGTTTGAGAACTCGGAATCGTCGCCTGACGACTGGAAATCGGTCCGCTCGCTCATCGCCTGCCCAATAAGCACGAAAGAAGGGCCTCTCGGCATGATTCTCGTGCATCAATGCGATCGTCTGAGAGTCTGGACGGAATCAGAGATCGGACTGGTCGAAGCAGTCGCTGGTCAGGTGACGATGGCCATGGAACACGGTCGACTATTTGACCGTACAAAGCGGATGGCCGAGCAAGAGGTCCTCATCAACCATATCGTCAAATCGGTAAGAAGCTCTCTTGATCTAGATACCATATTAAATACCGTCACCAGAGAATTGCTCGCCGCACTCAAAGTAGACAGAGTACAAATCGCCCAACCGCGTTCGGAAAATCCTCTGGTAATCACGCATGAATTCACAGTAGAAGGATTGACGTCTTCCGTAAATGCCACCATGTATCCAGACAATCTGGACTTCACGCCGAAGATGGCTGCGCACTTGAAGAGCACCAGGCGTAATACCGTTCTTGGAATTAATCTGGATGGCCTAATCGGAGCAGGCGATGATGAAGAAGAGTCCGCACCGATCAGGGCAGCGGCAGCCATCGATCAATCTACCACTATCAGAGAGGCTCCTATCGCAGTAATCAGCGACGTCTCTCTAGACAGTCGCTGCATTCCATTCAAAGCATTCATACAAAAGGTAGGCTCGCGCTCACTGATAGCTGCGCCTTTGCTCCACGAAAGCCGCCTGGTCGGGTTGCTCATTGTCCACCAATGCTCCGACGAACGAGAGTGGCGCACGATTGATATTCAACTGGTCACTGCAATTGCAGATCAACTGGCAATCGCCATCACTCACGCACATCTGTTCGCGCAGGTCAGGCATCAGGCCATCACTGATGGATTGACTGGTCTGTACAACCACGTTTACTTCAAGAATCGATTGAAAGAAGAGCTCAAGCTGGCGGACAGAAAAGGTACGTCCTGTTCACTCGTAATGATCGATCTGGACAAGCTCAAGTTCATCAACGACAACTTCGGACATCCGGTTGGTGATGCAGCTATACGTCAAGTTTCCTCGATTTTGAAAACCGTCTTGAGAAGCGGAGACACAGCAGCTCGATACGGAGGCGAAGAATTCGCGGTAATCCTACCGGAGACATCGCTTTTGGAAGCAGCATTGATTGCCGATCGACTTTGCACTCAGATCCGCAACTGTCATGTACCGGGGCTAGGACGAATAACCGCATCACTCGGCGCGGCCACTTATCCGAAGCAAGCACTCAGCCCGGAAGAGCTGGTCGAGAAAGCTGACAGGGCATTGTATAAGTCAAAGAACAGCGGACGAGATCAGGCCCAAATATACGAACCTGAAGAGAACGCTCAAGAGATCCCTGCAGCGGAATTCCAGCCACCTCCCGAACAAAAGTTCGAACCGCACAATACCCGGTCAATTCAAGAGCGATTTTCCCAAGAAGAGATCAACTTCTCAACCGATGACTTCACGGTCCCCGTCGAAGGGACTTTCAAGGAGCCAGAGCCGGCCAACCGTGACGATCTACATACATCGTGATCGATTGGTGAACGCGACAAGCTCATGGTAAGACTGGTACTCTTCGACATTGATGAAACGATGATATCGTCAAATGGCGCTGGCCGTCGGGCAATCGGACGAATGCTCTCAAAGACTTTCGGCATCGATCCGAGAGAGATTAAGGTTAGTATGTCCGGTAAGACCGATCCTCAAATCCTCGCGGAGATCTTTAAAGCCGCAGATTTGGACGAATCGCAGATGACAGGGAAGCAAGAAGAAATGTTCGAGTTCTACCTGAGCGTCCTGCAAGAAGAGGTAAACAAAGCCAATCGCTACATCATGCACGATGGCGTAGTCGCTCTTCTCGAGTGCCTTTTGACTAAGGAAAAATGCTATTTAGGACTTTTGACGGGCAATATAGAGCGGGGCGCCCGCATCAAGCTGGAACGCTTCGGACTCAACAAATATTTCCCTCTCGGTGCCTACGGGTCCGATTCTCACGATCGGATGCACCTTCCGGCCATCGCGACCGATCGTGCAACGGAGCACTATCAAGTCAACTTCGCGCCATCACAGGTAGTGATAATCGGAGACAGCATTTACGACGTCATGTGCGCAAAAGGCTATGGAGCAAAAAGCATTGCCGTCAATACCGGATCGACATCGCTCTCCGATCTAGAGGAACAGAAGCCGGACTTCCTGTTCACTTCGCTAGCCAATACTGATGAGGTAGTCGAAGCGATCTTTTCATAGCTTTCTAATCGCTTAGCTCTACGTTTAACGCCCAAGCTCGCTGGTACTAGCTGCAGTATCAGCAAGGTCCGATGCCGTATTGAAAAGAATACGGCACCAAGTAAGGAATTCCGCTGTATATCTAGCCATTGGTGAAGCTTTCACGTCTTCTTGACAATAAAAATTACACAGAACTCATGAAACAAACGGGATTCGCCCGCGTCATAAAAATCGTAAGAGCGAAATACAAAACACGAAGGATTTACGAAAAGGCAGAGACCGCTATCCCCCAGCGGTTTTCTCCCTAAAAGATTTACTCCCGCGTCCGACACGCGAACGTGCCACCTAGAACGCCCCACACACTTCGGTGTCAGGGGCGTTCTATTTTTTCAGCAAATGATCACCGGCTCCAATATCGGAAGCCAATGTCATCGTAATGCCACGCTGCCCCGCTATGATCTTCGACGTCAAGACCTCTTTCCACGCAGTTTGACCCGACGGTATTCAAATGCAAAAAAATCGGATTTACTCTTGCAATATCCAAGTTAGAATCCCCTGTAACCCAAGTAGCGTTTTGGGTTTCCGCATATTCTTAGCGACTTCGTAACAATGCGACTCTAGCATGTAGCTACCCCACGGCGGAGCCGCCAGTTGCAGATGGAGACAAATCTCGGTTCACGTGACTTGTGAGGCGCATCGTGTCCTCACCTCGGTCCGGACGTGGTCAGAAAAACTCAATCCACCTGGATTCCAAATTAAGAGGGCGTTTCTAATGCAAAATCACGACAGCAAATTCTTCAGCGCACCCGATACAAATACTGGCGATGAAATAGGTTTAGATTGGAACAATGTTTTTACGAATGACAACAATGATCCCAAAAAAGTTGCGTCATCTGATGACGTGATCGACTTCAGTCCTCAAAAGGGCGAGGACACGAGAGATCGTTTTATCGTTGCTTTATTCGGCGACGACGAAAAAAATGCAGAAACAAAAGACGCACCACAAGACAAGCGAGTCGAACCACGACCGGCACCACAGGAGAAACCAGGTCCCGTCGAGCAACCGCAACTAGATAAGCTCAATCCGAAATTCAAAACCTCAACTACTAGGGACCTGACAGATGCACTGGAGAAGAACCTGAAGTCACTGGCAACAATCAAAGACAGGAAGTCTCCGGAATTCGGCAAGATCGGAGCCGAATGCGTCGAGGCTTATCAAGAACTTATTGCCAGGTCCGACTATACACTGGACAGCAAAGCTTTCACTGATTCACTGCAGGCGGTACCACAATTGCAAAATGCTTTGATGCAAGGAAAAGAGCTGACTGTAGGTAAGGATGGGAAGAAGGCGCCTGGAGATGTCGATTTAACTCCGGAAAAGCGTTGGCAGTACCATATGGCTGTATTTAATGATTTGCAAATCATGGGTGAGCAAATCCAACAACGAGATCGTTTCGTAGAGCTGCTTAAATTCCTTGGCAACGCTCAGGACGCCGAAAAAGTTTCGCAGGAGGCCGAGCAACTTAGAAATCGAATGGCAAAACCAGTCGATGTCGATGGAAAAAAGATCTCGGCAAATGATCTCATCAAGACAGAAGCCAAGCAGTTAGAGAACGACAAAGCAGTTTATAAAAACGACAAAGAAAAGGTCGCATCCGCGGATAGAGGGATCTCATTCCTCTTGGACTTGACCATGAATCGGCCTTGGAAGGAGCCAGCGAATGAAAAATCCGTAAATGAAAAATCCGTGCCAGACGCAGAGAACAAAGAGCGCGGTCCTGACTTGAAAAGAGTAATGGCAATTCTCAATCCCAAGTTCAAAGAAAAATCCAACGAAGAGATTCAAGACCAATTGATCAAGGACACCGATCTGCTGACGAAATCAAAAGATATTAGAGGTCCTGAGTCAGTAAGGCTAATGGAAGACTGCAAAGAAGCTTACGAAGAGTTGATCAAGCGTATCGACCTGGCCCTGGATCCAAAAGAATTCGAACAAGCGACTCGAGCATCTCAGCTTTTGCTGGAGTGCATGCAGAATGGAAAAGATATAAAAGAGGGTCCAGATGGCAAACGAGTCATGTCAGACGAACCACTTTCCGTGTCACGCCGCTGGCTCTTTCACACTGCGGTTTTCGGGGACCTGGAGGTCGTCAATCGCCAGATTCAGATTAGACAAGAGTACGCTCGATTCCTAACATCCGCTCATCAGAACAAGGATGCAGAGCAGATGTTGATTGCGGCCCGTGACGTCTCCGAGCGCCTGCTCAAACCAATCGACATGGACGGTAAGAAGATCTCGCTAATGGACATACTCAAACAAGAGTCAAAACAGCTGCGGGATGACTTGCCGAAGTTCTTAGATCCGGAAAAGCGGCAGGTGCTTCAGCAAGGACAAATATTTTTGTTGGGCGCAGATGCAAACTCCGGTTTGATGAAAGCTCCAATCAACCTCAATAAAAGTCTTGCCGAGTTCTATCTTGCTCCTGAGTACATTCCTGAGGTGGATGAGTTTGGCAGGGTAACCGGCTTGAAAGAGGTTCGATTCGGCACTTCGAATGCACTTAAACCGCAGAAGTCTTATGAGGCTGCGATTCGAGCAAAAGAAAACATCAAGACTGTCTACGGAGATGGTCCCGTCAAACAAGATGTCGAAGAGAACGTAGGTCTTCTGTTCGCTGGTCTAGCAGACATTCTCGACAATCCAAAGCAATTCGATCTATACAAGACCGATGAGAAAGGAGTTCCACTATTCATCTCCCAATTCGACGCCGACAAGCTGCGCGAAGACATTCGCAGTACAAGCAAGTCGTACAGTTTCCTCGTCGACGCTGGAGTCTGGGCATTGGGCTCGGGTGCCTTGGCGCTGACACGCAATCCAAAAATCCTGGCTCGAATGGAAAAAGGCGCGGTCAAAGTCGGCACGGAAAGCGGCGTCAAGTCCTTCCTCAAGACAACTGGAAAAGCTGCTACCCTCATCACCGGTGCCACCTTGGTTCGCAACTATGGGATTGAAAAACTGACCGGAGAGAAAGAAGATTTGTTAGACAGCACTAAACACGCGGTCGGCTCACTCGCACTGTCAGTACTTACACTGAAGGGCGCGAAAGCGGCTGAGGCATTTCAACCATTCAAGTCCCCTGCTATCGACAGCGCTATTCGAAGATCCGCGGGAGTAAGCCTCGCCGGCGGAGTATTGTCTAACGGTATCAGCCCAACTGAGATTCAGAAGAATGTTCAACTCAGGGACCTACTGAAAAAGACGCAAGAGCCAATCGAGAATAAGAAATAAGCTCGAAGGATAAAACGTGTCGTAGCGCCGCTAATCGAGTGCCACCCTATCCGGTGGCACTTGTCGGCGATGCAGCTTCTCAGTGCATATAAACTAAAAGAATTCCGAAGTGAAGTTATGCCTGCCCGCGACAATCTTATACAGTCCTTCCGGTACAGACGCCGGTTTTCTATTGTGAAAATCCGTGACAGCCTGAATCACTTCGCCAGGGGTGAAGGGCCCTAACGGTTCCGAATCGCCATTACCCTTGTAAGATTCGCTCACACCCAAGGGGTCATCAATTAGAAATGGTGGCACCTTCTTCCCAAGAGCCTCTACGAAAGCTTCCGTATGCAAGACTCTAGTCATCATTCCCGGCTTAACCGTGATCGCCGGTACGGGCTCAGGAACTCCAAGCGCGAGCAACGGTGCAAGGTCACCTATTCGAAAGCGGACCCGGTCAAAATTGAGATCGTCCATTCTTTTCAATAACGCAATTCCGTCTAGAAATCCGGCATCGCTGACCCAGGCCCATTCAAAGACATCCAGCGTACGGTTGGCACGATCTTTGATATTCCAAAGGATGTAGCCATCGTCGTGCAAAAATGCACAGATCTGCCGCTCAGGGTGACTGAGCAAACGCCGCCATTGAAGATCACCGCGTTTTATACTCAAGTTGCTTTGTTTGATCCACTGCTCGTGAATCGGCTTCAAAGGCTCGTAGTGGTCCATGTGCAAACGCCGATAGCGCGTCGCGTCTCCAACATCCGGCAGACCATGGACAGCTACTTCAATAATATATTGTAGGTCAGTAACCTCATAACCCATCCGTCGATAGAACGGATAGGAGAATGGCCAGAGAGCTGTGAGAGGCACTCTCTTTCTGTGCGACTCTTCCAGACAAGCAGCCAGGCATTTTCTGACCAGCCCTCGCCGGCGATGCGCAGGGTCCGCGGCCACGGCTGAAACACCAGCACAAGGAACGAGCTGTTCGCCGAGCCACATTTGAAAATTCGTTATTCCTGCGACCGATACCAGGTAATCATCAAGATAGGCGCCAATGGCGGTATCGAGGAAAGAATCGTAAAACATGGACCAGCGGTCTCGATCCATAAATCCGAACGAAAGCGACCAGATATCTATAGCCCGATTCAAATCGCTAGACTCGATCGGTCTGACAACATAGTCGCTGATAACCGCTTTGGTTGAATTCATAACCTGAGCAATGCCTCAAGTGGTCGACTGGCGGCGAAAGAACAACTATATCAAGTCAAGCAGTCCAATTTATAGTATTCGATAGATATAATTTAGCGATACGACACATGCGCCTAACCGCTTGTCGTTAGATGGTAACCGGGACGTGAGCCATTCCCAATCGTCCAAGGAGATGCGTGGTGACTCAACAAAGAAAGTTCCGAGGCAATCAAAGAAAGGTCACTGCTTACCTCGGACTAGGCTCCAATGAAGGCGATCGTGTCGGCTTTATACAGCAAGCCGTTCAACTATTGAAAGACTTCAACAGAATAAAAGTAGTCGAGTGCTCCAGCCTCTATGAGACCGAGCCGATCGGTGAGGAGTACAGCGAATGGTTCGTCAACGCTGTTCTCATAATTGAGACTGAGCTTTCGTGCGAGGAGCTCCTCGATGTTTTGAAAGATATCGAGGCAAGGCTTTCCGAACTCAGTCGGGGCGAGGCGACGAAAGGCTTGCGACCACGAGAGCCCAGAGGGCTAACGAAAATTATCGATCTCGACATATTGTTTTTCGGCAATGAAGTCTTGGAGACCTCATATCTCCACATACCGCACCCTCGCCTACATCGCCGAGCATTTGCCTTGGTTCCACTCCTGGAGATCGCACCGGATCTGGTGCACCCCTCCCTGGATAAAAGCATCGCACAACTCCACGAAGAGCTACCGGAGCCGGAGCAAGTCTTTCTCTACGGCACCAGAAGACCGGATGAAGGCAATGGTTGATCCATCAAAGTTTCCAGGGATGCGAGTGGGCTGGACATTTGTTCCGTTCAACGAATCACTGACGTGTATCATCGCTACGGCGAGAAGTTTCTCCGACGTGTACTAACTGAAGGTGAGATCGCTTACGTGAAGAGCGCGGAAAAGCACACCGCGGTGAGAATCGCCGCTCGATTTGCAGCAAAGGAAGCGGTCGTGAAGGTTCTTGGAACTGGTTGGGTTGGAGTTGGTTGGCAAGAAGTGGAGTTAACCAGAATGCCGTCCGGCGAGCCCCGACTTAAGCTCCACGGTCGAGCCCAGGCTCGCGCCGAACAGTTAGGGCTGAGCAAATTCGAAGTCAGCATGAGCCATGAAAAGGAGTATGCGGTCGCCTTTGTGGTGGCATGCTAATGACGTCCAATCAGATTATCAGCTTCACGAGCGACTTCGGAAATTCCGATGGCTATGTAGGTATAGTCAAAGGAGCAATGCTTTCAGTCAATTGTAATGCGAAGATCGTTGATATCTCCCACGACGTTCAGCCGTTCAACATCAGGTCTGCTGCCTGGATTATCTACAATGGATTTAATTATTTCCCACCGGATAGCGTGCATCTAGTAGTCGTAGATCCTGGCGTGGGCTCGCATCAGCGCAGAATCCTGGTTCAAAGCGGAAAGTATAGTTTTGTCGGACCAGACAATGGCGTCTTCTCGTTGATCGTACAAGATCCTCTCGGTAAGCGTGCAGCGAACGAGCGGCTCGAGGCATACGACCTTCTGGAAAATCCAGAGCTACGCACGGAGCAACTATCATCCACCTTCCATGCGCGAGATATATTCGGTCCGGTCGCTGCCAGACTGAGTCTCGGGCATCAAGCCAAATTGCTTGGTCAGCCAATCGAGATCAATTCGCTAGTAGAACTCAATGGCTTAAAACTCGAGCAAACCGAAGAGCTGCTGAATGGTCGAGTGATTCACATCGACCACTTCGGAAACCTGATCACAAACATTCCGGCAAGTCTACTTTCTGCCGCTGCAGTAATCACGGTCAACGATGTGAAAGTAGGATCAATCGCCAGGACCTACCACTCAGTCGACAAAGGACAGCTAACCGCAATCAGCGCCAGCCACGGCTTCTTAGAAATCGCTGTTTCGGAAGGCAGAGCCGTCGACGCGCTCAAAGCAAGTATAGGTTCTCGGGTTCTCACAGATCAAAAGGCACCATCATCGCGCGCTCCTTAGCCAGTTATTTAGCGTCTCTCGTCTCTCTGTCCTCGGAATCGCAAACAGGACTTACAGTTTGAGAGACATTGTAGGCAACGGATACGCTCCTATTCGATCGCATTTAGTCTATTGATAGCTTTTTATCATGTTTAATCGCTCAGCCTCACTCTGATTTGAACAATTTGGAAGTGGCAAAAACCTCATGTAGCCCTTGTCTTGAGCAGCAACCCACTTCTTGCACATTGCCAACCAAAGTTTTGCAAACTTGGTCACACTCTTCAGAGGCAGCAAGCAGTCTAAACTCATGCCAGTAGCGAAGAGCTCCAAAATTCCATAAAGTAAAGCAGCGACCGATAGTTGTATACGTTTCGCTCAAATATCACCGTTATTCTCTATCAATGGGAATAATTGTATATGGGACTTGTTCGAGGTATTTTGCTGTCAATGGACGACGTGAAAGAAGACAAACCGATTGAGCTCTCGACGCCCGATAGCAGCGCCGTAGCTTCGGCCGCCGACGTTTTTTTAGTCACGCCGGATCCCAAGCTCGACGATGTACTTGATTTGCGCAAACTTTCCCAGGACCAGCCGAAAGAAACAAACAATGGTGGAATGGGAACCGCGCGAGGCGAAGAGACGACAACGGGTGAGCTTCCCAAGGTCGAGATCACACCGTCGGCACAACGCGAGATGATCCAAACACAGCAAGTCAACGCCGACAGAGAAGGTGAGTTGGTTACGCTCACCGGGCTCATGCTGGTTGTCCTCGCCGGCGCAATGTTCTATGTAGGCACCGTCGTGTTCGCATCAGACTCACTGTTGTTTTTCGGTGGCATCTTTCTCTACATGCTGGTAGCGCCACCAGGCACATATGCTCAAGGGAAGAGCAAAATGGTGAGCTTTACCAAAGAGGTAGCTATCGCTTTCGCGCTCTGCTTCTGCCTTTTTTTGGCACTCAAGACGCTACTGCCACCAGATGCCGATCAAGCAAAACTCTTGACGATTCTCCTCACCGTCCTTGGCGTAAAACTGGTCTTTTACCCATACTACAACTTCAAGCAAGAAGACTAGCAGCGTTAACCGCCCGCTGCTGAAGCCACTTTACGAATCCCCTCGACCGCAACTGTTTGCGATCGCTCGAACGTTGCTCCTTTCAGAATTGCCGCGACATTACATCCAATGAGTCGCGGGAATTTATAAAATCCGCTGCGCGCATCCTCACGCAAAATGACTGTCACTCATCAGTTGTATTCCCCCGAGTGCGTTGTTTCGCGGCCCATCTTATCCTCCCCCACAGGGAATACACAAGGATCACTCATCGGTTGTATTCCTATGAGGGATGGTTTCGTAGCCTCTGTTATGGAATACACGACAACGCGCCACATCGGATACCAAGCAATACCTGAAACTTGAAACTTGTTCGAGTGGCCATTGCTTCAAGTGGTCCATTGCCGTGTTCATGTTCAGAACTAGGCTTGCTGCGCTCCGAGCGGGCCGTCGACTTCGTCAAGAGGTCTGCCAATCGCCATTGCAATCATCAGACATTGATCCACTCGCTCCATGACTTCTTGCGGAAATGAGCCAATCTTACTGACAAGAAGAGTCTTCGGGATGGTTGCGATAACGGTGCAGTCGATCACGCTATCAAGGCGAAGCCCGCCTTGCTTTCCTTCCGGCGTGTCCATTTTGACGACCACCTGTGTGGGCTCGCGCGCGGCGCGAGTTACATTGCTGGTCAACGGAACCAACAGGACATCGTCCAGACGG
>JAIERK010000181.1 GCA_019746975.1 Candidatus Obscuribacterales bacterium
GAAGACGAAACGCGAGATAGATCAAATCATTTCTGCAGTTCGCGAACTGTCTCGTTCGAAGACCGGCGCGTTGATAGTGATAGAACCATCACAAGGCGAGCGCGACTACGTTAGTCCGGGCACCACGGTTAATGCCAACATCACGACGACCTTATTGCTGACGATTTTCTTTCAGAACTCGCCTCTTCATGATGGCGCCGTCGTTATCCGTCAAGACAAAATTGTGGCAGCCGGTGTGATTTTGCCAATGACCGACGACCCGCAACTCAGTTACCGTTATGGTACGAGGCACCGAGCGGCAATTGGACTTTCGGAAACATACGATGGACTTTGTATCGTCGTGTCTGAAGAGACTGGTGCAATCTCGGCGGCGAGCCGCGGCATGCTCGCCAGATACAAGAGTGCCGATGATCTGAGAGAACCGATTTTGTACCTATACACGCAGGGCGGTGACTCGACCAGTCCGAATCCAATGAGCAACTTCCTTTCCTTGTTCAGCATGGCGCGTCGAGAAAGTGCTGTGCAGGCGGCTCTAAATGCAGAGCTGGAATCTAATGACGACAGGACTGCATCGAGTGACATGAAAGTGTCGAGACCGTCGAGCAAGCGCACCGATGAAAAGCAGGAAGTGACGATGGATCCTGATAAGAAGCGCCGCTCTGAAGAGCAACGTGTCGTTGAAGGCGAACGAAAATCCGAGCGAGCCAGAAGACGAAATGTCGAATCTCAGACGAAGATGTCGGCGGCGCCAATCACTTCTCTCGAGTTGAACTCGGAAGAAATGCAAGCCGAATTGGAGCGAGTCTCGGGCAGTGAATCGGAAGATGAGATTGACGATTTCTTGAGTGCCGGTTCGGTGAAAAAATAGCTGTTACGCACCAGATTTAGTATTGGATATCAACTACGCGAGGCGTTGTTGCTTCTCTTCGAACTGGTCATCCTGCAAAAATTGAATGGTTTGGCTCGCGATGACTGTTCGCCCGAAAAATTAAAACCGTTGCAAGACCGCTAACTGCTTGGTTATAACTCAAAGAGCGGCGAAATTCGCCGCTCTTTGGGTGCAACACAAACTTGTTTTTTTTTTTGAAAATCAGGCAGGCGGTTTTGCCAGTCTAAGTTTTTCCAGGACTTTGAAGACTTCGCTGGGAGTACATTTGTGGCTTCCGCGATTTTCGCCATCATCGGTATACTTTCCACTGTCTGTAATCTTGCCGACTTTATCGAATTTGAGCGTGTACAGTGTCGCTGTTCTTGCTTCTTTGTCGACAGAAAAGACGTTTACTTCATATCCGTCTTTGGTTTGCGTTATCCGCAATCCCCCGTTGTCGGCCTCCATCTTTTGAATCTGATCGCTTCTGGCACTCATGCCGTCGAGCTTTTCCATCTCCGCTTCACTTTTTGCTTTCGCGACTTCAGACATTGATTTTGTCATTCGGCCCATGCGCTCTGCGATAGCTTTCGCTTTTTCGAACATGTTGCCACTGGGAAGCGGAGCACCCAGATTCACGATCGCGTCAATCGCTTCCGACATCTTCACTTCGTCAGGGTTTGGTATCGTGAAGGGGCCCAGGAGCATATCAGGCGCTGCAAAGTTTTCCATAGCACCGGCTACGATACTCTGACCGATTTTTTGCAATTTCAAGATATCAGATTGTTGGGTGTAGCTACTCTCATGGAACATCTCCGAAGGCTGTAGTTCTTGTCCCGATAACGGAGGTGTCTGGTCAAGTCCCATCAGTAAGCTCCTTGTGCTTCAACACGATTGAATAATAGCGATAGTTTGTTACGGATTTGCAAAGACCAACTTGTAAATCAGTGATCCTGCTTCACTCTGCGATGTTCGATTCTGATTATCAGTTGTTTCGATCTGCGCCCGTCGACGAGCGTCTGAACCGCCATGGCCGTCGCGTCTGGCTTAGATTGACTTGACCGTATTCGAAACAGGTTTGGCTGGCCGGGGCCGGACTGTGTTGATTGACGGCATATTTCATTTCTCGGTGAGGGTTCAGATAAATGAGCATTGAACATGACACTCCGCAAGAATTTTTTGTATCCTTGTCAGGTCTACCGTCTTTTCAGGCGGCTGACTTGATTCAACAAAGGGAAATCTGGTCGTTAAATTCAATCGAGAAATGGCATATAGTAGCTACGGAGGGCTGCTGTTCTGTGACCAAAATTCTCGTCATAGACGATGACTACGAACTAAGCGAGACTACGCAACAGTCTCTGGTGAATGAAGGATTTGTCGCGGACGTCGCGCATTCTGTTGCTGAAGCACAACCGATGCTTTTCGGTTTTGCATATGATTTGATAATTTTAGATTGGATGATGCCTAATGTGTCAGGAATAGAGTTCCTGGCCGAATTACGTCGGAAAGGGGTGCATACTCCAGTCTTGATGCTCACGGGCATGGATTCGCTCGAGCATAAAGAGGCTGGGCTTGATACCGGGGCTGATGATTATCTAACGAAGCCGTTCAGCAGACGAGAGCTCCTCGCTCGGGTGCGTGCTCTGCTTCGCAGACCTCAGCAGCTGGTAAATAGCGAACTTAGCTCTGCCAATATTTCGCTGGATACCAGATCGCTCAAGGTGTTGTGTGGCGATCAGGAGATAAAACTTACTAGACAGGAATATCTTCTGCTTGAGTTTCTCATGCGCAACAAGAATGAGGTTTTCAGCTCCGAAGCCCTGGTCGAGAGGGCCTGGTCGTCTTTGTCGGAATCGTCACCGGATACGGTGCGTGTTCATATGTCGCGCCTCAGGAAAAAATTGAGTCCCGACCTCGATTCATGTCCGATTCGCACGCTGCATGGGCAGGGGTACGTCTTTAAGGATGACTAGCGTTGACGCCGGCCGTTTGTCGAGCGCGAAATTCGACTCGCACGAGTCATGCAACTAGAGTTGTTTTAATCATTGTGCCGATTCTGTTGTCTACGTTCCTTTTCCAGGCAGCAGCTTTGTGCGGTAATGACAGCGCAAGAGAAAAAATCGGACGAGTCGCGAATTATGCCGGCAGAGAGAGTAGATGGAAGCGAATCAGTCGATCTGCCAGATCCGAATTAGAGAAGGGCAACAATGGCAAGGCGCTTCTTGGCTATGAGACAGCACTCGAGGAGCTGAGGAAAGAAAGTCCGAAGTCGGAAGAACAGTATGATCTCCAACTTGCTATTGTAGAACTCTTCCGCAGATTCAAAAGATACGATGAGGCTGAAGGTGTGTTGTCTAGAATGGAAGATGTCATTCTGCACGGGAAGATCGCGGATCCACTGCTTGCCTGCCGCTTTTTTCGAAGAAGGGCCGACTTGCGTGAAAGTGAAGGTCGCAAAGGACTGAGCAATCGCGACCGACTTCAGGTGATCCTCGTCAAGGAGAGATACTTCTTCAGGGATGCTCCCACGATCATAAATTCCACGGTTCGGCTCCTCGAGTCGATAAGAGAGGAGCGTGATTGGCAGACCATGCTCTTTCTTCTTGCACATTGGAAAAAGGAGATCGACAGCGGAACGGTGCCAAGCAAAGTACTAAATTCCTTCAAGCTAACGCGAGAGCTGATTTACGGGCACGTCTACGATTTAATTGATAAGGAAGAGCTGCGTGCTGCCTCAGATCTATTGAGAAAACTTTTTGAGGTGGACTCTGACTATTCCACTCAAATCACTCTCTGGGATAAATATGTAACCTGCTGTCTGGGTCACAAGCGCATTGTTGATGCCAGCTTTTCGATCGATACCTTGCACAAAATTTTGGAGAAAGTAAAAACTTCGCTGCCTCCGTCTCAGGAAGTGACTCTGTCTCGCAGACTCAATGCTCATCTGGCCTTGATCAATGTTTTCACCGCTCGAAGAAGAACGGAGCGTGTCCATAGTGAATGGATTGCTATTCGGGAAATGCTCGCCACGCGACCAAGTAGTATTCTCGATCTGGATGAAGCGATTACGTTCTGCGAGGCATTTATTCGGGTGCCAGTTTACCTCGTCAAGACTGGGAACAAGACAGATCAGGTAATCGAGGAGCTCAGAGTGGCCATTCAAGAGGGCGGTATTGTCATCGAACGATGTAAGAACGATCCGGACAAGCTTGGACGAATGCGACAGTACGACACTCGCGCTAGATTTTTCATGATATCGACTATGATCTACCGAAATCGACTGAAGGAGGCAGAGCAAGCGCTTAAACCGTTGCCACTGAAAAAGATACAACCGAATAACTTCCCTCGGTACAGTATCCGTCTAGCGAGGCTCTATGCGCTGCTCGCAGAAGCTTATATCGCGTCAAGAAAATTCGAAATTGCGAAGCCATTCTTCGAAGTCGCAAAAACAATTTTGAATAAAGAGGAAAGACCTCCTGATTCGACTAAGTTCGATCCGTCCGAGTCGATGGTTACTACGATTGCAAAGCTTAAAGCCGCGATCGACAAAGCAGAGGCGATGCAGTTGTGAAGAAGATTCGCGAAGAAATCATGCATTTTCTGTCGCTGCTGAAACTGCGACATACTTTGTTGCTCCTCGTGACGTTGCCTTTGATGTCACAGCTAATAACTGTTGGTCTTCTTGCCCACCAGAACAGCAAAGTCGACACTAATGTGCGCAAAGAGATTGTCGCCAAGAAGGTCGTGGCTCTGACTCAAGAGATCAACGCACTATTGTCGCGTGAGATGGTTGAGGTGACTGGTACCAAAATGATGGTAAAGAGTCAGCGCGATCATTCCGCTGAAGAGACCATGCGCGATATGCTCACCAAGGTCAAGGAGCTCAGGCTGCTGGTGAATGATAATCCCTCGGCCTCGGTGACTGCAGAAAGGCTCGAACGCAACTGCCAACGTTTCATCGACTATTGGAATGAGTTTTGGAGGACTATTATTGTCGGATTCGATCTCGCGCAATTCCTCGAGGAGAGTGAATTTCTAGAGTCTTTCAAAGTTCTCTATGATGAAATTCATATCGACTCTGCCAAGTTGATTGACATGTATGCAACCGTTGCCGAGGAGTTTCAACCTATGGCCTTGCAACAGAGAGAGGCGAACACGCAAGTATTGCTCTATTCCGTTATGGTGGTGCTCCTGGTCTTTTTTCTGTCGCTCGCTATCGTTTATAAATTTGCATTGACGCGACTGGCAGTGCTGATGCGTAACATAGAGAAATTCTCGAAGGGTGAAAAGCAGTTGGATGTACTCTCGGGAGCCGACGAATTTGCTCTATTGGATCAAGCCTTCAGAGATATGTCGCAGGAGCGCAATCGATTGGAAGAGATCCGTAAGTCGATGAGAGCGATGGTCAGCCATGATTTGCGCTCACCGCTGACCTCGATCAACATACGGCTTGATCTAATGACGGAGAAGTATCGTGACAACGCAGAGATTTATAAACAATTGAAGATTATGTACTCTGAGTCGCAGCGACTCGTTAGGCTGGCATCGACGCTTCTCGATATAGAGAAAATTGAAGAAGGTTTGATCGAGCTCAATCTAAAGTCTATCGAATGCGAAACATTGGTAGCGCATGCAGTGGCTTCGATCGAGACTCTCGCAGAACGAAAATCAATCAATCTTGTGGAAACAATAACTGATTTCGAAGGCTTGCGCTGCGACGAGGATCGAATCGTTCAGGTCATGGTCAACCTTTTGTCCAATGCGATTAAGTTTGCCCCGGCCAAATCGACTATAGAAATCAAGGCCGATTCGCTCGATGAGGGGGTGGTCCGATTCGAGATTTTGGACGAGGGTCCCGGTATTCCGCTCAACAAGATCAATAACTTATTTTCGAAGTTCCTCCAACTCGATCAGCCTAGCGACGTCAAAAAGGAGGGCAGTGGACTGGGTTTGTACATCTGTAAGATGTTAGTCCACAGTCATGGCGGCACCATTGGTTGCAGCAATCGTGATACCGGAGGTAGTTGCTTCTGGTTCGAGCTTCCCATAGAGCCAATCGTTCAGACACAAGGAAGCTCAAACGACGATAGTGTCGATTAACTGCATCACTCGAAGTGGCACGCGCACATTGGAAAAGCACTGGGAGCGCCGGCTTCCATAAGGCTCCTCGACAAAGTCCGAACCAGTTCAAATACTCGAATTGAAGTGTACGTTAGGAAAAGCACCACGTTGTTCGCCTTAAAAAATGACCGCATGGTCAAAGCATATGTGCGAACCAAGTACACATACCTTGACCATGTGGGACTGGTGAGGGAAAGGTATGAACTGTTTTTCCTTATCCTGTAGGTGTTCTATCAGAAAATCTTCCTCATAGGACCAACTATCGAAGCCCTGTCTGGAGGCTGTTGTGCGCGTCCACAATCTCTTGCGGGATGGCAACGTCTTTGAGAAACTTGAATGCTTCTAGGAGTATGTGGCTTTGATGCTTCCAACCATCTTCGCGTATCGCTTCGGCGAGGAGGCTAATGGCATAAGGCTGGTCGGCAACAACACGAGTCTCGAGTAGTCGTAAGGCAAAAATTAGTCGAATTTCCGACTTGATCCTCTGGCTCTCGAGAATCATCATGCGTTCTTCATACCGCTTGTAGTATCCGGCTTGTGTTCTGCTTTTCGGAAGGGGATAAATGTTGTAGGCGATGTTGAGATCCTCGTTGGACATTGAATCTGCCAGCAACAATTTTTCTTTGAAAATCTGCTTTCTGATCGAAGTCAGATAGCTCACCGACGTAAGCACGTTGTAACCGTCATAAATTGAATTAACGGAAGGAAGGACCTTTGTCAGATGCCTCTCCTTGAGGAACTTTATCAGATTGGCAGTCAAGCTTACGGTCCGATTGTTTTGGCTCTCCAAACCTTCCCAGAGATATGCCACTGCTTGTACTGGGAGTCCTAGAGAAGAAGATTGGAACTGATTCTCTTCTAGAGAGCCATCAAGTTTTTTCAACATCTCCGCGACCGCCTCGCTTAGTTGGATTCTGTCGAGTTTGTTACTATCACCAAATTCGTTGGCGAAGTGCAACTTTTCGAGAATGGTAGTGAGTCTCGTAGGCATGAGGGAAGGTCCGCCGAGGCTGTCGACTACCTCTCTGATTCTTGCCGTATTGACGCTCTCTCCGCGTCCAAACATCTCGCACAACAGTAAGATTGCTTGCCAATGGTCCTCAGCAGATTGGCTTTCGGCAAGCGCTGTCGCTCGCTCAATTCGAGAAATTAGCTCTCTTCCGTACCGTTGTTTTACTACCGGAGGGAATACGTTGATTGGAGCAAAATTGCTCTGATATTGTCCCAGCGAGGCATTCCTATATGTGGCCCCACCTTTCACACTGATCCCGTCAACGGGAACCTGATTTGAAACGGTGAATTCCGTTGAATAGCTGTCAGGCATCATTATCTCCTCTGTTAGCCGCCGTCGCCCTGTGCTCTGCCTGAGCGCAAAAATCGCTTATAAAAAGTCGATTCTGCACTTAGAGTAACGACCATTTGTAAACAAGTCGCTAAGACACGTTAGCGGACCCAAGATTTCTGGGTAAGTGCATCTGGGGTAGTTTTGCTGCTTGGAATAAAATGACGCGATGGCAGAGCTAGAGCTTTCTGTCCGGTACAAAACCTTGCCTACGAGAGTAGGCTTCGGTGTCATGTGCGTTTCTATGCCGTTCTGGTCGTTATTGGCGCCAATCCTTCTAGGCTTGTTTGTTGGGCACGTCTACCGGAATCCCGAGCTCGCCTATAGCTGGGCGACTTTCGTAATCTGCTTTGGATTGCTCGCCATTAATTTGATGGGATTGCTGCTCACCGCGCTTTCGGAAGATGACAAACTTTATGTCTCCAAAGACGGTATTGCTTTTCCTTTATTTATGTTGCCGAATATGCGTTTTCGACGCAATCGCTCCTGGAGCGAGCTTAAGAATGCCGATCTGATTCAAACATCAGCGACCGACCACGGACATTTGTTGCTGACTTTTGATGGTGCAAGTGTGAGTGTCAACTTGAATTGTATTGATGCGTCGGACAGAGAGCAACTGTTGTTGGCTGTAGAATTGTGGGGTGTAGACTGTGTTCGCGCCCCTGCGCTGGTTGACTATCAGTCGAAACTGCAGAATGAGATCCGGGGTATCAGTCAGTTGAGTTACACGCAGATGTGGGAGGAGGAGCTCAGTCGTCGATTCAACGCGACCTCTTTCGTGCCGCTCGAGCCTGATGCAAAGCTTCGTGGTGGCAAGTTGGTGATTTCAAAACAACTCGCATTTGGTGGGCTATCTGCTCTTTATCTGGCCCAGATGAACAAGCTGGACACAGTCGTCGTTAAGGAAGCTGTTATTCCTCAAAACGCGGAAGACGAATCGAGACAGAGAGCCGAAGAGCGTATTCAACGCGAGGCGCAGTTCCTAATGCGTCTCGAACACGACAATATCGCCAAGGTTCGTGATCACTTTGTTGAGGAAGGACGGCATTATCTTCTTCTCGACTACGTCCATGGGCAGGATTTGCGGCAGTATGTCAAACAGAATGGACCTCAGAGTGAAGAGACAGTCCTCAGCTGGGCGATGCAGATAGCTGACATCGTTCGGTATCTGCATTCTCAGGAGCCTCCTATCGTGCATCGCGATTTGACGCCGGACAATCTAGTCTTGCGCAATGACGGCGCTGTGACCTTGATCGACTTCGGTGCAGCAAATGAGTTCATCGGCCAAGCTACAGGTACGCTGGTCGGGAAGCAAGCCTACATGTCTCCCGAACAACTCCGTGGTAAAGCGACTACGCAGAGTGATCTCTATTCTCTCGGTTGCACGCTTTTCTACCTATTAGTAGGACGCGATCCTACACCGCTCTCTACGTCCAGACCTAAAGGAGCACTTCCGGCGGTGTCGGCGGAGTTAGATGCCATCGTCGCTTTGCTAACTGAGTTCGAACCTGAAGATCGTATCCAGAGCGCGGATAACTTAATCGACAAACTCGTCGAATTGCCAGACAGCAAACCGGAGAACTCGTCTCCAGTGGGAGCCAATCAATCATGAGCGATCGATCGGAGTCCGCAAAGGACGAGTCCTCGAGTGCAACACAAGATGCCTCGTACGGAGAGCCTGGGATAACGCTGAAAGTCGCGGATGATGAAAGTGCTGATGCCGTGTTGGAGGCGATTGCCGAGGCAGATGGCACATTTGAGTTGTTGCCAGCCTCCGTGGATGGTCTGGCACAGCAAGGGACAGAGCAGTCACTTGCTGTCGTGCCGAGAAAAGCACAACAAGAGCCTGATAGTTTAGAGATCTATAGTCTGATCGCAAGCCTACCCAGGCTCTGGCCGTTGCAACTGATGTTGCTATTTGCATGGGCTCAGCCATTTATAGTTATTCCAATTACTTATTTATACTGGATCTTCTGCTCGTACAGAACATCCCGCGTCGCTAAACGGGTGTTCGGGGCGAAAAATATTGCACCATTGACGGTGCTAAGCCTGTCCCTCTACTGGGTTGTCTGGCTGCTCTCCTTGGCCTGTTTCAGTCTGGTCGGCCCTTACGTCGGACTGAGTCCTACGGGCGCCGCTGGGAGCATATTCGCCTGGACCTGGTGCCTTATGCTACTTGGCTGGATCGTTTATCAATTTAAATGGCCTGCTTCAGTCTCGATTGCAATAACGAATTTCGAGGACAGCAAAAAGAAAGAGGTGAAGGCTTGGCACATAAGAGTGTTGGAGCACATCGGCACGGCGGTTTCGATGAATCTTACACCGTTTTTTCTCGGTGTCATGTCTGTCATCGCAGCAATTCATGGGCGCATGGGTGGCGAGCCTAGTTTGTTCAATGATGGATTCACTTTATGCTTCTCGTTCGGTCTTATATTCGTACAGTTCTTAGGGTTCCATGTACTGAGATATCGAATTCGGCAGGCTGCTCTACTGAATGATAGCTACAGATCATATGCTGCGAAACAGAAAAAGGTTGAGGCGAAGGTTTCTGATGATGACTTAATCGTCAGATACCGAGCTTTCGCTGAGTGGGAGCGTTGGTTCAAGCAGCGATTAAGCGAGCGCAGCAACAAGAAGCTTATCTATGTAGGTGTCGTTCTCGTGCTATTCTTCGTCGTCGGTGCACCCCAATGGGGGCTGAGCTTGCTGGCTTATCTTGCTCCGCAAGCTGTGGCAGGGGCTGGCGGAGCCGGAGCAAGTGCTCTCAACAATCAGATCAATTTTCTCAATTTGTTTCAAGGAGCACTCACCACTATCTTTCTTCTGGGCAGCACAATTTACATGCTCAGACCAACACATCTGGGATTCAGCCGCAAGGGTCTCAGGTTTTTGTGGAGGCACCGTGTGGTCTCAATTGATGGGCGCTATATGCCCTGGGAAGCTTTGAAGGTGATTCGGCTCACCATGCCTGAAGGAAAGACCTCTCCTTCCGATCAGGTTCTTTTGTTCGAGCGAAAAGAGAACGCGGATCTAATAGCCGAAGGTCAGGTGAAAAAGCCAGACTCACTGAATGATAAGTTGGTAGTGAAGCTTGGATCTGTGCTCGAGGTCGACGATCGAGAGCGAATTCTCAAGTCGATCGAGCAATGGGCACCAACCGTAGAACGTGATGCCACGGTGCTGCAAGCGCTTCAGCCACCTGCCGATCATAGCTATACAGAGCTCTGGTTGCAGGCTCTATCAGCGCCGCCGAAGCGAGAGCGTTTCCGACCACTTGCCGAGGGCGGAACTCTCCATGACGGACGGTTTGAGATTCGAGGACAGCTTGGTGTCGGAGGCCAAGGTACAGCGTATCTGGCTTACGATCGTGACAACAATGACACCGTCGTGTTGAAGGAGTTCATCCTGCCTGTCTATGTCGATGTCGTAGTGCGACGTCAGGCGTTGGAACGTTTTGAAAATGAAGCAAGAATTCTGAAGCACCTTGAGCATGACCAGATTGTAAAACTGATCGACTTTTTTGTCGAAGACCATCGCAGCTATCTGGTTTTGGAGCACATCGAAGGAAAGTCATTGAAGCAAATCGTCGATGAAAGCGGTCCGCTGTCTGAGGCAAGAGTATTGGGATTGATCAAGCAGATGTGCACGATGCTCTCTTACCTGCACGGGCTAGCACCGCCGGTAGTGCATCGCGATTTTACACCTGACAATTTGATTCTTCGACCAGACGGGAAGCTCAAACTTGTTGACTTCAATGTGGCGCAGCAGACAGACTCCACTGCTACAGGTACTGTTGTGGGGAAACATGCTTACCTTCCGCCCGAGCAATTTCGAGGCACTCCGGTAGCTCAAAGCGACATTTACTCGATGGGAGCGACGCTACATTTTCTACTCACTGGCAAAGAGCCAGAACCGATTAGTGTTTCGCACCCGAGAAAAGTGAACGATGCCGTCAGTGACGAGATGAACTTGCTGGTTGAGAAGGCCACCGCGATGAATCTAGAACGACGCTTCCAAGATGTCGCGGAGCTCAGGGCAGAGGCGAAGGGCTTCTTCCCCGAGTCCTTCGAGGGTGAGCTCAGCACTGAGGAGCAAATTCTTCTTGATTCAGTTGAACAGAACTCGAACACGCCATTATTACCGGTTGACGCGGCGAGTGAACAATTGCTGTAAGAATGTCCGATTGTACAGAGGACTCGTCGAGAGGTTGAGAGCCCCGGAGCCGGCTTGCGGTCCCAGTCCCTTGCACCTATGGTATGGCATCCTTAATGCTCCAGGAACGCTCGGAACCATACCGGCCAGCATCCGTGTTCCAGGAACGCTTGGAACCATCCGAAGTTACACGTGTGGCGAGGGAAGTAGGTACGGAAGGCAAGCTCGGCGGACAGGCGGACGTGCAAGGTGTGTCGGGTACGTGGAAGGATCTCACAGACTCAGTCAACTACATGGCAGGTAATACCGGCGGCATCCGTGTTCCAGGAACGGCATCGCTATGCGGCGGTCTCGGTATTTTTCGCCGGCTCGTATGGTTGCCTATCGGTAAGGCTCTACATATAGCGTGATTTTCTGAGCTCCTGATCGTGTGCTGCGGCGGACTCGATTGTTGCGAAGTTGGGCTTGTGTCCAAGTACGACCTGGCAGTACGCTTCGTACATCTGGAAGGCAGCAATAACAGGGGGTATTTTGCCCAGTCCGGTCCCCATTCCGACCAGAGCTACCGATTCAATCGGAGACTCTCTGCCCTCCTGCCGTTCTTTCCGGATGAACGATGCAATTGCCCTGAATGCAGCACGTGTTGCCAAATAGGTGTTGACATTGGCAGAGCTCAATCGCTCCGGCGGTACGCGCACCGTAGGAGATACCACAATAAATTGTGGATTATCGAGCCCGGACTTTATCACCTCGGCTGTTCCCACCGGCAACTCGCCAGCGTATTTATCCTCAATCAACTTTCGAATTCGTCCCTCGAATAGACCATTGCTCCGAACGTTCAACTCCTGAGCGAATCCAGCGTCCATGATGCCGAAGCTGTTGCCCGGAGTAACCACGGCTGACAGGTCCAGTTGCAGTGGGTCGCCTTCTCCAATGTCGAGATTTGCTTGTCGTCCGAAGAACCTCTCCCAGGCTTTAACTACATCTGGGTTTTTGTCCCTAAGAAAAACACTCAGCGCCATTGTCATTCACCTCCTTTCGCAGCGAATTACATAATCGCTGGAATCGGCGCTGGTTGTTTTTCTTCTCGAGCGGTATGTCTGTTCGGGCAGACGTCGTAGATAGCTGGAATCATTCTGAGTGCATTGTTCAGACTCAGGCAGACCTTACATTCTTCGAGTTCCCTAAAGCAGCGCGGGCACTTGGTCGTGTCCGGAGTTACCGGGCAGTGACAGGAGAAGCAGAGCACGATCGGCGGACTTTCGAAGATGCATCGGTCACTGCCTTTGGTGCATAAAGTCGGCTTCTCGAGGTCGGTTGAGCAGTACGGACACATATCTGCCCAGGCGGAGCCGCAGCTCGGGCAAAAGGTCTTTACCCGGCTCTCTGTCTTCGATCTGATCACAATCTTTTCGGGGATTGGTCTTCCTAGCGTTACGCAACCAGGGCATACAACTTCATCTACTCCAGATAGCTTCATATACTCTGAAGCTGCTTTGTGACCTTCAATCACTCCTGCGCACTCAGGACATTTTCTGCTGCCTTTGTTGACTATCTGCTGGCAGAGTGGGCATACAATCTTGCCCGGCACTATCAAAGTTTTTAGACCCTGACTCGAGCAATCTGGACAGAATTGAAGATCGCGTCGGAGCGCATCCGCTATGTCGTGACCTTTCGAACAAAGTTCTATCGAATGCTTATGTGACGACTCATAGCTAAGCCATTGCAAGTAAGGATTCGGTTCGATTGTGAATCGCCTATCCGTGTGCATCGGGTTCGACACCCTATCCGTGTTCCTGTAATAGTTCTCGAAGTCCACGATGCCGTCGTATGAGGCAAGCGAGTAGAGTGGATCATACTGCTTGATCAAAATACGCGGTTCGCTGTTGGAGAGAACGATGTCCGTGGGGCGAAATCCAGGTATCTCCTTTTGAAGCTCGGCGACTACCTCTTCCGGAATTTTGGTTCCGTTTAAACCGACGAAAGCAATTGGTTGACTGGCGGATCCGATCTGATGTGTTTTCACCGACCATAATGGTGAGCTGTGTGCAATCATCACATTCAACAGATTGCTCTGTGCGAAGTTGAACAAGAGACTTCGTCCGTCTGGTGTCGTATAGCGAGGCTCTTCAAGTCTGCCGGTTTCGGGATTAGATGGAAACCTGCGTCGGAAGAGCTTCTCATCGACGAACTCTTCGGTCATGGTCGTGATGCGTGCCCTTTTGTTCTCAACCGTTAAGCTTCGATCGAGTTGAATGTTGAGCAGGTGCACTCCAAGCTCAGCCTCGATAAAGTCCTTTATCTCTTCGGTGAGCGATGGGGTCGTTGCCTCCCAGTCTTCGTTCTCCCACAAAGAGGCTAGCAGTCCGTCTATGAATTTCTCGCATTCCTTCCGTCCTACCAGCGCTTTGTCAATCAGTATGCACTCTGAAGATGAGTCGCCCATCGACGAAATCTTGGCCGAGTACTTGGAGTCGTTGCTGTCATTGAGGTCCGTTATGGTGTCTCTAAGGCTTCTCAATTGTGCATGCAATGATTCCAACTCTGCCATCAGTTTTTGATAAACATTGGTCAGCAAATGATGGGATCGAATCTCCCTGCCGCGACAATCGTAGTACTCAGAGAGCCGCTCGAGGAGAATGTATACGGTATCGCGCAAGATCGGTAACTGTACGTCATTGGATACTCTTTGCAGTGACTCCATCGCTTCATTGACGCGACGCTTGGGGTCGCCGACCGGATCCTTCACCGGAGGCAACTGGGCCATCTTTTGTTTATCCAAAGCCATGAGTTCTTCCAACCATTCGCAGAGGAAGGCGTATCCCTGCTTTGGATTTCTGGCGAAGGTCATTAAAGATCGATTGACCTGATCCATGACGCCGGTGACGAATTGCTCACCATAATTGGTGGCATTCTGTTCGATCGAGAGCGGTTGATCTTGCCTGATTTTGTCGGCGGTCAGCGAGTCGACCCAGTGTCTGAGCTTGTCCAGGCACGCGGGTTTGTTGAGTCTAAACTCATCGCAAAATGCGCTGGACAGGAATCGTCCATAGGCGACATCGTTGCTCAGGCTGGCTCTAAGAACAAGCTTCTCTTCGATGTCTGCGACGTGTTCGTTCCAGAATTGCTTGGCTAACGCCTTTTCCGTTATATCGGGATCGGGACGCAGGAGGAAATCAATTACAGCGTCCGTGATTCGATGGCGCAGAAGCGGTGCGTATTGATCGATCGCGGGTATTTTAACTGATGAAACACCGACCGCTGAATAGGCTTTATGAAAAATCCTGTCTCCGACCTGCTCCGGCTCTCCGAGTGAGGTGAAGATGTTGCTCAGGATCGATTCTGTTCTTTCGGTTACTGGAGAGAGAACATCCGTCATGATCGTTTCCGAGATGTATTGTGCTACTCGGTCGTCAATCGCCATCGGTTTATCTCCTGATACCTGGCGTTGTGAAATTACTGACCCGCGTCTGTTTTTGTTGTTGAATAAGAAGACGAAGTCGAATGGTGTTACGTCGCCTTTGAAGTCGACGAAAGTATGATCTTTCCCCTTGATTAGGTATGATCTCTTCGGACTGTTCAACAAGTAATCCATCTCTCTTAAAGCAGCATAGGCGTTCGCGTAAATGCGCTTTATGTGTTGGTTCTCAATGACTGGCTCATATACTTCCGGCATGACGAACATCCCGACAAATCGTTTTGTCGAAGGATCAACACCGACAATTTTTCTGAGCATGTAGGCGATGTCGAGGAACATACCGCTGCCTGTGCCACCACAGAGCGAACAGATAACGTAGACGAATTGAACATTGTGGTCTACGGAAAAATGTGGATGGTTAGCCCACGATGCAGGATCAGCCACTTCATGCGCGGCTTGCTGCAACCACCGATAGTTCGAATGAAGATTGTCGCCTTTGTGCAGTCCGATCTTCCCGAACATTCGAATTTGTCCAGACCCGCGAGCGGCCTTCGGAAAGTCCACTTTCATTTCCGGATCTGGATACCATTCCTTGATATGCCTGTTCTCCGGCGCATCGAGATTGCCTATTATTTGTGGTGTATCGCTCTGGTCGATAAGCCTGCTTTCGCTGGCACCGAGTTTTATGCATTCGCCATTTCGCTGACTTATAACCGGAGGATTGTTGATGGTGGCGCTGTCGGTATCGATAGACAATAGCCTGATCCAGGGGAGCTCTTCGACTCCGTAGGTATCATAGATTCGTCTTTTGAGATGTGTAAGGGCGCGTTTGCCAGTACCACCTAGCCCCACGATCAGTGAGGGAATAGTTCTTATAGTCATTGACTTGTCCTCGTTAAGAAAAATTTCTGATGAAATAGTGCGATTCTCGCCTGCTCAAACAAGGCGAGAGTAATCGACCTATTTCGCAGTAAGCACCATATGTGCTACTACGGCAACCAACCCGACTATGGATACAACCATTGCGATCAAGTTTGCCGATTTGGTGGCTTTTTCCGGCAGCCACCTGCTGAATTTGACAAGAACTGTGTATGCGGAAAACCTGGCTATCATGCCGACCACGACAGCCGCCAGTCCCATTAATGCATAACCAATACCCAGGTTCATTTTTCAATGTCCTCGCGTTGAGAGTATATAAAATCTGTCCGTACCCGACCGGCACCGCCAGAATTGACGGTGTGCAGTTCGTTCTGACCGTCCGGCTATTTCAAATCAATTATTTCGGCAAAATGCCACTAGGCACGCCGGATGTTTTACTCGTCGAAGTGCTCATAAGATCAGGCGATGTGCGCCACTAGAAGTTATTTACTTTTGTCAAGTAATACAACAATAGAGCGCTTCGATGTGAACAAAAAGAAATGCACTAAGTTTCCTAAGGATCTGGCTGCTACTCAAAAAAAGAGCTTCCCAAGGATTGGCTGCTGCTCAAACACTAAGTTTCCCAAGGATCTGCTGTTACGCATTGACTCAGTTGTACAGACCGCTCGAGATCTCCATGACGATAAATCTCCCATCCTTGCTAATCAGTACTGGTTCGACAAGCTCCTTATAGGTTTCATCGAGATTTTTAGCCAGATTGTAGACCTGGTTTTCCTCCACATAACCTGGCTGCGGTGTTACGATCAGGTATCGCACATGGTATCGCCTCAAGTTGGCGACCAGGTCGTCCAGCGAACCAATCAACGGTTCGTTTTGACCATAGCAGGCGGATGCGAGGTTTAACTCATAGGGGCGGATGCATTTTCTCCCTGTATAGAGATAGGTGAGAGAGTCAAAAGTACAGGCAACAATGTCATCATCGCGAGTATTACTCTTTATCCAATCAAGGACCTCTTCGTAAGAACTCCAATCGAGTGTGTTTTTTGGAACAGACATCAGCGGAATCTTCGAGATGTCGATGAACTGAGTGACTTGATTGAGGTAATAGATGTTGGTAATGAGCATCACGGCGGTCAGCACGCCTGATACGACCGATTCTTTCAGATTGAATCTCGAAAGCGCGGTGACGATGGCTGTAAGAAAAGCTGATACCAGATACGGCATTATCGGCACGAGAAATCGAAACGGCGGCCATGGCCAGACTATCATTACGACCGCATATAGAGATAGAACCGCGGATAACGGTTTTTCCCTATTACCTTTCGATAGGAAAAGGCACCATGGGATTAAACCCAAAGCAGCAAATATGAGCAAGTAGATTGGTATCGGCTGTACGAATTGAGATAGTCCGGAAAACATCGCCTTCGTAGTTAATGCGAGAATCTGCTGAATATTGGTTAGGACAACGACTCCTTCGCAGGAGGTCGCCAGTCGCATACCCCATTGAACGTAGTTGTCCTGATATGCCTGAATTCGATCTGTTTGACTCACCGCCTTATTGAGAGCGCCAAGAATGATATGGAGAATCGCAACTAGTCCTGTCGCTGCGCAAGACATGATGATGATTTTATCGAGAAGTTTTCGCCGCCAGAGTATAAAGGCGAGAGCGACAGGCACCACCCAGCCCATCAACCTGATTGTGGCGGGAAGTGTCACTGCGACGCCCAATAAGACTTTCGAAAGTGTAGATTTTTGATTCCGCAGGCAATAGCTGTCGAATGCCCAAAGTGCAACAACGAGGCTCAGTGCAAAAGGCATCTCCGAGAGGACCTGTCCTCCGAAAAAGTCGAAACCGGGAATCGTCATGCAGATAAGCGCCGCGTCAGCCGCCACTACCCGTGATGCGTATTTAAACCTGACCATATAGAGATAAGACAAAGCCAGAAAAAGCGCTGCACTAATTGCGCTCACCAACTGCATTGCGAAGAGATTGTCGGGAAAGGTGGGATTGCACAACCAGATAGCGGACAGGAGAAATGGATAAACGATCGGGTACTTGGTTTGATTCGGTTCTCCAGGAAAATTGATTAGTTTGTATCCGTGTCCTTCTGCCAGCGCTTTCGCATTGCTTACATAGACACCATCGTCGTGAAAAGTTCCAGTTACACCAGGTGCACAAAAATCGATTGAGACTTTCAGCATCAAAGCGAAAATAACCAGAGCAATCAATCCATCCACTTTGTTGAAGCGGGTTGTTCTCAGCAGGCTCTCAAGCTGGATCATGCGATTGTACGGGCACTCCTCTGGGCACCGGCTGCTTTCCGATTCTTGTAGCGAAAAGTTCTCGCGAAATTTGCTGGAATGATCTCCAGTTGAGCGGAAATTCAAGATAGACGTGGGCGACGCTGAGGAAGAGCAGAACGTTCAAGCCAATTCTGAAATCGTAGGCGTAGACAGCCATCGATGCTGTATAGAGAAGACCTATCAATACCATTGTCCGTACAGGCATTTTGTGCCATTGAATGATTCGTGTTTTGGAGAACCAGTTCAGATAATGATATGTGTAAGCGAACGCAACCAGTCGCATTGCTGCAACAAAACTATCGTAGTCATTGGTCCAACCAAGTAGATTGCTCAGTCTTTTTTCGATGTATCCAAACGCCTCGGCGCTTTGCGCAAAATAAGGAGCGTATTTGTAACCGTTGGCCGATTGCGGCATTACTAAGAAACTAAGGGCGCAGACAGTCAATGTCGCGACGGAGATATAGCCGGACAGTTTTTTCTCTTTCAAACTTCCGAGAAGCATGAACAACCAGGTGAAGACGAGCACGTGAATGAGGGTGGTCAGGTATAAACCGAACAAGAATTCGGTAAAGGTCGTCAATCTCACGATGAAGGAGAGTGCTGCCACAAGTGCGATTCCGACGATCCGTTTGTTTCGGTCCGGGGTGAGCACCATCACCAGTGCGGAGCCGAAAGCGATAAAACTAATGTGAGCAAAGCCGTAGACCACGTGCGTCAGCGTCACTACCGTCGCAGCTATTGCCAGCAACCAGAACCACCAGGTCTGCTGCGCGGACTCTACGAAATAGCCCTTACGTTGTAACCAGGGAATCTCTGTCAGGTAATGGAGCGGTCCCAAAATGGCATACGTGACGATAAATAATTCGAACGGGATCACGTACGCGAGCCCATACGCGACAAGAATCAAGATCGTATTGAGGACGTTGATCGACACGCTTTAGTAAACCGGATTATTAACCGTGTGCGTTCGGGCACTTGAACTTTCCAATCTTTTAGCCTTTTGACCTTTAAGTGGTCACTGGATGCGGTACCAGA